>JAFXBE010000056.1 GCA_017516765.1 Clostridia bacterium | reverse complement strand
GCCTACGGCCCGCAACCTCAGTCGGCGTACAGCCCACTAACCGTGGTCTGTACTTGCTTCGGTTGTCGACTGCGGGTCGCTAACGCCTTCGGCGTTGTGCGCACTGCGCACGCGCTTCCCTTCGTCGCCCCTTGCACAGGGTAGGCTCATGGAGTTGCCTATCCCCAAGGAAACACCCACCCCAAAAGGCTTCTTCCCCCAGCGGGGGAGGAAGCTGTCAGGCGTAGCCTGACTGATGGTAGGGGTAATTGCAAGGCATGGGGGACGGTGGTTTTCTGCCCCGGGTGGTGAATACCCCGAACCGGCACACCGCCCCGCTCCAAGCACCCTCAGTCGCCTGACGGCGACAGCTCCCTCCTAACGGAAGGAGCCTTTTTGTTGGCTGTCACCTTCGCAGACAGCTACCTCCTACGGAAGCAGCCTTGAGATGACGCACCCAAGCCCCACCCATCGGGGGCGCCCCCGCAGAGCCGTAGGCTCGAGGAGGCGACCAAGCAAGCGGCGTGGGGAAGGGAAGGGCCCCTTCCCCTTTAAGCCGCGGAAACGGAGACCCCTCCGAGCGCGAACGCCCAATTTTTCCCCCTCCCCGGGGAAAAATGGGCGGACGTGCAGCCGCGGGCAGGGAAGGGACCCTGCCCATAAGCGCCGCGGAACTGCTGTCCCCTCCAAGCGCGCACGCCCGATTTTTCCCCCTCCCCGGGGAAAAATCGGTCGAACGTGCCCCCTTTACATTGTGTCTACTTTTTGGTATCTTTACACTGGAATCAGTTTTCTCCCCCTCACAATGCCATGCACCAAAGCTACGGAGGTGTTCCCATTGACCCCAATGATCGAAATGCGCGGCGTTACCAAGCGGTTCGGTAAGGTCGTTGCCAACGAAAACGTGGATTTTGTCGTGCAGAAGGGCGAGATCCTTTCTGTGCTGGGCGAGAACGGCAGCGGCAAGACCACGCTGATGAACATGCTGGCCGGTATCTACTACCCCGACGAGGGGCAGATCTTTATCGACGGCAAGGAAGTCGTCATCCGCTCCCCCAGGGATGCCTTCCAGCTGGGCATCGGTATGATCCATCAGCACTTCAAGCTGGTGGATGTGCTTACCGCTGCCGAAAACATCATTCTGGGGCTGCCGGGCAAAATGCGGCTGGATATGAAAAAGATCACCGCAGACATCCGTAAGCTGACGGAAAAGTATGGCTTCGAGATCGATCTGGACAAGAAGATCTACGAAATGAGCGTAAGCCAGAAGCAGACGGTGGAAATCGTCAAGATGCTCTACCGCGGCGCAAACATCCTGATCCTGGACGAGCCCACCGCCGTGCTCACCCCCCAGGAGACCGACAAGCTGTTTGCCGTTCTGCGCAACATGCGCGCCCAGGGGCACAGCATTATCATCATCACCCATAAGCTGCATGAGGTGCTTGCGCTCAGCGACCGGGTAGCGGTACTGCGCAAGGGCCGCAGCATCGGCACGGTGGAGACCGCCACCGCCACCGAAATGAGCCTGACCGAAATGATGGTGGGCGAAAAGGTGGTGCTGGACATCGAACGCCCCGAGCCGCAGAACTGCGAGCTGCGCCTGAAGATGACCGGCGTCAGCTGTGTGAACCGGGAAGGTCTGCCCGTTTTGACCGATGCCAGCTTCGAATGCTACAGCGGCGAGATCCTGGGCATTGCGGGCATTGCAGGCAGCGGTCAGCGCGAGCTGCTGGAGAGCATTGCCGGTCTGCAGTCCATCACGGAGGGCAGCATCCTTTACAAGCCCAAGACCCGCGACTGGGTAGAGCTGACCCACCACACCCCGGAGGAGATCCGGGAATTCGGCGTGCGCCTCAGCTTTGTGCCCGAGGATCGTCTGGGCATGGGTCTGGTGGCCAACATGGGCACCACCGACAACATGATGCTGCGCACCTACCGGGACGGTCACGGCGGGCTGTTGCACCGCAAGAAGCCGATGGAGATGTCCGAGAAGATCATCAAGGATCTGGGCATCGTTACCCCCAGCGCGGATGCGCCTGTGGGACGGATGAGCGGCGGCAACGTACAGAAGGTGCTGGTGGGTCGCGAGATCGCCTCCCGCCCCCGCGTGCTGATGGTCGCCTACCCCGTGCGCGGTCTGGATATCAACTCCTCCCATACGATCTACCGGCTGCTCAACGAGCAGAAGCAGCGCGGCGCGGCGGTCATCTGCGTGGGTGAGGATCTGGACGTGCTGCTGGCGCTGTGCGACCGGATCATGGTGCTGGCGGGCGGACGCATCACCGGCATTGTGGACGGGCGTACCGCCACCAAGGAAGAGATCGGTCTGCTGATGACCAAATCCCACACCGGGGAAGAGGAGGCGGCTGCAAATGAGTAATACCAAGGTTCGTGAGCCTTTGATGCATATCGTGAAGCGGGATCCCATGCCCCTTTGGAAGAGCATGGGCATCCGGTTGCTGGCGGTGCTTCTGTCGCTGGTGCTCTGCGGCGGCGTGATCGTGCTGATGACCGGCATGATCCCCGGCAAGGAAGCCCTCAATCCCCTCAAGGTCTACGCAGGCATCTGGGACGGTGCGGTGGGCACCAGCCGCCGCATGTGGGTCACCTTCCGTGAGGCGGCTGTGCTGCTTTGCGTTTCGCTGGCGGTTCTGCCCGCCTTCCGCATGCGTTTCTGGAACATCGGCGCGGAAGGTCAGGTGCTGATGGGCGCACTGGCCACCGCCGCCGTGATGATCTACGGCAAGAACCTGCCCCCGTGGCTGCTCTACAGCCTGATGGCGGTGGTGGGCATTCTGGCGGGTGCGCTGTGGGGCATCATCCCTGCGGTGTTCAAGGCCAGATGGAACACCAACGAGACCCTCTTTACCCTGATGATGAACTATGTTGCCACCCAGGTGGTCACCTTCTGCATCATCTTCTGGGAAAAGCCCAAGGGCTCCAACAAGGTGGGTTCGCTGGACAAGTCGGTCTGGCTGCCCAGCGTGGGCGATAACAAGTACCTGCTCACCATCATCATCGTGCTGCTGATCGCCGTAGCCATCTATGTCTACATGCGCTACACCAAGCAGGGATACGAGATCGCCGTGGTGGGCGAAAGCGAGAACACCGCCCGCTACAGCGGCATCAACGTAAGCCGGGTGGTCATCCGCACCATGGTGCTCAGCGGCGCTATCGCCGGTGTGTGCGGCTTCCTGCTGGCGGGCGATGTGGGGCATACCATCTCCACCGGTCTGGCAGGCGGGCGCGGCTTTACCGCCATCACCGTGGCATGGCTGGGTAAGCTGAATCCCTTTGCCATGATCATCGTTGCGCTGTTCCTTGTGTTCATTGAGCGCGGCAGCATCCAGATCGCTACCGACTTCAACCTGAGCGAAAGCGCCAGCGAGATCCTTACCGGCATTATCCTCTTCTTTATTCTCGGCTGTGAGTTCTTTATCAATTACCGCTTGGAGTTCCGTACCCGCAAGCATCAGCAGGAGGAGGGCGTGAAGGCATGAACATCTTTCTTACCTTTCTTTCCAAGGCGTTCACCATGGGCATGACCATCCTCTACGGCGCAAACGGCGAGATCCTTACCGAGAAGAGCGGCAACCTGAACCTGGGTGTGCCCGGCATGATGTACATGGGCGGCATCGGCGGTCTGATCGGTGCATTCTTCTACGAGCGCGCCGCAGAGACCCCCATCCCCCTGATCGGGCTTTTGTGCAGCCTGTTCTGCGCCCTGCTGTTCTCCGGCCTTGGCGCACTGATCTATTCCGTGCTCACCATCAGCCTGCGCGCCAACCAGAACGTTACCGGTCTTGCGCTGACCACCTTCGGCGTGGGTCTGGGCAACTTCTTCGGCGGCAGTCTGAGCACCATGGCAGGCGGCGTGGGTCAGCTTTCCACCGCTACCACCTCCAGCCTGTTCCGTGCCAAGATCCCCTTCCTGTGCGACCTGCCCGTGGTGGGCGAGCTGCTTTTCGGCTACGGCATGCTGACCTATGCGGGCATCATCATCACCATTGTGCTGCACTGGTTCCTCTACCGGAGCCGCCCCGGTCTCAACCTGCGCTCCGTGGGCGAAAGCGCCGCCACCGCCGATGCTGCGGGCATCAACGTGACCCGCTACAAGTACATGGCTACCATCATCGGCGGCATGATCGCCGGTCTGGGCGGTCTGTACTTCGTTATGGACTACTCCACCGGCGGCTGGAACAACAACGGCTTCGGCGATCTGGGCTGGCTGGCGGTGGCGCTGGTCATCTTTGCCCGCTGGCGTCCCCTCAACGTGATCTGGGGCAGCTGGCTCTTCGGCGGTCTGTGCATCCTGTACCTGTACATCCCCGGTCTCAACCGCCAGATGCAGGAGGTCTTCCGCTGCCTGCCCTATCTGGTCACCATCATCGTGCTGGTGATCACCAGCCTGCGCAAGAAGCGGGAGGATCAGCCCCCCGCCTCGCTGGGTCTGCCCTATTTCCGCGAGGAACGATAAGCCCAGTATGTATGGAAACCCCCGCCGTTACGGACGGCGGGGGTTTTTGTGTGGGAAGAGCAGAAATAGAGATAGACTTTTTTTGTCAGATCTGGTATCATTATGCTAATCGACAGACGTACTGACAGACAGTTACAGAGCGTTTTTCCGGACGGCGGGAGTGTGCTTCCGGGATACTCGGTGCTGTTCGCTTTTCATGGAAGAAAATGAAGAAAAGGAGTACTTGCAATGTCTGAGTATGTTAAGCCCAAAACGAATCCGTATGTAATGGATTTTTGCCTGTGCATCGACGGCAGCGCCGCGATGAGCGGTGCGATGGATACCGTCAAACAGCAGGTCAAGACGATTCGCGATGCCTCCGTTCCGGGGATGGAAGAGGCAAGCGATGTCCGCGTAAAGGTGATCGTGTTCCGCGATTATGCCTGCGACGGTGATGCTGCCATGGAGCAGAGCGAATTCTTCGATCTGAACGATCCCGACGGGCAGGAAGCCTTCAATCGCTTCGTGGATGGGATCGAAGCCTGCGGCGGCAGCGGCTCTCCGAATGCTCTGGAAGCCATCTCCCTTGCCCTGCGCTCCGACTGGAAACGAATCGG
>JAFXBE010000121.1 GCA_017516765.1 Clostridia bacterium | reverse complement strand
TTATGCCGCCCCGAAAAAGGGCACAGGGATTTGACGTCGCTCTCTATCGTCGCGGTGCGGGCCGGCTGTCGGCTGCTGAAGAAGCTTTCGCTGCCTCCCCAACCCCGAGAAGCCAAACACCGCCATCCAAGAAAACAAATCGTTACCATAGGTTTGCCTGTCGAGCGGCTGGAACAGCCACCAGCAAAGGCTTCTTCCCCCAGCGGGGGAGGAAGCTGGCACGAAGTGCCTGATGGTAGGGGTAATTGCAAGGCGATGGGGACAGTGGTTTTCTGCCCCGGGTGGTGAACACCCCGAACCGGCACACACTCCCACACCAAGCACCCTCAGTCGCCTGACGGCGACAGCCTACGGCCCGCAACCTCAGTCGGCGTGCAGCCCACTAACCGTGGTCTACACTTGCTTCGGTTGTCGACTGCGGGTCGCTAACGCCTTCGGCGTTGTGCGCACTGCGCACGCGCTTCCCTTCGTCGCCCACCTTCGGAAGGAGCCTTCTCAATAGACCACCCCCAACCCCGCACCCAAGCCCCACGAACCGGGGGCGCCCCCGCAGAGCCATAGGCTCGAGGAGGCGACCAAGCAAGCGGCGTGGGGAAGGGAAGGGCCCCTTCCCCTTTAAGCCGCGGAACTGCTGTCCACTATGAGCGCGGACGACCTGCTACGCAGGTCGGACGTGCAGCAGGTCGAACGTGCAGCCCTGCCCTTACAGCTTCCGGTTCATAATGGATATGATCAGACCGCCGTTGGTAAAGTATCCCGCCAGCAGGCTCTGGTCCACCATTTCCCGGAAGCCGGGGATGGGCACCACGCTTTCCAGCAGGGGCAGCAGGGTCAGCAGGGCAAAGCAGAGGATCACGCCGGTGAGCAGCCCGAATACGCCGCCCACAAGGCTGTCCAGCTGCTTGAGCACGGGAAAGCGGAAAACGGCGCGCAGCATGTTGGAAAAGATGGTCAGCAGCAGGTAGCACAGCAGGAAGCATACCAGGAAGCACAGCACATTGATGCTGACGCTGATCACGGTCTGGTTCACGTAATCGCCCACGTTGGTGGCCAGGTTGCCCAGCGGGCTGAACACCTGCCCCGCCAGGTTGTGCCCCAGCAGGGTGCCGATGGGGTTGGGCAGGTCGGCGCGTTCCACGATGGCGGCGATGTTGGCATTGTCCAGCATGGACACCAGCTTGTTGCTCAGATCCAGATCGCCCAGCAGGCTTTCCGAGTCGGTAAAGGAAGAGATCATACGGATGATGTCCGGGTTGCCGCTGACCACATCCGCCAGCTTGGGGTAGAGAAGGAAACTGGCGGCGAAGGCGATCAGCCCGCTGCCCAGATTGAGTACCGAGTGGATAAAGCCGCGGTACAGTCCGGTCAGCAGTCCGATGCCCAGTATGATCAGGATAATGATATCCACAACATTCATCTGTGTTTACCTCCTGTCGGTGATGGTGTAGCCCTGGGGCAGGGTAAGCACGTAAACCTCATCGTCGCAGGCAACGATGGCTTTGCCGTCGCTCAGGGTGCCCAGCAGCCGGGTCACGGGGCTTTCCAGCGGCAGCCCGAAGGCGGTAAAGCGGGTATCGTTCATCCCGGCGCGGAACAGCTGGGTGCCGGAGAAAGCGTAGATGGTCTTGTTCCATACCGCTGCGCCCACGCAGTTGTCGGGCATGGTGTAACGCTTGTCCTTGCTGCCGCTGAGCAGGCGCAGGGAGGTGATGTCGAACAGGTTCTCGGTCTGGTCGGTGGGGGCGAAGAGCATCAGCGCGTCGCCCCGCTCGGGCACTTCGGTATCCAGCAGCCGCCAGCCGTAGACCAGCACGCTGCCGTTGATATCCTCGTTGCCCCGGTAGTCGAAGGTGAGCATTTTGCGGGTATTCACCACCCGCAGCTTGTTGTTTTCGTACACCACTCCATAGGTGATGGGCTGCCCCAGAGAGGCTTCGCCGGTGTTCATCTTGCCCACCTCAAAGGTGTTGAGGAGGGTGTTGGGCGCGGTGCCGAACACATCCAGCGCCAGCGTCCACATATACTGACCGCTGGGGCCGTAGAAGCCCAGATCCAGCATGATCAGCTTGTTGTAGGCATCGGCTTCTTCGTCCATGTGCGCGCCCTCGTGATCCTTCACCACAAGGCGGGGGGAATCGGTCTGACCGATCACCGCGCCCACGTACTGCTTGCCGATCCTGGCAAACTGGATCTCCTCGCCCAGACTGTCGTTGTAGCTGGAGTTGCCGTTGGCATCCAGAATGAACAGGGTGCTGCCCGTCCAGGCGGCGATGGCGGTATCGGTGCAGTCGAAACCGGCGGCGGGGCCTACCTGAAACGACCAGCGCACCGAGCCCGTGGATGAGATACAGTGGATGCTCAGCCCGTCGTAATACAGCAGATGGTTGCCGAAGGGGCGTATGTTCTGGCTGTTGGGGCAGGGCATCTTGTAGGCGTTTACGGCAGTGGAGGGTTTTTCCCTGAACAGGTTGGTGATCAGCCACACGGTAAGACCGATCAATACCAGTATGGCCACCAGAATCATAATGGCGGCGCGCTGGCTCAGCTTTCGGCGGGGGTTGACTCTTTGCATACATGCATCTCCCGAATAGATGGTGGGCGGGGGTTCATCCGCCGGAGGAAGGGGTGTGAAAGCAGGATCATTCCTGCGCGGGGGCGGGGATCAGGTACACCTTGGCGGGGGTGGGTTCGGGGGTCATGGTGGGCGCGGGGCTGGGGGTGACCTCCGGATCGGGGGAGGGGCTGGGGGTGCAGGCTGCCAGCACATCGGCGTAGAGATGCTCCAGCGTCTTTTTGCCCGCGTTGCCGTCCGGGTTCAGCTGATGGTCCTTCTGATAGGCCTTTACAGCGTTGATGGTGCCTTTGTAGTAGCTGCCGGTCACGGTGCCGGTGTAGTAGCCCAGATCCCGCAATTTGCACTGCAGCCAGTACACATCCTCGCCGGTGGAGCCTCTCTTCAGTTGCCGGAAGGGCATGGGGGGCAGCCCTGCGGGGTCGTAAGCGGGGGCGACGGTGGGTACGGGGGTGGTGGCGGGCCACATCAGTTCCTTGTTGAGGCGGGGCTGCTTTACGGCGTAGCGCAGCTCCTCGTCCAGGGGCAGGTCTTCGGTAATGTGGATGGTGGTGCCTGCCCGGATGTTTTCGTAGATCCACTTGGCGTCGCTCACCAGAAGGCGGATGCAGCCGTGGGATGCGCGGGAGCCCAGCTTGTTGTAGCTCTTCACATTCAGGGCCATGTTATCCACCTGATTGTAGATCACGCTGTGGAAGGCGATGCTGTCGTTGATGCGGGTCCAGTAGCGGGCATGGCTGCCGTAGAGGCTGAAGTATGCCCACTGGGCTCTGCGCCCGTTGGTGACAAAATCGCCCAGATCGCTGTCGTTGCCCACCATACCGGTGGAGCAGATCATCTGTTTGACGGGGATGGTGTACTGCCCGTCCTGATCGATGGCGTAGACTCTGGTCACCTGGTTTTTTACGTCCACCACCACGTAGTAGGGGGGCAAAGTGGGCGCGGGCGTGGGGCGCGGGGTGGACTGGGCATCCACCACGTCGGCGGTGTTGAACAGGGCGTTCCAAGTGGCTTCGTCCATCTCGCCGCCGCCCACGGGCAGCCCGTTGTATTCCTGAAACAGCTTGACCGCTGCCATGGTCTGGTTCATATAGTAGCCGCTGATGGGGCCGGAGAAGAAGCCCAACTCGGTCAGACGGGTCTGCACCTGCTTTACCTCTGCGCCCTCGGAACCGCGCACCAGCTTTTTGCGGTACGCCACATCGGCGCGGCTGTCCTCGGTGCCCTGTCCGTCCTCCACCATGACCACATCGTTCACGTCGCCCACGTCGGTATCGGGGCCGGGGGTGGGGGTGGGCTGTGCGCCCTTTGCCAGCGCGCGGGTGGAAAACAGCAGCTGCTGGGTGGCGGCATCGGCAACGCCGGTGGCGGTAAGCCCGTTATGCTGCTGGAACGCCTTCACCGCCGCCTCGGTGGCGGAGCGGAACTTGCCCGTGGCGCGGGTGTTCAGGTAGCCAAGGGCGATCAGGTTTTCCTGCAGGCGGGTAACGTCGTCGCCGTCCTCGCCGTTGCGCAGCACCTTGTACTGGGCGGTCATCAAAAGGCCGTAGGTGCTTTCGTCCACCTCGCCGGTCTCCTCCTGCCCGTAATCCTTCTGGAACCGCTTTACCGCGGCAAAGGTGCCGTCCAGATAGTTGCCGCTCACCTTACCGGTGTAGTAGCCCAGATCCTTCAGCTTCTGCTGGATCTCCGTAACCTGGTCGCCCTTTGCGCCGTAGCCAACGGGCTGGAAGGCGGGGGCGGTCTCTGCGCCCACGGCGGTCACACACAGGGTCAGCAGGATGCACAGGGCGGCGCATACTGCCGTAAGCAACAGAAGGGAACGTTTCTGCTTCATGCCGGTACACCTCACAGATAGGGATTCATGGCGGAGAGACGGTCAAAGATCAGCCCGGGCTTTACGGGGCCTTCTTCGGCTTCCTGACGGGTGCTTTCGCCGGTGAGCACCAGCACGCTGAGCATGCCGAAGTTGACGCCTGTGGCGATGTCGGTATACAGCCGGTCGCCCACCATGGCCAGCTGGTTTTTGCAAAGCCCGGTGATGGCGAGGGCATCCTCCACGATGCCGCCGTAGGGTTTGCCCAGGATCAGGTCCGGTCTGCGCCCTGCGCTGGCTTCGATAAACGCGATGATGGCTCCGATATCCGGCGCAAAGCCGGTCTCGGTGGGGCAGTTGAAATCCGGGTGGGTGGCGATGTAGGGCAGCCCGGCACGCACAAAGTCGCAAACGGCGGTCATTTTGGCATAATCCAGCGTGGTGTCGTAGGCGATGAGCACATAATCGGGGTTTTGGTCATCCATGGGCAGCCCCATGGCGGCCAGCTCGGCCTTGTAGAGATCGTTGCCCAGCACGAAGGCTTTCTTTCCGGGGAACCGCTTCATGCAGTACCGCCCCGCCGTCTGCCCGGAGGTGAGCACCCGCAGGAAGGGTTCCTCAACCCCCATACGGCGCAGCTTTTCCACATACACCTGCCCGGATTTGGAGGAGTTGTTGGTAACGAACAATGCCGTACGCCCGGTTTCCCGCAGCTTGTCAAGAAAGTCGAGGGAACCCTCCAGCAGGCGGTCGCCCAGATAGAAGGTACCGTCCATATCCAGCATAAAGCAGCGGACAGGGGCAAGGGTCTCCCGGAGTTGCTGTTCGGTCATGGCGGTGCGGCTCCTTTGCTGGGGTGGGGATGGGACGGCTGCCGGGGGCATGGCGATGCCAAATGCAGACAATTCACCCATCATATTTACCTATTGTAGCACAGGGGCGGGTGGGGGGGCAAGGGAGAGGGAGAAATCGTTACAGGGTGTATGGGGGGGAGGGGACTGATGCAGCCGTCCCCCCAAAAAAGGCTCCCCTGTGTAAGGGGCGACGAAGGGAAGCGCGTGCGCAGTGCGCACAACGCCGAAGGCGTTAGCGACCCGCAGTCGACAACCGAAGCAAGTACAGACCACGGTTAGTGGGCTGTACGCCGACTGAGGTTGCGGGC
>JAFXBE010000120.1 GCA_017516765.1 Clostridia bacterium | reverse complement strand
GTCTTGGTATCGGTCAGCAGCACGCTGTTGTCGGCGGTATTCACGTAGTATACGTTCACATTGGCGTATACAGGCTTGGCCTGCATCTGGAAATACACGTCGCCGGAGATGGTTCCGTCGGCATAGACGGTCACCAACTGGGCATCGCTGCTGACCAGGTCGTAACCGCTCACCTCGCCCGCACGGTCGGGGCTGATCCAGTGTTCGCCCGCTGCCAGATCGGTCTTGGTATCGGTCAGCAGCACACTGTTGTCGGCGGTATTCACGTAGTATACGTTCACACTGGCGTATACAGGCTTGGCCTGCATCTGGAAATACACATCGCCGGAGATGGTTCCGTCGGCATAGACGGTCACCAGCTGAGCGTCGCTGCTGACCAGGTCATAACCGCTCACCTCGCCTGCACGGTCGGGGCTGATCCAGTGTTCGCCCGCTGCCAGATCGGTCTTGGTGTCGGTCAGCAGCACGCTGTTGTCGGCGGTATTCACGTAGTATACGTTCACACTGGCGGCTACCGGCTCGGGTTCCTCGGGCAGCGGCAGGGTGGACAGGTAGATGGGATAGGTAGCGATCAGATTCATTTCCTCGGGGGTGTAGATCTCTACCCAACCGGTATAGCTGGACCCGTCCTTCTCGGTGGCGTTCACGCCGGGATAGGCGGCGGTGCCGTCAGGCATACACACGTTGCCGTCCTGAGAAAGCGCCGTCAGGGTAACAGGCGTTTCCCAGTTGGCGTTGCCGGGCAGCTGCGCCCAGTACACCACCTCGTCCATATTCACGCCCGTGGCGGCAGGGGCGACCGACAGCGTGCAAAGCTCGCCGTCCAGATCGGTATACCCCACCGTCAGCAGGGGCAGGGTGGAAACATCCACCGCAGCAAAGGCTGCCGCAGGCAGTACCAGCTGCGAAAGCAGCATCAGCACCGACAGCAGAGCGGCAAACACTCTTTGGGCAGTGTTTTTCTGGTTCTGGTTCATCATTGGCTCCTCCTTCACATACACCCGGAATGATGGCTTTATGAATGGCAAACCGTCCCGGAAGACGGCAATTTTCCAATCTGTTCGCAAATGTACAGCCGTTTGTTGTGCCTACTTTATATAATACGTTGTCCGCCTGTTGCTGTCAAGAAAAGCAGGGTGGCAACATCGCCCGAAAAACAAGGAATCGTCGCTTTGTTACAGGTTTTTACCTGTACTTTTTTCACCTTGGCAAAGGGTATGCCCTGTCGGCGGCGAATACTATTACCATATCACCAAACCGGAGGCGACCCTTATGAACGATCAGCAGCATCTGCTCTCCACCACTCTTTCCCAGAAAACCGTTTATAACGGTCTGATTATCGATGTCGCCCATATGCAGGTACGCCTGCCCGATGGCAACGAAATGACCCTTGAAGCCGTTCTGCACAAAGGTGCGGCGGCAGTTGTGCCCGTAGACGCGGACGGCAACATCTATCTGGTGCGCCAGCACCGCCCCGTGGCCGGTCTGCTCACGCTGGAGATCCCTGCCGGCAAGCTGGATTATGTGGGCGAGCCCCATATCGTATGCGCCGAGCGGGAGCTGCAGGAGGAGACCGGTCTCAAGTGCGAAAAGCTGGAGCATCTGACCGATCTGGTCACCACCCCCGCCTTCTGCACCGAAAAGATCGGCATTTTCCTTGCCACCGGGCTCAGCCAGCACGAAAACCATCTGGATGACGACGAATTCATCGACGTGGTCAAAATGCCCCTTGCCGAAGCGGTGCAGCTGGTCATGCAGGGCGAGATCCCCGATTCCAAGACCATCACCGGCGTGCTGATGGCATGGCACAAGCTCTGCGGACCGGAAGCCTGCAAATAATCAACGAAGCAGCGGCAGATTTTCATCCTGCCGCGCCATACCGGGAGGATGATTTATGCGAAAACCATTCCGCCTTTCCCCCTTTGCCTGGCTCATGCTCTTTTTTCTGCTTCTGCTTGCGGCAGGCATTCTTGTGCTGGCGCTGGGGCTTCAGCCGCCGGCCATCCACCACCCCCGGCCCTATAACGCATAATACAGACAGGAGAACCCCATGCAACCCTATATGGATGTCTTTTCCCACCTGCCCACCATCTCCACGCAGCGGCTGGTGCTCCGTACCGCCCGCATGAGCGATGCGCAGGATCTCTACGAATACTCCTCCGACCCCGAAGTAGCCCGCCATGTGCTGTGGACGGCGCACACCTCCATCCACCAGACCCGCAACTACATCCGCTACCTGCTCCGGCAGTACCGCAACGGCGCACCCGGCAGCTATGTGATCACCCTGAAGGATACCGGCAAGGTGATCGGCACCATCGGCTACATGTGGGTACGCCCAGAGGACCGCTCCGCCGAAGTGGGCTACAGCCTGCACCGTGGCTATTGGAATCAGGGCATTATGACCGAAGCGCTGGAGGCGGTCATCGCCCTGGGCTTTCTGCGCCTCAACCTGAACCGCATCGAAGCCCAGCACGAGGTCGCCAACCCCGCCAGCGGACGGGTGATGCAGCACGTGCACATGCAGCACGAAGGCACCCTGCGCCAGCGGGTGTTCAACAAGGGCAAATTTGTGGATGTGGAGCTCTACGCCATTCTGCGCAAAGATTATGTGCCCCCCGCCGGCATCCGGGGCGCGATCGGATAAGGAGGAATCCTCTTACCATGAAACGGCTTTCCCTTCTGTGCCTGCTGTGCTGCCTGCTTCTGGCACTCACAGCCTGCGGCGTTAACAAACGCAAGGCATATGACGATTCTGTAGAGGCATTTGCCAAAGGGCTTTATGCCGATGCCGCCGACGGTTTCGAAAAAGCCGGCGACTATCTCAACGCCCCCACCTATGCCGCCTATTCCCGCGGGCTCACCCTTTTCGACGAAGGGCAATACATCGCGGCCGAACCCTATTTCGCAAAAGTGCGCGATTTCATGTACGGCGAGACCCGCTACCAGTACTGCCATGGCTGCGTGCTGGAAAGCGAGGGCAGCCATCAGGAAGCTGCCGATGTATTTCTTGCGTTGGGGGACTATGAAAACGCCAAGACCCTCTACTACTACAACATTGCCCGTTGCGAAGAGAGCAGCGGCGACTACGAAAACGCCCTCTACGATTACGAGCAGGCGGGCGACTACAGCGATGCCCCCCAGCGGTTGGATCTGCTGCGCACACAGGTTTACGACAACGCAGTCCTGCTGAAAGTCGAAGGCGATTATGAGCAGGCGCTCACCCTGTTCGGCATGCTTGGCAGCTATTACGACAGCCCGGAGCAGGCGCTGGAATGCAAACAGCATTTCCGCGATCAGCAGTACGCCGAAGCCGAACAGCTCTATGCAAGCGGCGATGTGGAGGGAGCCTACCAGCTCTTCCTCAGCCTCGCCGGCTACAGCGATGCCGCCACCCGTGCCGACGAGATCGGGCTGGAGCTCGGCATCGAACCCACCGTGATCGAATAAACACAAAGGAGACAGACCAATGGCCAAACTGTACTTCCGCTACGGCGCCATGGGCTCCAGCAAAACCGCCAATGCCATCATGGTGCGCCACAACTACATGGAGCGCGGCCAGCGCGTGCTCATGCTCAAGCCCCGTCTGGACAACCGGGACGGCGCAACCACCATCGCCAGCCGCTGCGGGCTGAACTGTGAATGCGCCTATATCGAAGATCTGCAAAACTACAATGCCAAAGACTTCGACTGCCTCATCGTGGACGAGGCGCAGTTCCTGACCAAGGCACAGGTAGAAGCGCTGGTGCATGTGGTGGACGTGGACTGCGTCCCTGTGATCGCCTACGGTCTACGGGCCGATTTTCAGGGCAATCTGTTCGAAGGCAGCCAATGGCTGCTCGCATGGGCCGATACCATCGAAGAGGTCAAGACCATCTGCTGGTGCGGTAAAAAGGCCACCTGCAACGCCCGTGTTTCCGACGGCAAGGTGATCAAGGAAGGCGAACAGGTTATGCTGGGCGGCAACGAGAGCTATGTAAGCCTGTGCCGCAAGCACTGGGCCGAGGGCAAGCTGAAGCCCTGACCCACCTGTTCCAACCAACAGCCCCTGACCGGCGCGTTCTCTCCGCCGGTCAGGGGCTGTTTCTATGTCGTTTTTCGATCGGTTTTTCTCTCAGGCGTTTTCGCCCTTCGCCCAATGGATGCCGTTCCGGTTCCATTTGAGAATGGTTTCGTAACCCAATTTGGCATACCAGTGCCCGATGTGGGTAAAGTGGATATAGGATGCATCATAACCGTGCTGTTTCAGATATTCTGTTGCAAGCTGCACCATCCGCAGCCCGATACCCCTGCCCCGGCATTCCGGGATCGTGCTCACGCAGCCCGGGCCGCTGATGTGCAGCCCCTGATGGGTACCCATATCATCCAGACAGCAGAAGCTGACGATCCTGTCATTTTCAAAAGCGCAGAACACCGGACTGTCACCGCCGAAATACTGCACCCAGTCTTCGTCCACCTTGGCGACCGCCTCTGCCAGATCCTCCCCTCTGCCCTCGGCGATCCCGAAGGTGATCCCCTCCGGGCAGGGCAGGGATACCGCATCTGCGGAAAAATCCTTCAGCAGCATGATCTGCTCCACAAACTCATCCTCTTGCTCCAGCCCCTGCACTTCCTCTTCCTCAAAAAAGCCGGGATGCATAGCGTCGAAAAGCTCTCTCCAATTCATCCATATCTCATCTCCTGTACTGAGCTTCCGCTTGTTTCAGCCTTTCTTCACCCGCAGACGGTCAACCGCTGCCAGATAGTCCTTGGGCGGTTCAGCCACAAAATGCAGCCGCTCTCCCGTGCGGGGATGGGTAAAGTCCAGTGTGTGGGCATGAAGCATCAATCTGGGCACACGAACGCCGCCCTTGCTGAGCCCATAGATGCTGTCACCCGCCAGGGGGTGGTGTACGCTCTGCATATGCACACGGATCTGATGGGTACGCCCCGTCAGAATGTGCACGTCCAGCAAGGCGGCATCCCGCAGATTCTCCACCAGCTTCCAGCGGGTCAGGGCTTCCCTGCCCTCCGGATCCACCGCCATTTTCTTGCGATCCTTTTTGGAACGGGCAATGGGCTTGTCAATCTCGCCCTCTTCGGTCTTCATGGTGCCCTCCACCACAGCAAGATAATGCTTTTCCATGCTTCGCTCGCTCAGCTGCCGGGAGAGGCTTTCGTGGGCCATATCGTTTTTGGCGACCATCATCACACCGCTGGTGTCTTTATCCAGCCTGTGAACGATCCCGGGACGCTTCACCCCGCCGATACCGCTCAGGCTGTCCATGGCATAAAGCAGCGCATTCACCAGCGTACCGCTCTCATTGCCTGCCGCAGGATGCACCACCATGCCGCAGGGCTTGTCCACCACCGCCACATCCTCATCCTCATAGAGAATATCAATGGGGATATTCTCCTTCTCTACCGTGGATTCCACCGCATCCGGCACGGTAAAAACCACCCGATCCCCCGCTTTGACCGAAAAACCGGCCTTTAAGACGGTTTTCCCGTTCACCTCACAAAGGCCCTCGGCGATCCAGCGGGCAGCCTGAGAACGGCTTGCATCGCCTTCCAGCGATACCAGCACATCCAGTCGCATATCGATCAGTGCAGTTTTTTCAATCTTCTGCATGTTTCTCTCTCCAATCCTGGGGTCTGAACAGCAGGCTGAACACCAGCAGCGCCACCCCGAAGCATACAGCAATATCGGCAATATTGCACACAAACCACGGCAAAAAGGGTAAGTACAGCATGTCCACCACATACCCCTGCACAAGCCGCTCAATGTAATTGCCCAGAAAGCCCCCAAGGATCAGTCCGCAGCAAAAGCGCACATACCCATTGGGGTGGTATTTCCGCAGCATCAGCCAGCCCAGAACCACGATCACCACAGGCAGTACCAACAGCGCAACAGCATTGCCGCTCATCATTCCAAGGGCGATGCCGTCATTATGAGTAAGACGCAGCGTCAGCATCCCGGGGATCAATGGTACGTCCATGCCCATCGCCAGCCCGGATGCCAGATGCTTGGTCAGCAGATCTGCCGCCAGCGTGAACACTGCCACCGCAAACATGAGTACCATAACGCCCCTCCCCTATTGAATGCCGTTCTGCACCACATTCATCAATTTATCCAGCCACACTCCGATCAGCGGCAGATTATGCCGCGCCAGATCCTGCAAGATGAGTATCACGATTGCGCCAAGTATGGTAAAACCGATTGCCGTACCCACGCCCCGGGCGATCCCGGAGAGAAAGCTGTTCCATAGCAGCTTACGCCGGTCCTCCACATAGCGCAGGTACTCGGTCAGCCGCAGTCGCTCCATCTCGTCCAGCCACTTCTGCAGCCGTCTTTCGAACATCGACAGGGCTTCACCGTCGTGCTGCCCACACTGCTTCGTACGGCTATTTGCAGCCGCCTGACGCATACCGCTGCGCCCTTTTCCGCCTTTGCTCACACACACCACCCACGGTAGTATGTACAAAGGGCGCAGCCTGAACACTATGATAACAAAAAACCCCTTCCGATGCAAATCGGAAGGGGTCTTGCGCTCGTTGATGAGATTAAATGATCTCGATCAGGCACATCTCGGCAGCATCGCCGCGACGGGGCCCGAGCTTATAGATGCGGGTGTAACCACCGGCGCACTTCTTTTCTTCGTTGCGAGCCTTGAACTTGGGGCCGATCTCGCGGAAGAGCTTCTCAACGACGGGATACTTCACGTCCTTGGTACGCTCCTTCCAGTCAGCCTTGTCTTCGTCGGCGCGCTGCACATCCTTGAGCTCGTAGAGGTAGCTCATGATGATGCGGCGGGCATGCAGCTTGCTGGGAGCATCGTTAACGACCTCGATGGTCATCAGCTGGCCCTTATCGTTATGGGTTTCCTTGGTGGCGGTGACGGTATTGTCGCACTCCTGCACAGCCAGAGTGATCAGACGCTCGGCAGCGCGGCGGACTTCCTTGGCGCGGGCCTCGGTGGTCTCGATGCGGCCGTACCAGATCAGGTTGGTTACCTGATTACGGATCAACGCCTTACGCTGGTCGGCGGTACGACCCAATTTGCGTTGTGCCATGGTTTTTCTCCTCCTTTGAAGGATATGTCAATTCGTTCGTTATTCGTCGCTGGGGCGCAGAGCCAGACCCAAACCGGCCAGCTTCTGCTCCACTTCTTCCAGGCTCTTGCGGCCAAGGTTGCGGACCTTCATCATGTCCTCCTGGTTGCGCTGGACCAGCTCGCCGATGGTATTGATGCCCGCGCGCTTCAAGCAGTTGTAGGCGCGAACGCTCAGATCCAGTTCTTCGATGGTCATATCCAGCGCCTGGCCCTTCTTGTCGTCCTCCTGATCGGCGAAGGTTACGGAGGTAACCTGGTCGGTCAGACCAACGAAGAGGGTCAGATGCTCGGTGAGGATCTTTGCGGCAAGGCTGATGGCTTCATCAGGCTGCACGCTGCCGTCGGTCCACACTTCCAGGGTCAGCTTGTCATAGTCCGTAATCTGACCCACGCGGGTATCGGTCACGGTGTAGTTGACCTTTTTGATGGGAGTGAAAATGGAGTCGATCGGGATCACACCGATGGGCATGTTCGGGTACTTGTTCTTATCGGCGCTGACGTAGCCGCGGCCCTTGTCCACGGTCAGGGTCATCACCAGATGCGCATCCTCGTTCAGGGTGGCGATATGGGCTTCGGGATCGACGAACTCAAGCTCGTCGTCGGTCTTGATGTCCTTCGCCTTCACCTCGGCAGGGCCCTTCATATCAATGGTGACAGTCTTGGGCTGGTCCACATACAGCTTCGCAGACAGAGCCTTCAGGTTCAGGATCAGCTCGGCAACATCCTCGGTAACACCGGGAACGGTGGAGAACTCATGCTGAACGCCTTCGATCTGGATGCTGGTGACCGCTACGCCGGGCAGGGAGCTGAGCAGCACGCGCCGCAGGGCGTTGCCCACAGTGTAGCCGAAGCCGCGCTCCAAGGGCTCGATCACAAAGCGGCCATAGGAACCGTCCTGGCTGAGCTCCTCGCATTCGATACGCGCTTTTTCGATTTCGATCATTCGGTTTACCCTCCTGTTTTATGCCACTAAGTCGAGGGAGTATCGCCGCTAATTAACGAGAGTAGAACTCAACGATCATGTTCTCCTGCAGGTTCAGGTCAACATCATCGCGGGCGGGCAGGGCGCTTACAGTAGCGGTCAGGTTGGCGGCGTCGGTGGTCAGCCACTTGGGAACCACACGGCTGATGCCTTCCTTCACGATCTGGAAGTGGGCCATGTCCTTACGGGTGGAACGAACGGAGATCACATCGCCGACCTTGCAGGTGTAGGAGGGGATGTCGACCTTCTTGCCGTTAACGGTCATCAGACCATGGCAAACGAACTGACGGCCCTGGGCACGGCTGGCGGCCAGACCGCTGCGGTACACAACGTTGTCAAGGCGCAGCTCCAGCAGCTGGAGCAGGTTCTCGCCGGTGATGCCCTTCATGCCGGTGGCACGAACGAAGGTGCGCTTGAACTGGCCTTCCATCAGGCCGTAAGCGCGGCGGGCCTTCTGCTTTTCACGCAGCTGCAGACCATACTCGCTGGCCTTGCGCTGACGAGCCTGACCGTGCTGACCCGGAGGGGTAGGACGGTTCTGCACCGCACACTTGGTGGAGAAGCACTTCTCACCCTTCAGGAAGAGCTTGGTGCCCTCGCGGCGGCACATACGGCATACGGAATCGGTATATCTTGCCATTTTTTTGTACCTCCTCGATTACTTACACTCTTCTACGCTTGGGCGGACGGCAGCCGTTGTGCGGGATGGGTGTAACGTCTTTGATCATGTTTACTTCCAGACCGGCAGCCTGCAGGCTACGGATGGCAGCCTCACGTCCGGAACCGGGGCCCTTTACGTAGACCTCAACGGTCTTCAGGCCATACTCCATAGCGGCCTTGGCAGCGGTTTCGGCAGCCATCTGGGCGGCGAAGGGAGTAGATTTCTTGCTACCACGGAAGCCGAGGCCGCCGGCGCTGGCCCAGCTGAGGGCGTTGCCGTTGGTGTCGGTCAGGGTAACGATGGTGTTGTTAAAGGAAGAACGGATATGCGCGGCGCCACGCTCGACGAGCTTCTTCTCACGGCGCTTGCGCGTAACCTTCTTAAGCTTCTGCTTAGGTGCCATGTTGTTCACTCCTCCATGCTACATCAGCAATGTTGATAGTCAGTTGGCAATCGGATTACTTAGCCTTCTTCTTGCCGGCGATGGTGCGCTTGGGGCCCTTGCGGGTGCGCGCATTGTTCTTGGTGTTCTGGCCGCGGACAGGCAGGTTACGACGGTGACGCACACCGCGGTAGCAGCCGATCTCGACCAAACGCTTGATGTTCAGGGAAACCTCACGACGGAGATCACCTTCCACCTTTACGTTGTGCTCGATGTAGTCACGGAGCTTGCTGACTTCGTTTTCGGTCAGATCCTTCACGCGGGTATCGGGGTTGATCTCGGTGTTAGCCAGGATTTCCTTGGAAGTAGCCAGGCCGATACCGAAGATGTAAGTCAGACCGATCTCCACACGCTTTTCTCTGGGCAGGTCAACGCCCGCAATACGTGCCATTTGGTTACACCTCCATAGAATGTGCTCTCTTGAGCCAAGGGTCTCTTGTCGTTGGCCGTGTAAGCGTAGAGTAAGCTGAGCACAGCCCAAGACCCCGCACAGCTTGAAGCTGCGCTTTGTCAATGATGATGTTTCTGCAAGGCCCATGGTCACAGGTGCGGGTAAGGCACCCATGCAGCCGCCCATGGCTCCACGCATACTCCAACTTTTGAAGTATAACACGCACAAATGCAAATTGTAAAGACCTTTTTTGTAATTCTTTTAAAGAATTTTTCCATATCCATGCTGTGTTTTTCCACAGCTACTCACAAACTGTATTTTTCGACGAAAATCCTCTGCCAGCCAACAAAAAACACCGCCCAGCCTACGCTGAGCGGCGTTTTGTATGAACCCAGTCTGACAGCCGGCTTGAGCCGACCGGTCAACCCTGCATTAGCCCTGCTTCTGCTTATGCTTGGGGTTCTCGCAGATGACCATCACGCGACCCTTGCGCTTGATGATCTTGCACTTCTCACAGATGGGCTTCACAGAGGGACGTACCTTCATGACGGTTTCCTCCTTTTCCGATAGGGTGATCAGGGGCTATGCCCTTAGTTCTTGCTGCGCCAAGTGATTCTACCGCGGGTAAGATCATAGGGCGAAAGCTCCACGGTCACTTTGTCACCGGGATAGATGCGGATGAAGTTCATGCGCATCTTGCCGGAAATCTGTGCCATAATCATGTGCCCGCCGGGTAGCTCCACCTTGAAATTCGCGTTGGGAAGCGCCTCAGTAACGGTGCCTTCCATTTCGATGACATCACTCTTAGACAAACGCGCAATCCTCCTTCTGCTGCGTTGCGGCGCTGTTTGCGCCCTGGGTTTCCGTAAGATATGCATCCCATACGGTTTTCAGCTGCTTGCGGATATCGCTGTCTGCCATATCCCCGCCACTGCCGCCCTTGCCCGCTACCTTGATGGTGATCGGGTAGGCTCTGAGATGCAGAATATTCTTTCTCTTGGGTTTGTGCAATGTGCGGTTCTTGCCGTCCACGACCAGTACGGTCTTATCGTCGAGTACCTGCAGCACTGCGCAAATGCTTCCGGCATCGTGTCCACGGGTCACCATGACCACGCGCCCGATTTCTGCTGCGTTCGCTTTCACTCTGCTTCCTCCGTAAGGACAAAGCCGGGGAAAGTGAGCAGCTCGGGAAGGCCGTTTTCGTTCACAGCCAGCGTATGCTCGTAGTGGGAGCAAAGGCTGCCGTCGTCGGTGACGATGGTCCAGCCGTCATCCAGCTGGGATACCCTCCAATCGCCCATGGCGATCATGGGTTCAATGGCAATGGTCATACCGGCGCGGAGCCGTACGCCATGCCCTGCCCTGCCGAAATTGGGAATGCTGGGATCCTCGTGCATGTTCCGCCCGATACCGTGACCCGTCAGGTCACGGATCACGCCATAGCCGAAGCTCTCGGCGTGCTGCTGGACAGCATGCCCGATGTCGCCGATGTGTGCGCCGTTCAGCGAAGCACGTGCGCCTTTGAAGAAGCACTGCTCCGTTACATCGATCAGCTGCTGGGCTTCAGCAGAGATCTGACCCACACCCACGGTAAATGCACTGTCTGCCTGCCAGCCGTCAAGGATCAGGCCGCAGTCTACAGAAAGCACATCGCCTTCCTTGAGGATCACATCATCGGCAGGGATGCCGTGAACGACCTCCTCATTGACAGAAGCACAAATGCTTGCGGGGTAGCCCTGATAATCCAGAAAAGAGGGGATGGCTTTGTGCTTGCGGATCAGCTGTTCCGCATACACATCCAGCTCGGTGGTGCTCATGCCAGGCTTTACGGCTTCACGGAGGCGGCAAAGCACCTCGTAGAGAAGACCGCCCGCCAGACGCATCTTTTGCAGCTGGTCCGCATTCTTCAAGTAGATCATCGGCTTGCCTCAAGAGCTGCCAGAACTGCAGCAGTAACTGCCTCGGGTGCATCGTCCGCATTCACGGAGCGCAGCAGACCGGCTTTCTGATAGAAATCGATCAGGGGAGCGGTCTTGGCATGGTACACCGTCAGTCGGTTAAGAACAGTTTCGGCCTTGTCGTCATCACGCTGGATCAGCGTAGCGCCGTCCACCTTGCAGGTGGTTACATCGCCAAGGTAATCCACATGGTAGGGAGCGCCGCACTGGGGGCATACGCGACGACCGCTCAGGCGCTTTACCAGCACCTCGTCAGCCACAGCGAGATCCACCACAGCGTCGATCGTGGCAATGCCTGAGAGAGCTTCGGCCTGCTCGACCGTGCGGGGGAAGCCGTCCAGAATGTAGCCATTCTTGCAGTCTTCCATGGCCAGACGTTCCTTTACGATGGCGATAACCACCTCATCGGGAACCAGCTGACCCGCATCCATGTAGGTCTTGGCTTTCAAACCCGTCTCGGTCTGGTTGGCAATGGCAGCGCGCAGCATATCGCCGGTGGAAATCTGAGGAATGCTCAGCTTTTCACAGATCTGCTTGGCCTGCGTGCCTTTACCGGCTCCGGGAGGGCCCAGAAAGATAACGTTCATGTTCCGCAACCTCCTTTATACAGTTGCATCAAGGGAATGATACGGATGAATGCCGCCGGCCCGGGCCGGCTGATGATACCACATTCAGTAGCCTGTGCCAAACTCGTACCGGCGGCTTGTTTCATCCATTCGCCATCATCAGGACAGCGTATCGTAGTTGCGGGCAACCAGCATGTCGTCCAGCTGACGCTTGGTTTCCAGAGCAACGCTGACGGCGATCAACATGCTGCTGGCGGCGAAGGGAATCGGCACCTTGGCAGCTTCGGTGATGATGTTGGGCAGCGTGGCCAGTACAGCCAGGAACAAAGCGGCAAACAGGACCAGACGGCTGTTGATGCGCTTGAGGTAATCCGCGGTGGGCTTACCGGGGCGCACAGAGGGGATCGCGCCGCCCTGCTGCTGGATATTCTTGGCCATCTCATCCGGCTGGAAGGAGATGGAAGAATAGAAGTAGGTGAAGGCAACGATCAGCAGAGCGCAGATGATCATGTACAGGGGAGAAGTTGCGCTCATGTTGGCATTCCACCACTGAGCCAGACCACTCGTGGGAGCGACCAGCTGGATGATGGTGGCGGGGAACGCCATGAAGGAGTAAGCGAAGATCAGCGGCAGCACGCCCACGCTGACAACCTTCAGCGGGATGATGCTGTTCTGACCGCCGTACATCTTGCGGCCGGAAACGCGCTTCGCATAGTTGACATTGATGCGACGAACGCCCATGTCGATGAAGGTGACCACCAGGATGATCACCACCGCCAGCAGCAGCACGCCCACGAACTTGATCCAGTTGCCCACGGTGGGGGTGGTGATGGCGGTCAGCAGCAGGCTGCTGTAGCCGTTGAACAGGTTGGAGATGATACCGACGAAGATCAGCAGGGAGATACCGTTGCCGATGCCCTTATCGGTGATCCGCTCACCCATCCACATAGCCAGCGCAGTACCGGCTGCCATGCTGATGCCGACCAGCGCGACATTGTACCAGCCGGGCTTGATGAAGCTCTGTGCAGAGCACAGACCGATGGCCTGGATCACAGCCAGACCAATCGTTACATAGCGGGTGATCTGGGAGATCTTCTTCTGGCCTTCGGGGCCGCTCTTCTGCATACGCTCCAGAGCGGGGATGGCGATGGTCAGCAGCTGCATGATGATGGAGCTGTTGATGTAGGGGCTGACGCCCATGGCCATAATGGTCATCTGGGAGAAAGCGTTACCGGTCATCATGTTCATCAGCTGCAGCATGGGCAGAGTAGTAACACTCTGGCTAACCTTGGCGTAGTCGATACCGGGAGCGGGAATAACGCTCACAAGACGGAAGAGTACCAGCATGGCGAAGGTATAGATCAGCTTTTGACGAATGTCATTAACCTTCCATACGTTGCGAAGAGATTGCCATACACTTACCTTGTTGGTAGCGTTCTTAGCCATCTTACTTCACCTCGGCTTTCCCGCCGACCGCCTCGATCTTTTCCTTGGCAGACTCGGTGAACTTCGCGGCTTCAACGGTCAGCTTCTTGGTCAGCTCACCATTGCCCAGAACCTTCACGCCGTCCATGGTCTTCTTGATAATACCGGCAGCCTTGAGCAGCTCGGCGTTCACCACAGTACCCTCGGTGAATACTTCCAGCTGACCAACATTCACCTCAGCATATTCCAGACGGAAGATGTTGGTGAAGCCCTTCTTGGGGACGCGGCGGTACAGGGGCATCTGGCCGCCCTCGAAGCCGGGGCGCTTGCCGCCGCCGGAGCGGGCCTTTGCGCCCTTGTGACCCTTACCGGAGGTCTTACCCAGACCGGAACCCACGCCTCGACCGAGACGCTTGGCAGCGGTGGTGGAACCTGCGGCGGGTGCCAACTCGTGCAGTTTCATTTGGGTTCCCTCCTTAGTCGTTGATTTCCTTAACGTCGATCATGTGCTTAACACGGAAGATCTGGCCGCGGATGCAGGCGTTGTCTTCCTTCACCACAGTCTGGCCGACCTTGCGCAGGCCCAGCGCAGCCACGGTGTCCTTGTGAACCTGGAGGCTGGCGATGGGAGACTTCTTGAGAGTGATCTGCAGTTTCATCTTCATCGTCCTCCTTAGCCCAGAATCTCTTCCACGGACTTGCCGCGGAGCTTGGCGACCTGCTCGGCGCTGCGCAGCTGCTTCAGAGCCTCGATGGTAGCCTTGACCATGTTGATCTTGTTGTTGGAGCCGTAGCTCTTGGTGCGGATATCCTTCACACCGGCAAGCTCCAGCACGGCGCGGGCAGCGCCGCCGGCGATAACGCCGGTACCTTCGGGAGCGGGCAGCAGATGCACCTTGCTGGTGCTGAAGCCGGCCTTGCTCTCGTGGGGGATGGAAGTACCAACCAGGGGAACGTTCACGAGATGCTTCTTGGCATCTTCGGTGCCCTTGCGGATGGCTTCGGTGATTTCCACAGCCTTGCCCATGCCGACGCCAACGCGACCCTTTTCGTCGCCGACGACGACCAGAGCAGAGAAGCGGAAATTCTTACCGCCCTTAACGGTCTTAGAAACACGGTTTACAGTAACGAGTCTCTCTTTGAACTCGCTATCCTGTGCCTGTCGTTGCATGCGTTCGTCCTCCTTCTTAGAATTCCAGTCCGGCTTCACGAGCACCGGCAGCCAGCTCGGCCACACGGCCGGTGTACACATAGCCACCGCGGTCGAAGACGACCTTCTTGATGCCCGCTTCGGACGCACGCTCGGCGATCAGCTTACCAACGATCTTGGCAGCGCCCTTCTTGTCGGTATCCTTGATCTGAGCCATCACGTCCTTCTCCTGGGTGGAGGCGGCCGCGAGGGTAACGCCCTTGGTATCATCAATGATCTGGGCGTAGATGTTGTTCAGGCTGCGGTATACGCACAGACGCGGCATTTCGGGGGTGCCGCTGATCTTCTTGCGTACACGGGCATGACGGATCTTGCGGTCCGTATTGCGGTCACGCGTTTTAAACATTTGCGTTCAATCCCCTTTCGATTACTTACCGGTCTTGCCTTCCTTGCGGCGGATAACTTCGTCTTCGTACTTGATGCCCTTGCCCAGGTAGGGTTCAGGCTTACGAATGGCGCGGATATCGGCGGCAAGGTTGCCAACCTGCTGCTTATTGATGCCCTTGACGACGATCTTGGTCTGCTCAGGGGTCTCAAAAGTGATGTTTTCGGGAGCGTCCAGGATGACGGGGTGGGAGAAACCGATATTGATGGTCAGCTTCTTGCCGCCTTCAGCCTGAGCGCGGTAACCGGTACCAACCAGCACCAGGGTCTTCTGGAAGCCCTCGGTAACGCCAACAACCATGTTGTTGATCAGGCTGCGGTACAGGCCGTGCATAGCGCGGTGGGGCTTGGCGTCGCTGGGACGCTGTACATAGATCACGCCGGCTTCCTGCTTCAGGGTGATGTCGCGGTTGACCTGCTGGGTCAGCTCGCCCTTGGGGCCCTTCACCGTTACGGTGTTATCGTCGCCCACAGTCACCGTCACGCCAGCGGGAACCGTGATCGGAAGTCTTCCGATTCGAGACATTGTCTTACACCTCCATTGCGTGTCGGATTACCAGATGTAGGCGAGCACTTCGCCGCCGATGTTTTCCTTGCGGGCTTCCTTATCAGTCATCAGACCCTTAGAGGTAGAGACGATAGCGATACCCAGACCGCCCAGTACCTTGGGCAGCTCTTCGGAGCGAGCATACACACGCAGACCGGGCTTGGAAATACGCTTCAGACCTGCGATAACGGGCTGCTGCTTGCCGTTGACATACTTGAGGACGATCTTGATGGAACCCTGGGGGCCATCATCGATAAAGTCCACAGACTTAACATAACCTTCCGCCAAGAGGATCTTGGCGATCGCCTTCTTGGTGTTGCTGGCGGGCAGAACGACGGCGTCGTGCTTCGCGATCTGCGCATTGCGGATGCGAGTCAGCATATCGGCGATGGGATCATTCACAACCATGTTAGAACCTCCTTCCGTTCTTTACCCGCTTACCAACTGGCCTTGCGGACACCGGGAATCTGGCCCTTGTAAGCCAGTTCTCTGAAGCAGATACGGCAGATGCCGTACTTGCGCAGCACGGAGTGCGGACGGCCGCACAGACGGCAGCGCGTGTAAGCGCGAGTAGAGAACTTGGGCTCACGAGCCTGCTTGATTTTCATGCTAGTCTTAGCCACTGTTTTTATCTCCCTTCTCTTGCTTACTGAGCCTGCACGAACGGCATGCCGAGCAGACGGAGCAGTTCCTTGCACTCCTCATCGGTCTTAGCCGTGGTGACGAAGATCATTTCCATACCGCGGATCTTTTCCACCTTATCGTACTCGATTTCGGGGAAGAGAAGCTGCTCGCGGATACCCAGAGCGTAGTTGCCGCGGCCGTCGAAGGCCTTGTCGCTTACGCCGCGGAAGTCGCGAACGCGGGGCAGAGCGATGTTGACCAGCTTATCCATGAACTCTTCCATGCGGGCACCGCGCAGGGTGACCTTGGCGCCTACGTTCATGCCCTCACGGAGCTTGAAGTTGGCGATGGACTTGCGGGCCTTGGTGACCATGGGCTTCTGGCCGGAGATGGTGGCGAGCTCGCCAACGGCAACTTCCAGAGCCTTGGGGTTATCCTTGCAATCGCCCAGACCCATGTTGATAACGATCTTGGCGAGCTTGGGGATCTCCATAACGTTCTTGTAGCCGAACTTCTGCTGAAGGGCAGGTGCGGCTTCGTTCAGGTACTTTTCCTTAATACGGGTAGCCATTTACCTATCCCTCCTTAGTCGATATCAGCGCCGCACTTCTTGCAGACGCGGATGGTCTTGGTCTTCTTGGAGCCGTCCTCGCGAACGATCTCTTCCTTGCGGCGAGAAACGCGGGTGGCCTTGTTGCACTTGGGGCAAACCAGCATCACGTTGGAAGCGTCGATGGCGCGTTCCTTCTGGAAGATGCCGCCCTGCTGGCCCTGACGGCGGGCCTTCATGTGCTTGGTAACGAAGGCAACGCCTTCTACGATAACCTTACCGGTCTTGGGGAACACGGTCAGAACCTTGCCCTGCTTGCCCTGGATAGCCTTATCGCCATCCTTGGGGCCGGAGATGACAACGACCTGATCGTTCTTCTTGATGTGAACTTTCTTCATCATTTGCCAAATCCTCCAAATTACAGCACTTCGGGAGCGAGAGAAACGATCTTCATGAAGTCCTTCTCACGCAGCTCGCGGGCCACAGGTCCAAAGATACGGGTGCCCTTGGGCATCTTGGCGTCGTTGATGATAACGGCGGCGTTATCGTCGAAACGAATGTAGCTGCCATCGGGACGGCGCTTCTGCTTGCGCATACGAACGACAACGGCCTTGACCACGTCGCCCTTCTTGACGGCGCCGCCGGGGTTAGCGCTCTTGACGCTGGCCACGATCACGTCGCCGATCGTGCCGGAACGGCGGAAGGAACCGCCGAGCACGCGGATACACATGATTTCCTTGGCGCCGGAGTTATCGGCAACCTTGAGTCGCGTTTGCGGCTGAATCATACGGTTTTTCCTCCTTGTTGGAATCGGAAGACCTTAAGCAGGTCTCCGCATAAAGTGTTAGGAGCGTCCATCAGCAGCCTTGCAGGCCGATGAGGACAGTGCCATTCTTACTTGGCCTTTTCAACGATTTCGACCAAGCGCCAACGCTTGTCGCGGCTCAGGGGACGGGTCTCCATCACGCGCACGCGGTCGCCGATGCCACATTCGTTGTTCTCGTCGTGAGCCTTCAGCTTGCTGGTCTGGTTCATGATCTTGCCATACAGCGGGTGACGCACACGAGTCTTGATTTCCACAACGATGGTCTTATCCATCTTGTCGCTTACAACAAGACCCTCGCGGATCTTGCGATATCCTCTCTGTTCAGACATTGAAGCGGCTGCCTCCTTCTTTTCGGTTTAAGCCCTTACTGGGCATCGTTCTGTTCCATCTGACGAAGGACGGTCAAACAGCGGGCGATATCACGCTTGGTGTTCTGGATGACCGTAGTGTTTTCCAGCTGACCGGAGGCGAGCTGAAAACGAAGGTTGAACAGCTCTTCCTTGAGCTCAGCGACCTTGCTTTCCAGCTCGGCCTTGTTCATTGCGAGAAGCTCCTTTGCCTTCATTGTGCTTCACCACCCGCTTCTACTTTTTTCTCCTCACGCTTGAGGAACTTGGTCTTGAGAGGGAGCTTGTGAGAGGCCAGACGCAGCGCCTCACGAGCGATTTCTTCGGAAACACCCTTAACCTCGAAGAGCACACGGCCGGGCTTTACCACGGCTACCCAGTACTCGGGAGAACCCTTACCGGAACCCATGCGGGTCTCGGCGGGCTTTTCGGTTACGGGCTTATCGGGGAAGATCTTGATCCAGACCTGACCGCCACGCTTGGTGTAGCGGGTCAGAGCAATACGAGCAGCTTCGATCTGCTGGGAGGTAACCCAGGCGGGCTCGGTAGCAACAAGGCCGTAATCGCCGTAAGCAAGGAAGTTGCCACGCATGGCCTTGCCCTTCATGCGGCCGCGGAACACGCGACGGCGCTTGACTCTCTTAGGCATCAACATAGCTTATTTTCCTCCTTCGGTGCCGGCGGCGACGGTCTTCTTGGGCTTGGGAAGACGCTGTCCCTTGTAAACCCAAACCTTAACGCCCAGACGGCCATAGGTGGTCTTGGCTTCAGCGAAGCCGTAGTCGATATCCGCGCGCAGGGTCTGCAGCGGGATGGAGCCTTCGTGATAACGCTCGGTGCGGGCGATATCAGCGCCGTTGAGGCGGCCGGAAACGGCACACTTCATACCCTTGGCGCCGGCGCGCATAGCGCGCTGCATGCTCTGCTTCATGGCGCGGCGGAAAGCGATACGCTTTTCCAGCTGCTGAGCAATGTTCTCGGCAACCAGCTGAGCGTTGGTATCGGGAACCTTGATCTCCATGATGTTGATGTTGGCAGGACGGCCCAGGAAGGCTTCGATCTCCTTCTTGAGGGCTTCGATGCCGGCACCGCCGCGGCCGATGATCATACCGGGCTTGGCAGTGAAGATGTTGATGGTAACGCGGTTGGCGCTGCGCTCGATATCAATCTGGCTGATACCGGTGGAGTAGTACTTCTCCTTCAGCATTTCGCGAATCTTGTAATCCTCAACGAGGTTGTTCGCAAAATCCTTCTTGCCGGCATACCAGCGGGTGCTCCAGTTAAAGATGACGCCAACGCGAGCACCGTGGGGATTTACTTTCTGTCCCATTACTAAACCTCCCTTGGATTACTTCTGATCCAGCACAACGCTGATGTGGCTGGTGCGCTTGAGGATGGGGGACGCACTGCCGCGGGAACGGGCGACGTAGCGCTTCAGCGTGGGGCCGGGGTTGGCGTACACTTCTGCAACGTAGAGGCTCTTGCGATCCATCTCGTTGTTGTTGACGGCGTTAGCGATGGCGCTGTTCAGCAGCTTGTAAACCACGGGGCTAGCAGCCTTGGGGGTGTACTTGAGGATGGCCAGGGCGTCGTCCACATTCTTACCGCGGATGAGGTCGATGACGATCTTTACCTTGCGGGAAGAGATGCGCACGTACTTGGCATGAGCGGCAGGGCGAGTATCGCGGGCCGCCATGTGGGCTTGCGCCTTCTTCTGGGTATTGGTTGCCATGGAAAACTCACTCCTTCCGCTTACTTCTTGGTGCTCTTTTCACCGGCGTGGCCACGGTAGGTACGGGTGGGGGCGAACTCGCCCAGCTTGTGACCGACCATGTCTTCGGTGATGTAGACGGGAACATGCTTGCGACCGTCATGCACGGCGATGGTATGTCCCACGAAATCCGGGAAGATGGTGCTGGAGCGAGACCAGGTCTTCGCAACGGCCTTCTTGCCGGTGTTGTTCATTTCAACGATACGCTTGTAGAGCGCTTCGTTTACAAAGGGTCCCTTCTTAACGGAACGGCTCATTGAGAGGCTTCCTCCTTCCTTGGATGCTTGGGCTTACTTGCCCGCGCGCTTCACAATCATCTTGTTGGAGTACTTCTTGTGCTTGCGGGTCTTCAGGCCCAGTGCAACCTTACCCCAGGGGGTAACAGGAGCAGGCATACCGACGGGGCTCTTGCCCTCGCCGCCGCCGTGGGGGTGATCGCAGGGGTTCATGACAACGCCGCGGACAGAGGGGCGGATACCCATGTGGCGGGTACGACCGGCCTTACCAATGCGAACGTTCTCGTGATCGGTGTTGCCCACGGTGCCGATGGTGGCCATGGCGTTCATGGGAACCTTGCGAACCTCACCAGAGGGGAGACGGACCTGAGCGTACTGGCCTTCCTTGGCCATGAGCTGAGCGCTCATACCGGCGGAGCGGACCATCTGGCCGCCACGGCCGGGCTTGATCTCAATATTGTGGATCAGGGTACCGACGGGGATGGAGCTGATGGGCAGCGCATTGCCGGGCTTGATGTCGGCGGTGGCGCTGGCGATAACGGTGTCGCCCACATTCATGCCCAGAGGAGCAAGGATGTAGCGCTTCTCGCCATCGACGTAGTTCAGCAGAGCGATGAAAGCGGAACGGTTAGGATCGTATTCGATGGTGGCAACCTTGGCGGGGATGTCCAGCTTGTTGCGCTTGAAGTCGATAACACGATACTTCTGACGGTTGCCGCCGCCCTGGTGGCGAACGGTGATCTTGCCCTGCTTGTTGCGGCCGGCATTCTTCTTCTTGGTTTCAAGAAGGCTCTTTTCCGGCTTGTTCGTGGTGATCTCCTCGTAGGTCAGCACCGACATATGACGGCGGGCCGCGGAGGTCGGCTTATAAACTCGAATAGCCATCTTGTATTATCCTCCTTTAGTCAGCCATGCCTTCAAAGAACTCAATGGGCTTGGAGTCCTTCTTCAAGGTCACATAGGCCTTCTTGATTTCCGGGGTACGACCGGAGTAACGACCCTGGCGCTTGATCTTGCCCAGCGTGCGCAGAGTGTTAACGTTCTCTACCTTCACGCCCTTGAAGATGGTTTCCAGAGCCTGCTTGATCTCGGTCCGGTTAGCGGTCTTGGCCACTTCGAACACGTAGCGCTTCTCTTCGATGCCTTCGTAGGAAGCCTCGGTCAGCACCGGGCGCAGGATGACGTCGTATACGTTCTTCATGCGTAAACCTCCTCTACACCCTTCAGGGCATCCTGGGTGAGGATGATCTTGCCGGCCTTGAGGATGTCGTACACGTTGAGGGTGTTGACATAAGAGGTCTGCAGACCGGCGATGTTGGCGGTGGCACGAACCACGCTCTCGTCGCGGCCGGGCAGCACCAGCATGTTCTTCTTAGCCAGCTCGAAGTTGCTAAGAGCCTTGGCAGCCAGCTTGGTCTTGGGCTCGGCCAGGGTGAACTGGTCGACCACGATGATGTCGCCGGCGTTGAGCTTAGAGGTCATGGCGCTCTTGAAAGCAAGGCGGCGGACCTTCTTGGGCACGTTGATAACGTAGTCGCGGGGCTTGGGAGCGAACACGACGCCGCCGTGCTTGAACTGGGGCGCACGGTTGCCATGGTGGCGAGCATTACCGGTGCCCTTCTGGCGATAGATCTTACGGCCGCCACCGCGAACCTCGCCGCGGGTCAGAGCGCTCTGGGTGCCCTGACGCATGTTGGCCAGAATGGAGCGAACGACCAGGTGCATAGCGGCGGTGTTGATGGGAGCAGCAAAGATCTCTTCGCTCAGCTCCACTTCGCCGATGGCCGCGCCTTCCATGTTATACAAAGAAGTCTTAGGCATGGTGTTGATTTCCTCCTTCATAAAGGGTACTTACAATCTGATTGTGGAGCCTTAAGCCTTGCAGGCGTTGCGGACTTCCAGCAGGCCGCCGTTGGGGCCGGGCACCGCGCCCTTGATGAGGAGCAGGTTGCGCTCGGCATCCACCCGGACGATCTCCAGGTTCTGGATGGTAACGCGCTCCACGCCGTAGTGGCCGGGCATGTGCTTGTTCTTGAACACGCGGGACGGGTCGGAGTTAGCACCCATGGAACCCACGCCACGGTGATACTTGGAACCGTGAGCCATGGGGCCGGTGTGCTGATTCCAGCGCTGAATGGTGCCGGTGAAGCCGTGGCCCTTGGAGATGCCGCTTACGTCGATCTTTTCGCCCTCGGCGAACTGAGCAACGGTCAGCTCGTTGCCAACTTCCAGCTCGGCAACGTTATCCAGGCGGAACTCGCGCAGATAACGGGTGGGAGCCACATCGGCCTTCTTGAAGTGACCGGTCATGGGCTTGTTGACCAGCTTCTTGGCGCGGTTTTCGGCAAGGGTCTCGAAGCCGACCTGGACGGCCTCGTAGCCGTCAGACTCGATGGTCTTCTTCTGAACGACCTTGCAGGGGCCGGCCTCAACCACGGTTACGGGCACGAGGCGGCCGTCATCGGTGAAGACCTGGGTCATGCCGATCTTCTTACCTACGATCGCTTTTTTCATGATGTCGTACCTCCTGCTTAGTTATTGAGCTTGATCTCGATCTCGACACCGGCAGGAAGATCCAGCTTCATCATGGCGTCGACCGTGCGGGGGTTGGGGTTGTGAATGTCGATCAGGCGCTTGTGGGTGCGCATTTCGAACTGCTCACGGCTATCCTTGTACTTGTGGGGAGCACGCAGGATGGTGACGATCTCCTTCTCGGTGGGCAGCGGGATGGGACCGGATACCTTCGCGCCAGTGCGCTTGGCGGTCTCAACGATCCGCTCGGAAGACTGATCGATCAGGTTGTGCTCGTAAGCCTTCAGCTTGATACGGATTTTCTGGTTGGCCATTTTCGTTCCTCCTTGATTTTGTGGTCTCAAGTACACCGCGCCGGGTGTGTCCATCGGCAGCTTTTAGGCAGGCGAGTGGCCGAAGCCCAACCCGCCCGAAGGCTGCCCGACGGCGCAAACCTGCGCCGTGTCTCAAGTCCGTCGCCCGATTACCGGGCTGGTCCACGATAATTACCCGCCATGGCCTGGCGGCAACTTACCGCTTCATCCCTAAACAGACAGCTTCAGTAGTATACAACAACCGCTTTCGGAATGCAATAGTTTTTTCGATGTATTTGAAAATTTTTTTGTACCCGGATGCGCATAACCCTGCTGGATCTATGTTTTGCGTTTTTGAGCATTCACACGCAATCGGGTGTGTCCATCACCGTCGATATACCGCACGGAAAAATGCCTCCCAAATGTGACATTTTTCTATAACATTCGCCAAAATGACATCTGCCGCAGCCACATGCAACACCAAAAGAAGCGTATAAAAACGCCCTCGCGTGCATGCGTATCTACATTATAAAAAGTAGAAATTTTCTCCCCACCCCGTAAAGGCGATGGCAAAATTCCTTCCTTTCCCCTCTTGTACCCTCATTGGCGCTGTGTTACAATGCAATACAGAACATATTTTCGCATTTGCAGCAAAAGCAGATGCTTCCTTAGAAGGAGGAAACGCACCATGGAAAAATCCAAGGTTTATTACACCAGCTTTCGTACCACACTGGATACCAACATCCTGCAGAAGCTGCGCAGGCTGATCACCAAAGCGGGTATGCCCACCATGGATCTGGACGGGAAATTCACCGCCGTAAAGATCCACTTCGGTGAGCCCGGCAACATGGCATACCTGCGCCCCGGTTATGTGAAGGTCGTTATCGACATGCTCAAGGAAATGGGCGCACGCCCCTTCCTGACCGACTGCAACACCCTGTACGTGGGCAAGCGCCGCAATGCGCTGGATCATCTGGAGGCTGCCTACGAGAACGGCTTCAACCCCTTCCAGACCGGCTGCCATGTGATCATCGCCGACGGTCTGGACGGCAGCGACGATGTGGCTGTGCCCATCGACGGCGAATACTGCAAGGAAGCCTACATTGGCCGTGCTGCCGTGGATGCGGAAGCCATCATCAGCGTAAGCCACTTCAAGGGACACGAGGGCGCGGGCTTCGGCGGTGCGCTGAAGAACCTGGGCATGGGTCTGGGCAGCTGCGCCGGCAAGCGACATATGCACCACGAAGGCAAGCCCCAGGTGACAGCCGACATGTGCGTGGGCTGCGGTATGTGCATCCGCCAGTGCGCCCACAATGCCATCCGCTTTGAGGGCGAGGGCAAGGGCCGCAAGGCCGTGATCAACCACGATCTCTGTCTGGGCTGCGGCCGCTGCGTAGGCGCATGCCGCAACCACGGCGCCATCACCGGCCCCGACAGCCGCACCGATATGCTGGTGCGCAAGATCAGCGAATACGCCATGGCAGCGGTGAAGAACAAGCCCCACTTCCATGTTTCGCTGGTCATGGATGTAAGCCCCTTCTGCGACTGCTACGGCACCAACGATGTACCGATCATCCCCGATGTGGGTATGTTCGCCAGCTTTGACCCCGTTGCACTGGATCTGGCCTGCGCCGATGCCTGCAACAAAATGCACCGCTGCGAGCATACCTACCTGACCGAGCAGGACAACCATACCGACGACATCTTCCACGATACCCACCCCGTGACCAACTGGCGGGCAGGCATCGAGCACGCCCAGAAGATCGGTCTGGGCAGCATGGACTACGAACTGATCGAGGTGTAATTTCTTGCATGACAAACTGATTGTTCGCGGTGCGCGCGAACACAATCTGAAAAACGTAACGCTGGAGATCCCCCGCAACAAGCTGGTGGTATTCACCGGTCTGAGCGGCTCCGGCAAAACTTCTCTGGCATTTGACACCATCTACGCCGAGGGACAGCGGCGGTATGTGGAGAGCCTTTCCTCCTATGCCCGCCAGTTCCTCGGGCAGATGGAAAAGCCGGATATCGACTCCATCGAGGGGCTCTCCCCCGCCATCTCCATCGACCAGAAGACCACGGGGCGCAATCCCCGCTCCACCGTGGGCACGGTCACCGAGATCCACGACTATCTGCGCCTGCTCTATGCCCGCATCGGCGTGCCCCACTGCCCCAAATGCGGCAAGGAGATCAAGCAGCAGACCATCGACCAGATGGTGGATCAGATCTTCACGCTGCCGGAGGGGCAGCGCATGCAGGTGCTGGCCCCCATCGTGCGCAGCCGCAAGGGCGAGCATGTGAAGCTGATGGAGGACGCCAAGAAGCGGGGTTATGTACGCATCCGTGTGGACGGCGAGATCTACGATCTGGACGAGCCGCCCGTACTGAACAAGCAGCTGAAACACAATCTGGAGATCGTGGTGGACCGTCTGGTGGTGCGCCCCGGCGACGAGATGCGCAAACGGCTTGCCGACAGTCTGGAAACCGCTGCCAAGGAGAGCGGCGGGCTGGTGCTGATCGACCTGATGGGCGAGAGCGAAATGCTGTTCAGCCAAAACTACGCCTGCCCCGATTGCGGCGTATCCATCGAGGAGCTTGCCCCCCGCATGTTCTCCTTCAACAGCCCCTTCGGCGCATGCCCCCACTGCAGCGGTCTGGGTACCATTATGCGCATCACGCAGGACAGCATCATCCCCAACCCGGAGCTGAGCCTGAACGAAGGCGCGCTGCAGGCCATGGCATGGAACGTGGCCGACAAAAACAGCATGGCGCACACCTACTTTATCGCGCTGGCGGATCGCTACGGCTTCTCGCTGGATACCCCGGTGAAGGATCTCCCCAAAAACGTGATGGATGTGATCCTCTACGGCAGCGATGAAAAAATCACCGTATACTATCAGGGAGCAAACGGCGAAGGGCGGTACCAGACCACCTTTGAGGGCGTGATCCGCTCGCTGGAGCGGCGGTACGCCGAGACCACCAGCGACGGTATGAAAGCCGCCTACGAGGAATACATGCTGGAAAGCCCCTGCGAGGTCTGCGGCGGGCGCAGACTGAAGCCCGAGGTGCTGGCAGTGACCGTGGGCGGGCTGAACATCAGCGAAGTAAGCGACCTGAGCATTTCCAAAGCCCGGGCGTTCTTCCGGGAACTGGAGCTTTCCGGCAAAGATCAGATGATCGCCCGGCAGATCCTGAAGGAGATCGATGCCCGTCTGGGCTTTCTGGACAGCGTGGGTCTTAGCTACCTGACCCTGTCCCGGGCAGCCGCCACCCTGAGCGGCGGCGAAGCCCAGCGCATTCGCTTGGCGACCCAGATCGGCTCCAGCCTGATGGGCGTGCTCTACATTCTGGACGAGCCCTCCATCGGTCTGCACCAGCGGGATAACGCCAAGCTGCTTTCCACCCTCAAGCGCATGCGGGATCTGGGCAACACCCTGATCGTGGTGGAGCACGACGAGGATACCATGTATGCTGCCGACTACATCGTGGATGTAGGCCCCGGCGCAGGCGTGCACGGCGGCGAGATCATCGCCGAGGGCACCATCGACGAGATCCTCGAAAACCCCAACTCCCTGACGGGACAGTACCTGAGCGGCAAGCGCACCATCGCCGTACCGGCAAAGCGCCGACAGCCGCAGAAATGGCTGCGGGTGATCGGTGCAGACCAGAACAACCTAAAAAAGCTGACGGTGGATTTTCCCCTGGGCGTGTTCTGCTGCGTAACCGGCGTAAGCGGTTCGGGCAAGAGCAGTCTGGTGAACGAGATCCTGCACAAGCATCTGGCAAAGGTGCTGAACCGTGCCAAGACCCATGCCGGTTCCTTTGAGAAGATGGAAGGCGTGGAGCAGCTGGACAAGATCATCTGCATCGACCAGAGCCCCATCGGACGCACCCCCCGCTCCAACCCCGCCACCTATACCGGTATGTTCGACCTGATCCGCAAGATCTTCGCCATGACCCCCGAGGCCAAGGCGCGGGGCTACAAAGAGAACCGTTTTTCCTTCAACGTGAAGGGCGGGCGGTGCGAGGCCTGCTCCGGCGACGGTCTGCTCAAGATCGAGATGCACTTCCTGCCGGACATCTATGTGCCCTGCGATGTGTGCAAGGGTGCGCGGTACAACCGGGAAACGTTGGATGTGCGCTACAACGGCAAAACCATCCATGATGTGCTGGAGATGACCGTGGAGGATGCCCTCACCTTCTTTGAAAACCACGAGCCCATCCTGAAAAAGCTGCAGACCCTGTACGATGTGGGTCTGGGCTACATCAAGCTGGGCCAGCCCAGCACCCAGCTTTCCGGCGGTGAAGCCCAGCGCATCAAGCTGGCCACCGAGCTGAGCCGCCGCGCCACCGGGCGCACCCTGTACCTGCTGGACGAGCCCACCACCGGCCTGCACATGGCTGATGTGGACAAGCTGATCGGCGTGCTCCAGCGGCTGGTGGAGGGAGGCAACAGCGTGCTGGTGATCGAGCACAATCTGGATGTGATCAAGACTGCCGACTACCTGATCGATCTGGGCCCCGAGGGCGGCGACGGCGGTGGAACCATCGTTGCCACCGGCACCCCGGAGCAGGTGGCGCTGTGTGAAGGCAGCTACACCGGTCAATACCTGAAGCCCATGCTTGAAAAAGCAGGGATCGATCCTGCGAAAGCAGCGGCAAAGAAAACCGCCAAGTCCGCAGCAGCCAAGGCAGCCGGTGCGAAAAAGGCAGCCGCCAAAGCAAGCGCCACCCCGATCGATACCCCAAAGCCCAAGCGTGGCAGACCCCGTAAGACGGACAAATGAATCTGACCGCCGCAACGGGCGGAGAAGAAAAACCGCTCTCAACGGAATACGTTGAGAGCGGCTTTAGCTCGTCAAAAAACACGCCTGCGGCGGCTTTTTTGACGACTTTTGCACCGTATGCCTAGGAGCCCACGGCTCCCCGGGCGGCAAACGGCGATAGGAGCCCCTTGCTACGCAAGGGTTCCGAAACCACCGGAAGGGTGAACGCAGTGAACCGAGGCGTGAGGACAGCGCGATAGCGCTCCCGCAGTGCCGAAGCCCAAAGCCGACCACAGGTCGGCTTTGGGCCGCAATGCACGCCGCT
>JAFXBE010000119.1 GCA_017516765.1 Clostridia bacterium | reverse complement strand
TATACCTCATGTCTTGTGTTATGCTCTTCATGAAGGGTTTGGCTCCTTTCGTACAGTTTTGTGTCGCAACTCAACTATACCACATGAGCCAATCCTTCTTTTCTTTTCTTTTACTGTCCAAGATGTATTGTAGCGCTACACGTGGGCGCTTTTCTTTCTTTGACCGAATATTTACCACGAGCGTACCCATGTGATATAATTATGGAGATTTTGCGCAAGGAGGCATAACCATGGCCAATGTATATCTTCATAAAAACAAAGAGCAGCGCGTATTGAGCGGACACCCCTGGGTATTCCGCAGCGATATCGAAACCGTGGAAGGCGACCATGCCGACGGCGGCGTGGTTCGGGTTCTGTCCAGCCGGCATAAGTTTCTTGGCATGGCGATCTACAACAGCCGTTCCCAAATCAGCCTGCGTATGCTCAGCCGCAGGGATGAGAGCATCAACAGCGCCTTTATCCGCAGCCGCGTCAAGCGCGCGATCGATTACCGCCGCCATTTTGCAGATCTTCGCAGTTGCCGTCTCATTTTTGCCGAGAGCGACGGTCTGCCTGCGGTGATCGCCGACAGCTTCGGCGATGTGATCGTGCTGCAAGTGCTCTGCCTTGGCATGGAGCGTTTCAAGCAGGATATTGTGGATGCACTGGTGGAGGAGCTTCACCCCATGGGCATTTATGAGCGCAACGATGTGCCTGTCCGGGAGCTGGAGGGCCTGGAGCAGCAGACCGGGCTGCTTTACGGTGAAGTGCCTGACCGGATCGAAATGCAGGAAAACGGCGTGCGGTTCCTGGTGGATGTAAAGGAAGGGCAGAAAACCGGTTTCTTCCTTGATCAGAAAGAAAACCGTGCTGCCATCGCGCCTTTTGTAAAAGATATGCGGGTACTGGACTGCTTTACCCACACCGGCAGCTTCGCCCTGCACGCCGGGCATTACGGCGCAAGGGAAGTGATCGGTGTGGACATCAGCCAGTATGCTTGCGACTGCGCCACCGAAAACGCACGTCTGAACGCTCTTGAAGATCGCGTACGTTTTGAGTGCGCAAACGCCTTCGACTATCTGCGCACCGCTCAGGAAAGCCACGAACAGTTCGACGTGGTCATTCTGGATCCGCCCGCCTTTACCAAGACCCGTTCTGCTGTAGAGGGTGCCCTGCGCGGATACAAGGAGATCAATCTGCGGGGCATGAAGCTGGTGCGGGACGGCGGCTATCTGGTCACCTGCAGCTGCAGCCAGCATGTGACGCCCGCCCTTTTCCACCAGATGCTGCTGGACGCCCAGAAGGATGCCCGCGTGCAGCTTCGGCAGGTGGAGTGGCGTACGCAGGGCAAGGATCATCCCATTTTGTTTTCTTCGCCTGAGACCGAATATCTCAAGTGCGCGATCTTTCAGGTGTTCAAATAAGGAGGAGCTTCTATGGCAACGCCCCGCACCTTCGGCATTCTGGCGCATGTAGATGCCGGAAAAACCACACTGTCCGAGCAGCTCTTGTTTCGGGCCGGCGCATTGCGCGCTGCCGGGCGGGTGGATCACGGCAATACCGCGCTTGATACGGATGCCATTGAGCGCAGCCGGGGCATTACGGTATTTTCCAATCAGGCATGGCTTGAACACAAAGACCGCCGGTATACCCTGATCGACACCCCGGGTCATATCGACTTTGCTGCCGAAGCCGAACGGGTGCTCCCTGCGCTGGATATGGCTGTTCTGGTGATCGACGGTTCGTCGGAGCTGGATGCCCACACCGAAGCCCTGTACCGGCTGCTGAAGCAGGACTACCGTCTGCCGGTGATCATTTTTCTCAACAAAACCGATTTGGTGGGCTTTGACAAAGAACGGTCGCTGAAGCAGATCCGGCACAGGCTGACGGAAAATATCGTATGCATCGAAAACGGGCAGCCCGATCCCGAGCATCTGGCCGTATTGGACGATGTTTTCTGCGAAATGTATCTGTCGGGAGACACGGCGACAGAGGATGCATGGGAATCGCTGCGCAAACTGACCGGTACTGCCGTACCGGTATTGATGGGCGCGGCCCTCTCCGGCACCGGCATTGACGAACTGCTGGATCTGCTTGCTTTAACTGCCGCCGGGCTGGACGCTTCGGACGCATCCTTCAACGCATCCGCACCCTTCCGGGCAAGGGTCTACCAGGTACGGTACGACACAAACGGCGAGAGGGTCGCTTATCTGCGTATTCTCAGCGGCAGACTGCGCCCAAGGGATGCTTTCCGTTTCAACTATACCACAGAAAAAGTGCACCAGATACGTTGCTACCGCGGCAGCTCTTTCACAACAGCGGAAGAAGCTTTGCCCGGCGATGCCGTAGGGGTTACGGGACTTTCCATTCCCCGGTGCGGGGATGTGGTCCTCGGCGATACGCTGGATACGGATAATGCCTCCTGCGCAAAGCGGTTCCAACCCGTACTGTCTGTACAGGTACAGCCCCCGTCCGGGGTTTCGCCCAGTCTGCTTTTGGAAAAGCTGCGGATCCTCGAGGATGAAGACCCTGCTCTGAATGTGCAATGGGATGCCGCACATGGTGTCTCGCTGGTGCAGGTGATGGGCGAAGTACAGATGGAGGTGCTTACCCAGCTGCTTGCAGACCGGTACGGCATCGCCGTCACGTTGCTGCCCCCGCAAGTTCTCTATAAAGAAACGGTCGCCGCCCCCACGGTGGGCTGCGGGCACTACGAGCCCCTCCGCCATTACGCGGAGGCACATCTGCGACTCAGTCCGGGCAAGCGGGGCGAGGGTATCACCTTCGAAAGCAAATGCCATGTGGACGATCTTCACATTTCCTATCAATCTCTGATCCGATCCCATGTTTTTGAACGGGTGCATCCCGGTGTTCTTACCGGATCGCCCCTGACTGACATCCACGTGGAGCTGCTTTCCGGACGTGCCCACCTGAAGCATACCGAAGGCGGCGACTTCCGCGAAAGCACATACCGGGCGATCCGTCAGGGACTGATGAAAACCCAATGCATACTGTTGGAGCCTTTCTACCGTTTTGACCTGATCCTGCCAGCCGATTGTCTGGGACGTGCGATGACCGACATCCTCTCCCGCCACGGCAGCCACGACGCCCCGGATCTGGATAGCGAAACCGTGCGCATCACCGGCAGAGGGCCTGTGAGCGCCTTTCTGGATTATGCAACACAGGTGCGTGCCTACAGTCACGGCAAAGGCAGCATCCTCTTTCAGCCGGACGGCTACGATATATGCCACAATCCGGAAGAAGTGATCGAACGTATCGGCTACAATTGCGGAGCAGATGTACAAAACCCCACGGGCAGCGTGTTCTGCTCCCATGGGGCCGGTTTCTATGTCAATTGGGACGAGGCAGACAGCTATATGCATCTGCCGGTAGAGAAACCATAACCGTTTATTGCGGCGGTTGTTCCGGTAACATCGGTGCAACGGCGGGCCACAGCGACAGGATCCGCAGACTGTACCATTCCCAACGGACAGGCTCCTGCTGCGGCTCCGCTCCCGCCAATGCAAGACACAGACGGGGAAACAGGACACACCACCAGTTTTCGCCTTTCCCTTCCCCGATCACAAGCCGCAGACCGCGATAGGCGCCTGCAGGGAGCAGTATGTCTCCGTATTGCTTTTCAGGCAGATCCAGCCAGCCAACCTCTGCACGGATCGGATCGCCGCATCCGTTTTTGGCGGCCGCCGCTTGTGCCGTTATCAGGATCTGTTCCCGTTTGGCTTCCAAAAGGGCATAGGCTGCGTCGGCATCCTGCACCCCCGCCGCAGCCAGTTCACTGCCGAAGGCGTCCAGTACGGCATCCCGCACAGTCAGCTTCAACGCCTGTGCTTCCGGGCTGTTATCCTTTGCCAGTATATGCAGACGGATCACCTCACCGTTGCCCAGCGCCTGTGCAAGCGTCCATTCCTCGCCGGTAAGCCCGATGGCGGTCAGGGGCAGGAGCAGCGCCAGCAGAAAGGCAGCAATACAGCACCCAAGCATAAGCCATTCATACGGAACTCTTCCCGGCTTTCCTCCCCGATGTTTTTTGTTCATACCATCCCTCCGCCACCAGTATGGCCTTTACGGAGGCAAAACATACACATTGATGCCTGTAAACCGACAATTCAAACTTTTCCGGTTGTATTGCCCCGGGAAAGGTGTATGATATAAAAGAGGATTCCCTTGTTCCGAAACCGCAGCCTTGAAGGAGGTTTTTGAATGTTCTATTTTGACTGGACGATGCTGCTTGTGCTTCCCGGTCTGCTTCTTGGTTTGTGGGCCCAGCACCGGGTCAATTCCGCTTTTTCCGAATACAGCCGTGTCCACAGCCGCAGAGGTGTACGGGCGGAGGAAGTCTCGGCAGAACTGCTTCGGCGCAGCGGTAATGATGATGTATCCATCACCGGTGTCGCGGGCAATCTGACCGATCATTACGACCCTTCCAGCAACACTTTGCGTCTGAGCCAGAGCGTGCTGGGCAGCACCAGCATTGCAGCCATCGGTGTGGCCGCACACGAATGCGGGCATGCCATGCAGCAGCATGACGGTTATCTGCCGCTGAAGCTGCGCTCTGCCATTGTGCCGGTGGTAAACATCGGCAGCCATCTCTACTTCCCGATCTTTATGGCGGGTATCCTGTTCAGCTGGGAACCGCTGATCTATGTGGGCATTCTTTGCTTTGCCCTGACCCTGCTCTTTTCGCTGGTAACGCTGCCTGTTGAGTTTGATGCCAGCCGCCGGGCTGTTTCCATGCTGCAAAGCGGCGGTTATCTTTCCGAAGACGAGCTTTCGGGAGCGCGGAAGGTGCTCAACGCTGCGGCGATGACCTACGTTTCTGCGGTGGTATCCAGTCTGCTGCAGCTTCTGCGTCTTCTGCTGATCGCCCGTTCCCGCAGCGACGATTGACAATCTTACACACACCAATGAAAGGAGGCCGCCGCCGTGGAGAAAGCATTCCGCATTTCCGTCCGCGAGCTGGTGGCTTTCTGTTTCCCACCGCAGGACATTACGCCGGGCGGCGGGCTGACCGATATGCTTCTGGGCAGTGCGGCGCACCGTGCCGCCCAGAAAAAGCGGGACGGTGAGATCGAAAAAAGCCTGTCCCGTCTCTTTATACTGGAAGACAACACCATCGAGCTTTTTGGGCGCATGGATGCCTTTGCAGACGGAGATCTCCCCTTGGTGGAGGAGATGAAGCATTGCAAACATTCACCCGATGCCCCCTTTGCAGAACACCGGGCGCAGGCGGTCTGCTATGCAGCCATGGTCTGTCTGGAGAAGGGCTGCGATCGGGTGCAGATCAGCATCAGCTATCTTGCAGCAGATGGAGAGCTGGTACGCAGGTTCGATGAAACCGCAGACCGGGATGCTTTGATCCGGCAGACGGAAGCATGGCTTCGTATGTATCTGCAATTTGCGCTGCGGGAAGCCGGGCACCGGGAAAACCGCGACGCCTCCCTCAAAGCGCTGAGGTTCCCCTATCCTGCATACAGAGACGGACAGCGGGAGCTGGCAAAGCAAGTCTATACAGCCATTTCCCGCAAACGCCGCTTGTTTGCCAGCCTGCCCACCGGCACGGGCAAAAGTGCAGCTGTGCTGTTTCCCGCACTGAAGGCTATGGGCGAAGGAAAAACCGGACGGATCCTGTACCTGACCGCCCGCAACACCGCCCGTCAAAGCCCGCTGGAAGCACTTGCCCGGATGCAGGCTCAGGGTCTCCGTGCACGGATCACCGTACTTACAGCCAAGGAAAAGCTTTGCCCAGCCCTAACCCGTTGCCATCCGGATGATTGTCCCCGTGCCCGCGGTCATTATCTGCGGGAAAGCGCCGCTGTGGAAGCGCTGCTGAAGCAGGGCGGTCTCTGGACAGACGAGGTGATCCTATCGATTGCCGACGAGCACCGGCTTTGCCCGTTCGAGCTTGCCCTTACCCTGACCGAACTTGCCGATGTGATCCTGATGGATCTGAACTACGCGTTCGATCCCTTCGCCCAGCTGAAACGCTTGTTCCGTACCCATCGGGACATGACGCTGCTGATCGACGAGGCACACCATACGCTCGACCGGGTACGTGAATCCCTGACGGGAGAGCTGGACAGCGGCACGCTGCGGGAGTATCGCACCGCCGCCGGTAAAACGTTGGGAAGAAGGCATCCCTATTACAAGGCCTTGTCTGCGCTGCTCAATACTCTGCGGGCTGAAGAACCGCCTGCAGACACGGACGAGTGGCGTACAGAAGAAATGCCCGATATACTGTGTACCCTGACCGGGCAGCTGCAAGAGGAAGCTGTTTCGCTTCTCGCACAGCCTCTCGGCGTACCGCTGCAGGATCTGTTTCAGATCCTTCGGCTATGTATGCCCTTTCTTTATGCGGCGCAAAGGCTTTCCACCGGCGACTATGCCATTCTCTGGCGCAGGCACGGCAAAGAACGATCCATTTGCCTCTACTGCCTCTCACCCGCGGGAGAGATCGCCCGTATTACAGGGCAGCAGCAAAGCGCTGTTTTCTTCTCAGCAACGCTCTCCCCTCTGGAGAGTATGAAACAGCTGTTGGGCGGCGGTGAAGAGGATGTCTGTTTTGCTCTCCCCTCTCCTTTCCCGCCGGAAAATCTTCGTGTGTACATATGTGGTCTGTCCACCCGATACCGGGATAGAGCCGATACGGCTCAAGCGGTCGCCGGGCTGATCGGCGACATGTTCCGCAGCAAGCGGGGCAATTACATTGTCTATTTTCCCAGCTATGCCTATCTTCGTCTGGTGCAGCTGCAGCTGGAAGAAAGCCTGCATTCCGCCTTGTGGGTGCAGACCCCGCAAATGGATGAAAACGACCGGGAGGCATTCTTTGAAGCATTCGGTGATGACTCTTCCCCTCGTCTGGGGCTTTGTGTACTGGGAGGGCTGTTCAGCGAGGGAATCGATCTGCCCGGCAATAAGCTGATCGGCGCCATGGTCGTGGGGGTGGGGCTGCCCACCCCTTCCCAGAAGCAGAGCGCAATGCAGCAGCGTTATGAGGAATTGTTCGGCGACGGCTTCCATTTTGCTTCAAGGATCCCCGGTATGCAGAAGGTACTGCAGGCGGGCGGGCGTGTGATTCGCTCCGAAACCGACCGGGGCGTACTGATACTGGTGGACGACCGTTACCGGCAGCCTGTATACCGCGCATTGCTTCCCGCCCATTGGCAGTTTCGCCGGGAAGCAGCCATCACCCATCCGACGGAAACATCTGCGAAGGAGAAACAAGTATGAATCTGTTCTGGAAACGTATGCTCTGTCTGACTGCGATTGTGCTCACCCCCGCGCTGCTGTGCGGCTGCGAGAAACGGGAACCCGCTCAGGGGATCTGCTACCGCATCAATGGGGGCAAAAACCCGATGGTGATCCTTGGCTCCATCCACGTGGGCAGCCCCGATATGGAACCCTACGGAGAACATATTCTGCAAAGCATGAAGGATGCCGATACTTTCGTGTTCGAATGCGACAGCGGCAGCACGGAAACTGCTTTGCTCGCCCAACAGATGATGGTGGATCCGCAGGGCGACCTGCGCACGAAGCTGTCTCAGGAAACCTGGCAATTGCTGGAGGAAGCCTGCCGGGTCGCGCGGATGGCTCCCGATTCGCTGCGCCAATACAAGCCGTGGGCTGTTACCAGTATGTTGGCGACCCACGCCGCAGCCGACGAAATGGGTGCCAGAAACAGCCGCCACGCCGCCTCTCTTGGGGTGGAGGAAATCGTTGAAAAGTATGTGGGCAACAAAGAGACGCTTTATCTGGAAACCGCTCTGGCGCAATTCGAAGCGATGGACAGCTTTTCCCCTTCCCTGCAGGAAGCGCTGCTGGCGCAGGGATGCGACGCGGTTCTTTCTCCCAAAGAGAATACCCAGCTTGCCAACTGGCCCGTATGGTGGCACAGGGGACAGGCGCAGGCATTTGCAGACGAATATTTGCAGGACGAAAGCCTGCCGCCCGAGCTGCTTGCCGAATATCACTTCGTTTTGGTAACCGCCCGCAACCGTACCATGGCAGACCGTCTTGTGTCCATGCTTGAAAGTAACGAACCGCACACCTATTTCGTAACTGTCGGACTGATGCATCTGGTGTTGCCCGAAGACAGCATTCTTGCTTTGCTGCGCGGGCAGGGCTATACTGTGGAGCAACTCTTCACCCCTGCACAGTAGTAGCCCTCGACGTACAAAAGGAACCCCGCATTCCGAAACAAACGGATGCGGGGTTCCTTTTATCTGCAATGGATTTTACTTTTTCACGATGCCGTGCACGCTTTCCGCCATGGTAACACCCGCGCCTACGATCACCGTAAGGTAGTAGGTGAAGAAACGCCAGATGAGCAATGCAACAAACAAATTGGCATCCGGGAAAATGCCGCTGAAGAACAGAGCGAAGCCGCCCTCCTGTGCACCGGAAGCGCCCGGCAGCGGCGTATAGCTTGCGCTGATGTAGAGTAGCACACCGATGGCAATGATACCGATGTTGGAGGCTTCGTTAAGCCCCATGCCGTGGTAGATACAGACTGTTACCAGCATAATGGCCAGCAGCTGCACAAGGGCGATAACGATCTGCACCATCAGATCAACAGGGTGCTTCAGCAGCATTTGAAAGCTGTTGAGAAAATTGCTGCAGTGGTTCGTCCACTTTTCGCGGGAAGCATCGGGGTCCTTGCAGATGCGCAGCTTGACACCAACGGCAATACATTTGTCGATGACCCACATAACCGCCTTACGGCTGATGGCCATCAGCACCACGCCGCTGATGGAGAAGCAATTGACCACGTAACCAAGGATCACCAGCCAGTGAACGCCTTCCGTGTGTTCGATCACAAACGCTCTGTTGGTAAGCCACATAATAACGCCCACCACCAGCAGCGTTGCCTGAAAGCAAACGAATTTGATTGCCAGTGCGGAGCCGCTGTAGCCGATGGGGATCTTCTTTTTGCTGAGCTCGTACATCTCCATGGGCTGCCCGCCGGAAGCGCCCGGCGTGATGTTGCAATAGTACAAGCCGACGATCGCAGCATGAATGCTGTCCAGAAGGCGGATCGGGAACCCCTGTCTGCGAAGGAAGCAATGAACGCTCAGCGCATCCGTTACCAGATAAACCAGCCAGCAGCCAAGGCAGGCCAGCAGCCAGATGGGACTGAAATTCCGCAGAGCCTCCAGAAGATCTTCCATATTGTTGCCGCTGAGACCAATGTAGAGAACGATTCCCAGTGTCAGCAGCAAGAATAGGAAGTTCAGCAGTTTGCGCGTTCCGGCCTTCATAGAGCACCTCACAGTAACAGGATAATCAAAGTGTACCATAGTTGGGGTATATATTCAAATAAGAATATCATTAGAATTCTATTTTCGCTGCATCGCGCAGCGCTGTCCATTTCGTGCTTTTTTCTTGATAAACCTGTTCTATCTATGATAAAATATATTTTAACCGCCGTACTGAGCCGTTTTGCCCATTGCGCCGGCACTCCATGAGGAGGTGGACACCTTATGCGAAAATGGTTTTTTTGTGCAGTTATGGCTTTATGCCTGCTTTTCGCCCTTGGCGCCGGTGCAGAAGTCTATATTCTCGACAGTATTTACAGCACCATAGACATTCCCGAAACCTATCCCGTTGTACTGCGTCCCGATAATCTGGATGTTTATGCCACATGGCTGGAGAACCGCCAGACAGATGTGGAAGAGCTGAAAACAGATTTCGCAAAGCGCGGCGTTCTGATGCAATGCTGGGCAGAGGACGGGCAAACCTGTCTGGAGATCACCGCGGTACAGAGCATATATACCAACAGCGTATTCGATGTAAACCGTCAGAACGAGGATATGCGCGCGACCTACCGTCTCAGCCACTATCCGCGCAACGAATATCTGGGCGAAGGCTACGATTTTTCCTCCTCCAGCTGGACCAAGCTGGACGGCGACCGTTTTCTGGCGCTGAAATACATCAAGCGTGACGGCGGCGAGGTTCTGCACCGCGGCTTTATGCGCCGCACCATCTACAACGGCTACCAGATCACGCTGGATATGCAGGTATACGGCCGTTCTGCCACCGACAAGGACAACAGTGCGCTCAACAAGATCTGGAAAACCATGTCCTTTGTGGAGACCCTTCCCCTGCCGGCGGTTGCCAGTGCAAAGATCAACCTTACCTCCACACCGCCCGAAGAAACGAACCAGAAGGAATTCCACATCAAAGGCACTGCCGCACCCGGGGTGGAGTTCGCCGCAGTGGTGATGGGCATGAGCTACGACGGCTCCATCCTCTACGAAGATACCGCCGATAAATCGGGCAAATTCGATATTCCCGTGGAGCTGCCCAAAGAAGGCGTGTTCCTGATCACCTTCTTTGCCGAGTTCGAAGGCGAAGAAGTTATGGAGCTTGCCTACCCCGTCACCTACCAGCGCATGCTGCTGATGGTCAACCCGGATACAGAGATTCCCAAAGAACTGACCAGCGACGATCTGGTCATCTCCGGCGATTCGGTCGCCGGCGCATCCATCCAGATCTTTTTGGACGGACAGTCGGTGGCTACCAAACGGGTCACCGGCGAGGGACGCTTCAAGTTCACCGTCGAAGTAGCGGAAGAAGGCCCCCACGAATTGGTATTGGTGTTTTCCAAAAAAGGCCTGTCAGACCGGCGGCTTACCTACACCATCAACCGTAAATGGACCGATGGCGACATGCTCAATTACCTGCAGAAGCAATCCATTAAGCCCACCTATGCCAATCTGGTCAAGAAATCTGCCGATTACGAAGGCAGCATTGTGGGCACCAAAGCCTATCTGCTGAGCGCAACCCAGAACGGCGACGAGTGGCTGATCCGCATGGCGCTGGCCAAGGACAAGGGCAAGTACAAAAATGAGATCGTTGTCATTTCCCACGAGGAACCCACCTTTGCCACAGATGAGCGGGTCATGATGTACGGTACCTATTCCGGACTCTCCCTCAGCATCAGCGGGGACGAAACCGAACAGGCCAGCGAAGCCAATCTGCCCTGTTTTGAATTGCTGCTATTCGTTTCGCTGGAGTAATTGTTTTTTCACAAAAGGAGAGTCACATGAAGCCGACCCATGAAACCGAAGCTATTCTGACGGAGCGTTTTGGTAAAGACAGCTTGATCGCTCTGGCAACGCTGGCAGGAGGGATCCCCTCCGTAAGAACGGTAGATGCCTTTTATTGTGACGGTTCCTTTTATGTGCTCACCCATGCCCTGTCTGCAAAAATGCAACAGCTTTCCGCCAATCCGGTATGCGCGGTCTGCGGCGAATGGTTTACCGCACACGGCGTGGGTGAAAACCTCGGCTGGTTCTGCAAGCCTGAAAACCGTGCCATATCCGACACCATGCGCACTGTCTTCGCTTCATGGATCGACAACGGGCACAATGATTTCGCAGACGAAAACACCTGTATTCTGCGCATCCGTCTGACAGACGGCGTGCTCTTCTGCCAAGGAACACGCTACGATATCGACTTTACCTGACCGTAAACAACAACCCGCTGTCCGGAGCCGTTCCGGGCAGCGGGTTGTCACATAAGGAATCACGGCACAGAATACCGTTGCCCAGATCAAGACTTAAGGAAACGGCAGCCCCGGATTTGCTTCTTCCATTCATAACATCACTCCGACAGAGGATGGATATCACCATCGTTCTACAGACCTATCGACAAAACAGGACAAGCACAAAGGCAAAGCACCCATTCGGTTATTCGCCAAAAGCCTCTCCCATGACAATTGCAAGTTTATCGTTTTATTCTATCACGGCAAAGCACGAAACCGCAAGCCAACGCTTGCGGTTTCGTATTGCTTCATCACCCGTACTGCACGTACGGGAATTTCTCATTGAACCGGTCAGTCGCCCATGCAGATGCCCATATCACGGGCAGTGGCAACAACAGCGTTGTCCTTTTCCACGGGCTTGGGCACACCGGCGATGTCGCTGAGCTTGTTGTGGGTGATCTGGTTGCCCTTGAGCGCAACAGTAACACCGTAGACCTCGTCGCGGATCAGCTGGGCGGCATGTACGCCGAACTGGGTGGAGAGTACACGGTCGTATGCGCTGGGGCTGCCGCCGCGCTGGATATGACCGGGCACCACATGACGTGCCTCAACACCTACCATCTGCTGCAGCTCGGCAGCAATGCGCTTGCTGATGCAATCGTAGGGCAAAGTGGCGCGGTATGCCTCGCGCTCCTTTTTCTTCATTTTGGCTTCTTCCTTGCTCATTGCGCCTTCGGCTACGGCAATGATGGAGAACGCCTTCTTGCTCTTGGCACGGGCTTCTACCGTCTTGGCGACCTCCTTGATGTCGTAGGGAATCTCGGGCAAGAGGATCACATCCGCGCCGCCGGCAACGCCGGAATACAGCGTAAGCCAGCCCGCCTTGTTGCCCATGATCTCGATGACCATGCAGCGACCGTGGCTGGTGGCAGTGGTATGGATACGGTCGATCACTTCGGTAGCAATGTCCACAGCGGTATGGAAGCCGAAGGTAAAGTCGGTGCCGAAGATGTCGTTGTCGATGGTCTTGGGCAGACCGATCACGTTGAGACCTTCCTCGCTGAGCAGGTTAGCCGTCTTGTGGGTGCCGTTGCCGCCAAGGGTAACAAGGCAATCCAGCTTCAGATCCTTGTAGGTCTTCTTCATGGCAGCGACCTTGTCCACGCCGTCTTCCTCCACAACGCGCATGTTGCGGAAGGGGCGGCGACTGGTACCCAGAATGGTACCGCCAAGGGTAAGGATGCCGGAGAACTGCTTCTTGCTCATCTCCTGATATTCACCGTCGATCAGTCCGCCGTAGCCGTTGCGGATACCGATGATCTCGGCATCAAAAAGTTCGTAGGCAGCGCGTGCCACGCCGCGAATGGCAGCGTTCAGACCCGGACAGTCGCCGCCGCTGGTGAGAATACCGATTTTTCTTTTCATAAGGATGACCTCCTTTTCAGCTGTAACCATTATAACATTCCGCACTTTTCTTGGCAACGGCTTACGAAAAAAAGCGATATTTGCAGACGGGGCAGGCATGCACCTGCCATTGACAACCCCTCCCAAATGATTGATAATAAACAATGATAACATGGCTGCCGCAAGGCAGGCAGGAGGAAAAACAATGGATTTTTTGCCGGTTTCCATGGCCAATATGAAAGCGAGGGGCTGGGATGCGCCCGATTTTGTCTATGTGGTGGGCGAAGCTTATGTGGATCACCCGTCCTTCGGGCACGCCATCATCAGCCGGGTATTGGAGCATGCGGGTTACCGGATCGCCATGCTCTGCCTGCCCGAATACCACTCCGCCGAAGATTTTCGCCGCTTCGGCAAACCCAGGCTGGGCTTTCTGGTATCCTCCGGCGTAATCGACAGCATGGTGAACCACTACACCGCCGCCAAGAAGCGGCGCAGCGAGGATGCCTACGCCCCCGGCGGCAAAGCGGGTATGCGACCCGACAGAGCGGTTACGGTCTATTGCAACCGCATCCATGAGGCTTATCCCGGCATGCCGGTGCTGATCGGCGGCGTGGAAGCCAGCCTTCGCCGCTTTTCCCATTATGACTACTGGGATGATAAGGTACGCCGCAGCGTATTGGTAGACAGCGCCGCCACCCTGCTGATGTACGGCATGGGCGAGAAGACCATCATCGATTGCTGCGACTGGGTTCGCCGGGGCATGCCTGCACACGAACTGATCAGACTGAGCGGCATCTGCTACATGGCAAAGCAGCCGCCCAAAGATGCGATCCTGCTGCCCTCCCATGCAGAGGTGGCAGCCGACCCCAAAGCCTACTGCAAGGCGTTTATGCTGGAATACGGCGAGCAGGATCCCGTACGCGGCGGCGTGCTCTGTCAGATGCAGGACAGCCAGCGGTATCTTGTACAGAATCCCCCTGCCATGCCGCTGAGCACAGACGAGTTGGATGCGGTCTACGATCTGCCTTTTACCCGCAGGGCTCACCCCATGTACGACAAGCAGGGCGGCGTACCGGCGCTCAAGGAGGTACGGTTTTCCCTCAGTGCGGTAAGGGGCTGCTACGGCGCATGCAATTTCTGTGCGCTCACCTTTCATCAGGGGCGCATCGTAACCGCCCGCAGCGAAGGCTCTTTACTCAAGGAAGCCCGGCTTTTGACCACTTTCCCCGATTTCAAGGGTTATATTCACGATGTAGGCGGCCCCACCGCCAATTTCCGCGCCCCGGCCTGCGACAAGCAGCTCAAAAGCGGCGCATGCAAAAACCGCCAGTGCCTCTACCCCACCCCCTGCAAGAACCTGAAGGTGAGCCACAAGGAGCTGTGCCGCCTGCTGGAGAAGATGCGGGCCCTGCCGAAGGTGAAAAAGGTCTTTATCCGCTCGGGCATCCGCTTCGATTACGTAATGGCAGACAAGGATCCTTCCTTTTTGCAGCAATTGTGCCGCCACCATGTAAGCGGACAGCTGAAAGTGGCTCCCGAGCATGTAAGCCCCAATGTGCTGGAAAAGATGGGCAAGCCCAATCGGGAAGTGTACGATCGTTTTGTGCAGCGGTATGAGCAGATCAACCGGAATCTGGGCATGAAGCAGTATCTGGTGCCCTATCTGATGAGCAGCCATCCCGGCAGCACTTTGAGCGATGCGGTGACCCTTGCCGAGTACCTGCGTGATATCGGACACCAGCCAGAGCAGGTGCAGGACTTCTACCCCACTCCCGGTACGCTGAGCACCTGTATGTACCACACCGGCATCGATCCCCGGGATATGAAGCCCGTTTATGTGCCAAAGACCGCCCACGAGAAAGCCATGCAGCGGGCATTGCTGCAATACAAAAGCCCACGTAATCACGACCTTGTGCGGGAAGCTCTCCGGCTCTGCGGCCGGGAGGATCTGATCGGCTTCGGCCCCCATGCGCTGGTGCCGCCTGAGCGTACGGTCGCGTATGGAACAGAATCATCCAGTCACCGTTCTGGCAACGTCAACCGGAACAGACGCAGCAGCAACGCCGGAAGGACTGCAGACAAGCGAACGCCTGTTAACAACCGAAACGCAGCCGGCAAACGCAACCCAAACGCTCCCGTCTCCCGGAACGGAAGGAAAAACGAAAGCGCACGCCCTATGGATCGGAAAGGGCGCAAGCGTTAAGAAAAACCGCCGCACACGAAGTGCGGCGGTTTTATTTTGTGCAGCCAATCAGCCGGCGGCCAACTCATCCACACCGAAGCTGTTGAGCAGATAAGCATTGTACATGCTGTATTCACTCATCAGATCGGTACGGTACTTCAGCTGGGCATGATAGACATACTGACCGGTGACCACGTATACATCGTATACGGCATAGCCATCGGCGATGGAAGAAACCGCACCGTAGCACAGTTCCTGATTGATATCCACATCCGCATCGGGCAGCTTCTCCGCCACAGCGGAAACATAGTCCGTCAGTGTGCTGCTTTCGCTGTTGGCATCCCTGCGGGCAAAGAAGGATACGCTGCCGTCGGGCAGAGCAGCAGAAACGCCGTTAGCATCCTCGATGAGCATATCATCGGTGAAAACAGCAGGATACAACAGCATGAAGCCCAGATTGGTATTCACATATTCCACGACGATGCTTTCGGAATACGCCTGCATTTCTTCCTCCACACTCAGCTCCATACCGGAGGAAAAACCCATCAATCGGAACCCGCCGTACGCTTCCGGATCGGCACGGAAGGTAAAGACAGCACGGTCAAGCCAGAGCACATCGGCAAATTCCTGTTCCGAAAGAGACAGAAGCGGCTTGGATGCCATGTACATCTCGCCCAAAACACGGATCACGCTCTCCTCGCCTGTTGCGCCCACCGTTACCGGCTTGAAGCCGATGTACTGAGTGGAAGGCTCGGCAGCTACGACTGTTTCGGTCTTGGGAAGCTGAGCCGCAAAAATACGCTGCAAAAGAGCGGTCTGGGCGGAGGGATCCTTCATGGTCGCCTCGGTAACCTCCAGCACGCCCCGTTCCTGTGCCAGTCGGATCAGCGAATCCACAAAGGAGATCTCCAGCACGCCCTCGGAATCGGGTACCACCATAAAGGTGCCCTGTGCAGGATCATAACCGGCGGCACATACCAGATCCATCAAGGGATAGAGCGCTTCCAGGTCTGCCGCTGCAGCAGATTCGGCAGCAGCAGCGCCGACGAGCAGACACAGCGAGAGCGCCAGGGCAACGATTACAGAAAACAGCTTCTTTTTCATGGATAATCCTCCTTAAGGCTTCTGTGGTTTACGAATTTCAACCTGCGCCGATACAACGCACAGGGATGAGCGATCATTCCCGGTGGGCCAGATAAGCTGCTGCGGAGATGGCTGCGATGTTGCCCTCTCCAACCGCCTTGGCGATCTGCAAAGGCTGCCCGGTACAGTCACCGGCGGCAAAAACGCCGGGTACATTGGTCTTCATCGCCCGGTCAACGGGAATAAAGCTTCCTTCTGTTGCCAGATCTGCCAGAAGCATATTCAACGGCATGGCTGCCCGGAAGATGAAGATACCGTCGTAGAGTCGGCTGCCGTTATCTGTATGGAGCAAAAGACCCTCTTCGCTCCTGCCGATGGACAAGGGTTTTTCCTCTTTACCAACTGCCATCGGCGGCAGTTCCTGCGCCTGATGGTGCTTCAGGCTGTAGTAGTCCAGAGCGGATACCAGCCCTGCAAGAAAACGGCATTCCTCTGCGCCCTGCGGAGATGCAGAAAGCACTGCGATTTTTTTGTTCCGGTAGAACATACCGTCGCAGGTGGCGCAGTAGCTGACCCCGCGCCCAAGCTGTTCCTCTTCGCCGGGCAGCAAGGTGGGTCTGGCTGCACCCATGGCGAGCACCACCGTACCTGCTTCCAGAATATCGTTTTCCACCAGAAGCATAAAGCGATCCTTCAGCGGCATGATCTGCCTGACCAGTCCGTGTCTCTCCTCTGCCCCCAGCGCAAGCGCCTGCTCCCGGAAGCTGGCAAGCATCTCTCTGCCGCTGACCATGGGCATACCAGGATAATTATCAATACGCTCTGCGGTACGCAGCCAGCCGGTATCGTTTTTGGGGGCAATCACTGTCGCCGAAAGCCCGCGCATACGCGCCGTCATGGCACAGGACCAACCTGCGGGGCCTTTTCCGATAATGGCGATATCCACCATGCTGTGCGCCTCCGTTTCCGTTCTTCCTTATCATGTAGTGTATCAAATTTGTTTCGTTATTGCAAGGTTTACGATAATTTCTAAACAGTTTAGACTAAATTTCTTCATAATTTGCTCATCCGGTCGTAAACGCCGCAGATATAGCAGCAAAAAGGGAGACGGCAGGTCGCTGTCTCCCTTTCGGTCTCTGTTCAGTTGTCTTCTTTGGCTCTCCAGCCGATCAGAATGCTTCCCGCCAGCCCGACAGTGGCTTTGGAAACATACTCAAAGCCGCATTGCAGCAGCAGCTTTTCGGCTTCCCCGCAGGAAGGCAGCTCGTCTTCCGGCAGGGTTTCAAAAACGAAAGAGGAAACCCTGCGAAGCATGGTTGGCATGCTTTTGAGTCCCAGCACCAACTGTCCGCCCGGCTTAAGCACGCGCCTGCACTCCTGCAGCTGCAACCTGAGGCTGTCGATATTGCCCTCCGCCGGATGCAGAAGCACCGTATCGAACGTCTGATCCTGCCAGGGAATATCGCCGCTTGGGGCATAGACAAAGTCGCCGCTGTACATTCTTGCCCGGGTGCGGCGTACCTCCTCCATCCGGTCGGAAACACCGCAGACCCTGCAATCCATATGTTCGAGCAGATATTCCGATACCTGACCGCTGCATACATTTGCATCCAGCACCTTGTCGCCCGGATCAAAAACCGCGCTGCGCAGCATGCTTTTCTCCAGCATGCCCATATGCGGCTGCCGGGTAGTCAGCGTGTTTTTCAAACGCCTGTTTTCCTGAACTCTGGTGGTCATTCTGTGCCTCCTTTGCACAAGGTGTTATCCTTGTGCAAAGGAATTATATCACAATTCCGAAATAATTGCACGCATTTTTGTAACAATTATTCACAATTGTCAAATCAATGGGCGTAGTAAGCCTTTGCTGCGCCACGGTTCATCCACAGAAGCAGCAGGGCATCCAGCGCAACTGCCAGAACCATCGTTACAACAAAGGAACCGATCCAGTCCAGCTTCAAACAGAGGAAGCAAAGGACGAACGCACCGATCAGGACCGCAATAGCCACCATATTCAGCAGCATACTCAGCAGTGCATTGGTGTTCTGCTTTACGGCTTCGGTTTCGTTCTTCCAGTTCAGTCTGGGATGGTAGGCATCGATAATCACACTGCTCAGGCTCATCAGAGCTGCGGGAGCAACAGAGCAGACCGCTGCCACAAGCGTCTCCATCCAGAAGGAGGGCAGCATGATGATCAGCATAACGGTAATCAGTACCACACCGATCATATGGAAGACCAGACCCATGTATGCCTTTGCCCGCAGCTGCTCACCGCCGCTGAGGGGGTAGGTCTTGCGCAGCTCGTGAGCTGCTCCCTCGCGGGAGATCGCCGTGCTGGCAGCCTCGCACATGGAACCCAGAAAGCCGAATGCAGCCGTTGCCACCGCAATATAGGCGGCTTTGGGAACCACATCAAGCAATACAGTCAATTCGCCCAGATTGCCTTCCTGGGACAGGGTGAAAATGATCATAGCGACCATAATGGGCATAACCGCCATACCGATCAGACAGTTGGTGGCGTATACCGGCACAGAGAGCACATCCTTGATCTCCCGCATAACCAGCGCATGCATGGGAGTGCGCTCCTCGTCCTTACCCTTGAATACACGCTTCTTGGTGTTGTTTACCCGGCTGATGGATTCCTCCTGCTTAACAGCCAGCTTCATATAGCCGCCGCCCAGCAGGAAAACAGCCAGAACGAACACACCGATGCTCAGAAGCAGATACAGCGCGATGTGACCCAGACCGGCTGCGCCGGCTGCAACAATACCGTCGTTGGCCCAGCCCAGCCAGGGAAGATTGCGCAGCAGCAGCTGTGCAAAGGATCGTTGACCGACCACCATTGCTACCAGCCACTGGGTGATCTCGCTGTCCTCCATGGAACCGAGACTGAATTCGCCGATCATGATCAGTGCAAAGAGCGCAAAGCTGACCAGCGTGGTAACGCCCTCACGCCGTTTCCACAGACCACTGATGCGGATGAGCAGGAAGCTGAGCAGCATGCCCACCGTAAGGGGCAGCAACGGAATCGTGGCAAATACGATCAGGCTTTTGAGGTAATACAGAATGCCCAGCCCCTCGCTGATGCCGTAGCATACCACCAGCGGCGCGGCGAACAGGAGCGAAACGCCCGCCTCACCTGCGGCAGCCATTATCATCTTGCAGCTGAGGATGCTGCGGGAAGTAATGGGCATGGCGGCCAGAAAGCCGGTATCCTTGCTGAAGAACAGCAGACCGTTAACGTAGAAGAAACCGTAGATCAGGGTGATCATGGTGCAGCCGAGCAGAGCGAGCCCCAGAACGGTCTGCCCCTGCCCTATGCTGTTCAGCGTATCGAAGAGAAGATACTCCAGCATAGCAATGGATGCGTAAAGAAACAGAGCAAGCACAGCAATGCCGACTGTCTTGAGCACCTTAACCGGCTTGGACTGCGGCTTGCCATCCTTGGCTGTGCCTCCGCGGAACACAGAGGTTCTGTTCTGAACCAGCAAACGAAGATAGGCGATCATGATTTACTCCCCTTTCTCCACCAGTTCAAGGAACAGCTCTTCCAGCGTGCTGTCGCCCTCGCCACGCAGCTCTTCCAGAGACCCCTTGGCGATCAGCTGACCCTGCTTGATGATGCCGATCTCGTCGCAAAGCCGTTCCGCCACGTCCAGCACATGGGTGGAGAAGAACACGCTGTGTCCCTTGTCGGCATGGGCGCGCATTTCTTCCTTGAGCAGATAGACACTCTGGGGATCCAGACCCACCATGGGTTCGTCGAGAATCCAGATGCTGGGTTCGTGCATCAACGCGCCGATAATGGCCAGCTTCTGCTTCATGCCGTGGGAATAGCTGCGCAGCTGCTGATCGTAAGCATCCTCCAGAGAGAACAGCTGCAGATACTTTTCAATATGTGCGGTACGCTGCGCCTTGGGCACGCAGTAGATATCCCCCATAAAGCGAAGGTATTCCCGCCCGGTAAGGCGTTCGTACATATCGAAGGTATCGGGCACAAAACCGAAGGAACGCTTTACAGCGATAGGATCCTTGGTGATGTCCATACCATCCATCAGGATGGTACCTGCATCCGGGGCGATGATGCCCGTCATCAGCTTGATGGTGGTGGTCTTGCCGGCGCCGTTGGGGCCGATAAAGCCGAATACCTTTCCGTCTTCGATGGTCATGGACAGATCGTTGACTGCCTTCTTTTCGCCGTAGGTTTTGGTTACATTGGCAAAGGTGATCATAATAAGCCTCCTGTAAGATGATAGCGGTAATCATGATTGCTTTTGTATCCTACCACAATATAGCGCCGGAAAAAAGAGGCAGCTGTCTCTTTGCAGCGTATTCCGGGTTCAAAACCGCCTTTTTTGTGTTTGAACACGAACAAAAAGAACGCCGAAGGGACATATTTCATCCCTTCGGCGTTTGCACAGTGATGGTTGGATGTTTACTCAACTGCATTGATACGGGCAATGGCGCGCTTCAGCTTGGCAGAAGCCAGCACAAACTCCCGGTCGTCCCGGCTGAGTTTTCTGAGCTTCTCCTCTGCCTGCTGCTGGGCGCGCTCGGCGCGGGCAAGGTCGATCTCCTCAGCCCACTCGAATGTGGTCGCCATCAGGATCGCCTCGCCGCCGTAAACGGTAAGCATGCCGCCGCTGCAAGCTGCTTTGTGCTCCTTGCCGTCTTCATCCACGATGTGCGCTGCGCCGATCCCAAGGGGGGCAGCATAATCGATGTGCTTTGCAAGAATGCACACATCACCGCCCACGGTACGGGCGACCAGACGTTCTGCCTGTCCGTCAAAGACAAGGCGATCCGGCGTTACGATCTGCAAATGAAAGGTTGCCATGATCATTCACCCTTCTGCGCTTTGGCAACAGCTTCGTCGATGGTGCCCACGAACAGGAAGGCGCTCTCGGGCAGGTCGTCGTGCTTTCCTTCGATGATCTCGCGGAAGCCGCGGATGGTCTCCTTCAGAGGGACATACTTGCCCTCCATGCCGGTAAACTGCTCGGCAACGCTGAAGGGCTGGCTCAGGAAACGCTGCACCTTACGGGCGCGGGATACGATCAGCTTGTCTTCGTCGCTCAGCTCGTCCATACCCATGATGGCGATAATATCCTGCAGTTCCTTGTAACGCTGCAGAATACCCTGCACCTGACGTGCCACCTCGTAGTGCTCATAACCCACGACCTCGGGGCTGAGGATACGGCTGGTGGAATCCAGCGGGTCAACCGCTGGATAAATACCCAGAGATGCGATGGAACGGCTCAGAACCGTGGTGGCATCAAGGTGAGCAAAGGTGGTGGCGGGAGCGGGGTCGGTCAGGTCGTCAGCGGGAACGTAAACAGCCTGTACAGAGGTGATGGAGCCCTGCTTGGTAGAGGTGATACGCTCCTGCAATGCACCCATCTCGGTGGCCAGCGTGGGCTGATAGCCTACGGCGCTGGGCATACGGCCCAGCAGAGCGGATACCTCGGAACCCGCCTGGGTAAAGCGGAAGATGTTGTCGATAAACAGAAGCACATCCTGCTTTTCGCGGTCACGGAAATACTCTGCCATGGTCAGACCGCTCAGACCCACGCGCATACGGGCTCCCGGCGGCTCGTTCATCTGTCCGTAGACCAGAGCGGTCTTGGAGAGCACGCCGCTTTCCTTCATTTCGTTGTAGAGGTCGTTGCCCTCGCGGGTACGCTCGCCAACGCCCGCAAACACGGACAGACCGCCGTGCTGCTTGGCAACGTTGTTGATCAGCTCCATAATGAGGACCGTCTTGCCAACGCCAGCGCCGCCGAACAAACCGATCTTGCCGCCCTTGGCGTAGGGCGCGATCAGGTCGACGACCTTGATGCCGGTTTCCAGGATCTCGGTGGTGGTCTCCTGCTCCTCATAGGAGGGGGCGGCACGATGGATGGGCCAGCGTTCTGCGTTTTCGGGCTGAGGCTGATCGTCGATGGCTTCGCCCAGCAGGTTGAAGATACGGCCAAGGCAATCGGTGCCTACGGGCACGGTGATGGGGCTGCCGGTATCCACTGCATCCAGACCGCGCACCATACCGTCGGTGGCGTTCATGGAAATGCAGCGGGCTACATTGTCGCCGATGTGCTGCGCCACTTCGGCGACCACCTTGGTATCGCCGTTCATGATCTCGATAGCAGAAAGCAACTCGGGCAGGTGACCGTCTTCGAAGCGGATATCAAGCACCGGGCCGATGACCTGAACCACCTTGCCGATATTTTGTGTATTCACAATGGTTTTCTCCTTTCCCGATGCTTATTCTTCCGCACCCGCCACGATCTCGGTGATCTCCTGCGTAATGGCGCCCTGTCGGGCTCGGTTGTAGCGCAGGCGAAGCTCACTGATCATGGCATCGGCGTTTTTGGTGGCGGAATCCATAGCGTTGCGGCGCATGGCCACTTCGCTGGCGAAGCTGTCGCAGACCGCGCTGTACAGCCTGCCCGCCAGATAATCCGGGACGACCTTTCGGAGGGTCTCCGCAGGCTCTTCTTCATACACGGTGGAAACGGGGGTGGCATCCTCCGGCAATTCTGCCCGGATGACCGGCAGCAGCTGCTGCACATCCACCTGTTGATCCATCATGGTATGAAAGTTGGTATATACCAGCCAGACTTCGTCGAACTGCTGCTGATCGTAGCCCTCCACCAGCAGGTTGGCCATACGGAAGCATGCGCCCACGTTGGCCCCTTCCACCCGGTACTGGGTATCATCCAGCAGCTGTACGCCCATGTGCTGGTATTTGTCGATGGCTTTGCGCCCGATGGGAAGCACGCAGTATTCCACGCCTTCGCTATGGGCGGCGACCGCCTTGAACACATTGGAATTATAACCGCCCGCCAGACCGCGCTCACCGGCAATGATCACATAGCAGCGGCGTTTGCTCTCACGGGGGGTAAGATACGGAATGTGCGCATCCTCGCAGCGTGCCACCGCAGCGGAGATCGCCTGACGGGCGAGTACGCCGAAGGGCTTGCTGCTTTCCATGCGCTCTTTGGCGCGGCGAAGTTTGGAGGTGGCTACAAGCTGCATCGCCTTGGTGATCTGCATGGTGCTTTCCACGCTGCGGATGCGAAGCTTGATATCCTTCATGGACGCTCCGGCCATGGTTACTCCTCCCTTCGATTACTGTGCCTTGAGGAAGTCTGCGGTAAAGGCTTCCAGCGCAGCCTTCAGGCTGGCTTCGGTTTCTGCGCTCAGCTGCCCCGTGGTGCGGATCTGCTCCAGCACATCGCTGTGCTGGGCTTCCAGACGGGCGTACAGGTTATCTTCGTAGTCCGCCACCTTCTCCACAGCTACTTCCTTGAGGAAGCCGTGGGTAACGGCGTAGAAGATGCACACCTGGTTTTCTACCGTTACGGGGTGGTTGCGGTTCTGCTTGAGCACCTCAACGATACGCTCGCCCTGCGCCAGACGGGCCTTGGTGTCTGCATCCAGATCGGAGCCGAACTGGGCAAAGCCCTGCAGCTCGCGGTACTGGCTGTAGAGCAGCTTCAGGCTGCCGGCAACCTTCTTCATGGCCTTGATCTGGGCATTGCCGCCTACACGGCTTACGGAGATACCGGGATTGACGGCGGGCATGATGCCGGAGTGGAACAGCTCGGTCTCCAGGAAGATCTGACCATCGGTGATGGAGATCACGTTGGTGGGAATGTAGGCGGATACGTCGCCCGCCTGGGTCTCGATGATGGGCAGGGCGGTGATGGAGCCGCCGCCGTATTCGGGGGCAACGCGGGCTGCACGCTCCAGAAGGCGGCTGTGCAGATAGAATACGTCGCCGGGGTAGGCTTCACGTCCCGGAGGACGGCGGATGAGCAGGGACAGGGCGCGGTAGGCGACCGCATGCTTGCTCAGATCGTCGTAGACGATGAGCACATCCTTGCCCTGATCCATAAAGTACTCCGCCATGGCGCAGCCGGAATAGGGAGAGATGTACTGCAGGGGCGCCAGCTCGCTGGCGGTGGCGCTGACCACGATGGTGTAGTCCATGGCACCCGCGGCGGTGAGGGTATCCACCATCTGGGCTACGGTGGAGCGCTTCTGACCGATGGCCACGTAAACGCAGATCACATCCTGCCCCTTCTGGTTGATGATGGTATCCAGCGCGATAACGGTCTTACCGGTCTGGCGGTCGCCGATGATCAGCTCGCGCTGACCGCGGCCGATGGGGATCATGCTGTCGATGGCCTTGATGCCCGTCTGCAGCGGCACGGAAACGCTCTTGCGCTGGATGATGCCGGGGGCATTGCGCTCGATGGGACGGGTCTCCACCGCTTCGATGGGGCCCTTTCCGTCCACGGGCTGACCCAGTGCATTGACAACGCGGCCGATGAGCCCGTCGCCCACAGGCACGCTGACCACCTGACCGGTACGCTGCACCACGTCGCCTTCCTTGACGCCCTCATCGCTGCCCAGCATAACAACGGCAACGGAGTTTTCTTCAAGGTTCAGCGCCATGCCGTATTCGCCGTTGGAAAAGCGAACCAGCTCGTTGGCCATGCAGTTGTCCAGACCGGATACATGGGCAATGCCGTCGCCCACCATGATGATGGTGCCGGTATCGGACTGGGAGATACGGTTTTCGTATGTTTTGATCTGCTCTTTAATGAGCTTGGAAATCTCTTCAGGCTTCAGTTGCATAGTATCACCGCTTTCTGTAGATGATGCCGGTTCCAGATCCGGCTCAGACTTCGCCGGTCAGTACCTGCCGCATTTGGCTGAGCCGTGTGCGCAGGGTGTTGTCGTAGCGTTTGCCTTCCATTTCCAGCAGAACGCCGCCCATAACGGCAGGATCCACCTTCTCGGTCAGCTGCACCTGCTTGCCGCTGATGGCAGAGAGCTTCTCCAGCAGCAGACTGCGCTGTGCATCGCTGAGGGGCACACCGGTGGTTGCCACCGCTTCCACGACCCGGTGATCCCGGTTATAGAAGGTGCGGTATGCTTCCACACAACTGCCGAACTCGCCAAAAACGCCGCGCTCACACAGGATTTTCAGAAAGTTAAGCACATATTGGTGCACCTGCCCCCGAAGGGCTGCATCCAGAATGCTTACCCGCTCCTGCTTGCTGAGGGCGTGGTTGCTCACCAACCGGGAGAAGTCGGGGTTTTCCCGGAAAAGCCCGCAAAGGGTGGTCAGCTCTTCAAGAGCCTGCGTGGCAAGGTCTTCCTCCATGCAAAGAAGGTACAGCCCTTCGCCATATTCTCTGCTGAGCTCTGTCACTGCTGTTCACCAACGTTCCGGATAAATTCATCTACAAAGGATTCATGATCCTCTTTGCGCACTTCGCGACCAACGATCCGGGAGGCGATCTCCACGGCGATGTCGGAAATTTCGCTGCGCACATCGCTGAGCATCTGCTTCTTCTCCTGTGCGATCTCGGCTTCGGCCTTCTGCTTCAGATGGCTGGCCTGCTGAGAGGCATCGGAAACGATGGCGTCGCTCCTGCGTTGGGCGGTCTGCTGGGCAGTGCGGACGATGCTGTCTGCCTCGTCACGTGCGCCCGCCAGCTTTTCTTCGTACTGCGCCCGCATGGTTTCTGCGCTGTCGCGCTTCTGCTGCGCTTCGGTGTAGATATCCTCCACCTGCTGTTTGCGGGTTTGCAGGATCACCTGTACAGGCCCGAACAGGAACTTTTTCAGGATCAGGTACATGATGAGCAGGTTGATCAGAGAGATCAGGATCTGCCATATATTGACCGATATGATATCAAGTGTCTGTACCATTCTACTGTCTTTCCTTCCTTAACCGTCAGGCGGGCATTACTTGCCGACAGCGTTCTTGAGGATGTTCACGAACAGGTTGGGGGCAACGAAGATCAGCAGAATACCGATAACCAGACCGTACAGACCGGTGGTTTCGGCGATAGCGCAGCCCATGATCATGGTAGAGGTGACAGCGCCCTTGGATTCGGGCTGACGACCGATGGCTTCGCAAGCCTTTGCAACAGCGTGACCTTCACCAATACCGGGGCCGATACCGGCGATCAGAGCGAGACCGGCGCCGATGGCGCAACCAGCGAGAATGATACCGATAGCAAGTTCCATAGTAAGTTCCTCCTTGAAAATATGTTTGATTGTTTCTTGATATTAAGCAGCAGCCTTGCGGGCGCGTTTCTTGGCCATACGCCGCTCGTAATCCTCCTCCGGGAAGCCGGTGGCGATGTAGAGCATGGTGAGCATGGCGAATATGAAGGCCTGCATCAGACCGCTGAAGACATCCAGATACAGGGAAAGGATTGCAGGCAGACCGGCCTGCAGGAAGGGGAAGTCGCCAAGGAAACCGGGCAGCCAGCCCAGCACCAGTTTGCTGAGCCCCTGCAATGCGAAGGAAACCAGCGTGGAGATGACCACACCGGACAGCACATTGCCGTAGTGACGGAAGGACATGGACACCGGCGTTGCCAGCTCACCGATAATATTGAAGGGAGCAAACACCGGCAGCGGCTCGAAGAAGCCCTTCACATACGGGAAGAGACCGCCCTTGAGCTTGTAGTAGGTAATGATGACAAAGACCAGAATGGCCCAACCTGCCACCACGTTCATATCCGCCGTCGGGGGGCGCAGACCCACCAGGCTGATCAGGCTGGAAAAAGCGCTGATGACCATGATGGAAGCGATAAACGGCACATACGCCATAAAGCGGGCACCCATGTTATCGCTGACAAGGCCTTCTACCTTTTCCACTGCCCATTCGGTAATGATCTGCCGCTTGGTTACAGGCTTGATTGCCAGACCATGGGTCAGATACAGTGCAACACCCAGTACCGAGAGCAGCACCAACCAGGAGTTGATCTGAGATTCGGAGATGATCAGCGGCTGCAGGGGCATGGGAATGGTGGCATACACCCTTGCGCCGGTGATCTCGATACTGTCGGAGCCGGGGGTGGTGAGCACCTTGAGTGCGATACCCGCCAGCAACGGCAGAACGATCAGCGCGATCAGCAGCCAATCCACCACCTTGAATCTCAGGGATCTGTTATTCATCCGTTCCACCTCTTTGTTAATCCAGCGTCGTATCATCTGCGGGCTGCTGCTTCAGATTCTTGTCCAGCAAGGGACGGAATGCGATGGCGATGCGGGGAAAGAACAGGGGGATCACCACCGCCAGGGCATGGAAGCAGGGCAGGCCCACGCCCACGGCAGCCAGCGCGACCACCATGAGCATGCGCAGCATCTGAGAAAGCTTCAGCTTGTCGGAAGCCGCCTTCTCATCCAGACCGATGGATTTCTGTATCGTAAGCCCCATCAGGAAGAAGTTGAGCACCGAAATGCCCACGCCCAGCAGGTTGCCCAGCGGTACCGTGTAATCCATATGACCCACGAGCCAGAAGACCAGTTCCATCACAACGCTGAGAATGATGGATGTGCCAAGGATGTACAGGGTTTCTTTCTTAACAGCCGGATCGATCCGCATGGGGTGGGTTCCTCCTTTAAAGGGTAACGTTTATGGGGATTACTTGGTGCCGAAGAGACGATCGCCCGCATCGCCCAGACCGGGGACGATGTAGGCATGCTCGTTGAGACGTTCGTCGCAGGCGGCAACATAGATATTCACATCGGGGTGATCCTTCTGTACCCGCTCGATGCCCTCCGGCGCGGCGATCAGGTTGACCAGACGGATGTTCTTACAGCCCCGCTGCTTAATAAATGTGATGGCGGCGGATGCGCTGCCACCGGTGGCCAGCATGGGATCGAGCACGATCAACTCGCGGTTTTCGCTGTCGGCAGGCAGCTTGCAGTAGTATTCCACAGGCTCGTGGGTCTCAGGGTCGCGGTAAAGACCGATGTGACCGATCTTGGCGGCGGGGATCAGGTTGGCAACGCCATCCACCATACCCAGACCTGCGCGGAGAATGGGCACGATGCCGATCTTCTTACCGGCCAGCACCCGGGACTTGGTAACACAGATGGGGGTCTGTACCTCCACCTCTTCGGTGGGCAGATCGCGGGTCACTTCGTAGACCATCAGCATGCTGATCTCTTTGAGCAGCTCGCGGAATTCCTTGGTGCCGGTGTTCACGTCACGCATGAGCGTAAGCTTGTGCTGAATGAGGGGATGATCAAAGACATATACCATTATGGTTCCTCCTTTGATATGTGATCACCTGCACCTTGCAGGCGTTGGATGCGGGATGGGATTGTGTTCGCACCAAAATGCATCAGTTTATTATAGAAGATTTTACGCCTGTTTGCAATAGCAAAAGCAAATTTAGCAACAAACGAAAGTGTAGCGCTACAATACATGTTGGACAGTAAGAGAAAAGAAAAGAAGGATTGGCTCATGTGGTATAGTTGAGTTGCGACACCAAACTGTACGAAAGGAGCCAAATCCTTCATGAAGAGCATAACACAAGACATGAGGTAT
>JAFXBE010000118.1 GCA_017516765.1 Clostridia bacterium | reverse complement strand
TTGAGGATATAATCGAAAGAAGTATAACAAGAATACCGATGTATGACACACTCAACACGATTAAAATTGACACCAACGAAAAGACCGTGGCTATGATTGCCAACGAAATCAAGCTGCTTTGATGTTGTCAAATTCCAATTTGGTGAGCAGACGAAAAACGAATTCCTTTCATTCCAGGAGGGCGCAATTATCGCACGGTATCCGTGCATTGCGTTTATACACCAACATAAAACGAGCATCCGCCGGATGCTCGTTTATTCGCTGCTGGATCAATTATTCCTTAAGAATCCTCCCGCCAGTTGGTCTGCCTGTTTTTCTTATACGCTCTCGCCCATTTCCTGTGCGCGTCCCTTGCGCCTGCGGGCCAGAAAGGCAAGGATCTTCTTTCCCCAGTGCTGGCTTTCCAGATGTACCACCCGGCATTCCAGCGGCTTGATCTGCCTGCCGCCCAGCCATACATCCAGCAGCCGCTCGGCAACAAAGCCGAATACCCGCCGGTCGTAATCGGAATAATCGGAGATATCCAGCCGCTTTTCCAGCTCAAAGAGTATATCGAACAGCCATGCGGAGTATTCGTTGAATCGGTCACGCTTCATCACGAACATGTTGAAGCGGTGTCCGCTGCGGCGGCTCATCTCCCGGTCCCAGCATGGCAGGTATTCCGGGCAGCGTTCGCCGATGATCTGCCTCGTCAGCTCTAGATCGCAGGCGTGGTGGGCGTGGGCATACTGGGAGTAGTTGGTCTCGATGTAGTAGTGCCGCTTTTTGGGCACGATCACATCGGCACGGGCAAGCAGACGTTCCAGCTGCTTGCTGGTAAGGATCTGCTTATGCTTTTTGCCAAAGGGCAGACCGCCCGCAAAATAGCGGCGGTAATGGCACAGCCCGAAAGCATCCGCTTCGGCGTTCTTCCACAGCCAGTAATGCCCGGTCAGCTCGCAGAAGGTGGCATTTTTCAGGCTGATGTTCTCGCCCTCGTCATCCCGCTGCCAGCCGGGTTCGGGGGTCTCCTTGCCCGCTGCGCCCACGAACAGGGGCAGGTAGGCGGGGTCTTCGGGCATCCGGTAGGGCTTGTGTACGGCAACCATCAAAAGTGTTTTCATCGTTTTGCTCCATCACTTGTGCAGCCTTGCGGCAGGGGACTGCATCGGCATTGTTGTGTGGGGGAATGCGCTCTGCCGCTGCGGGCAGCCGCATCCCGGAAGTATGTGCGGCAAATGCCGGAAAACCTTGTATCTTCCGATAAAATGTTATCATACTTTCATATTTGCGTCAATGTAAGCCGCTGGCAGGAAAGGAGTGCTCCAGGCAGAGGCTTGGCTGAAGGGTAGTATGTGTGGTATACTGATTGTAATCCAAAAAAGACGGAGGAGAACGACATCCTCGCTGTGAAAGGTGTCTGCACAGGTCATTACACCAAAGTCCAATACATCACGATTGTTACAGCACACCTCACTTCAAAACGAAAGGAGCCGATCCGCCCATGCAGCTTCGCCGACTGAATCCCGAAGACTTCCTGCCCATGCAGGACAACATGAACATCGCCTTCCGCTTTGACCGTACCGAGACCCCGCTGGATCACTGGGGTTCCTACAAGAACGCTTACGGCGCCTTCACCGACGAAGGTGTCCTTACCTCCAGCGTCATCGCCAACCCCTACCGCTGCTCCTATTGGGGGCATGTGGTGGGCATGTGCGGCGTGGGCGGTGTTGCCACCCTGCCCCAGTACCGCCGGGAGGGGCATATGCGAAAGCTGATCCCCTTTGTGCTGCAGGCGGCGTATCAGCGGGGCGATGTGCTCTCTTCGCTGTTTCCCTTCTCCCATCCCTTCTACCGCAAATTCGGCTTTGAATGCTGCGGCACGGTGCAGATGTGCGAGGTGGGCACCCATGCCTTTGGCAAAATGCCGTGGATCGGGCGCATCCGCCACGTGCTGCCCGGCGAGGATCTGACCGAGCTGAAGCAGATCTATCAGGTATTCCAACAGAAGCACAACTTCCTGTGCGACCGGGATGACGGCTACTGGCAGCGCCGCTTCGGCAAGGATCCCTACATGACCCACCACCATGTGTATCTGTGGTATGATCAGGACGATACCCCCAAGGCCTACTGCCTTTTGAACCATGGAGAGGACAAGAACTACACCGTTCTGGACTGGGCGTACACCGAACCGGCAGACCTGCGGGGATTGTTCGGCTTCTTCCGGGTGCTGGAGCCCAGCGGCGAGAACATCCGCTTCAAGCTGCCCATGGATGCCAACATCTTCTGCCTGCTCCCTGAACCCTATGATGTGAACGTAACGATGAAGAACCTCGGCATGCTGCGCGTCATCAATGTTGAGGAAGCGTTGAAGCTGTACCCGTGGAAGGCCTCTGTGGGCAGTATCGCCTTCCGGATCACGGATGGGGATATCCCGGAAAACAACCATACCTTCCGGGTGGACTGCGGAAACGGCGTTTCCGTTGCGGCAGACGATGCTGCCGCGCCGGATCTGGAGTGCTCCATCCAGTCCCTCAGCCAGCTGCTATTGGGCGCAGCCCCGCTGCCCGTGCTGCTGGATAACCGGGAGGATATCCGCCTCCTGACCCACCGACCCGAACTGATGGATGCTTTCCCGACCAACCCCATGTTCCTTGTGGAGGATTTCTGATACAGACGAACAACAGCCGCCTTGCGGGCATGGAAGCCCGCAGGGCGGCTGTTTTTGTTTGATCTCTGATATGCATTGCTTTCTTGGCAGGCATGCGTTGCCTATTGCTTTACGTTGTGCTCTTCCTGTCTGCCACCCCCTCCTCCAACAGTTGCATAAAGGTTTCCCCGGTGATGGTCTCCTGCTCGTAGAGATGCTTTGCCAGCCTGTGCAGCTGCTTCTCATCCGCCCGCAGGATCGCCATGGCTTTTTCGTATTGTTTCCGGATCAGTTCCACCACCTGCCGGTCGATATCCGCCTGTGTCTGCGCCGAGCAGCTCAGGGAAGCATCCCCGCCCAGATACTGGTTGGTAACGGTCTCCAATGCCACCATGCCGAAATCCTCGCTCATGCCGTAGCGGGTGATCATGGCCCGCGCCAGCTTGGTGGCCTGCTCGATGTCGTTGCCCGCGCCGGTGGATGCGGTGCCGAAGACCAGTTCTTCGGCGGCTCTGCCCCCTGCGTAGGTGGCGATCTTGTTCTCCAGCTCTTCTTTGGTCAACAGGTAATGGTTGTCCTGCTCCACCTGCATGGTGTAGCCCAGCGCCCCCGAGGTGCGGGGGATGATGGTGATCTTCTGCACCGGTGCGGAGTGGCTCTGCCGTGCCGCCACCAGCGCATGCCCGATCTCATGGTATGCCACCACCTGCTTTTCCTTATCGGTTAAAATGGCGCTCTTCTTCCGGTAACCGGCGATGACCACCTCGATGCTTTCCTCCAGATCGTGCTGGGTCACGGCGGTACGCCCGTCCCGAACAGCCCGCAGGGCGGCTTCGTTGACCATGTTGGCAAGCTCTGCGCCCGATGCGCCGCTGGCCATGCGGGCCACCTGCAGGTAATCGATGCCCGCTTCGGTCTTTACTTTTTTGGCATGCACCTGCAAAATGCGGGATCGTCCCTCCAGATCGGGCAGCTCCACGGGCACCCGGCGGTCAAAGCGTCCCGGGCGGGTCAGGGCAGGGTCGAGGGCTTCGGGACGGTTGGAGGCAGCCAGCAGCATCACGCCGTTGTTGCCCTCAAAGCCGTCCATCTCGGTCAACAGCTGGTTCCGGGTCTGCTCCCGCTC
>JAFXBE010000010.1 GCA_017516765.1 Clostridia bacterium | reverse complement strand
GGGGCAAAAAATAAGCCGCCCCTTTAGGGGCAGCCTGTAAAAGTGGTGCGGTTGGCAGATCTTCAGAGCGCTCTTAGCGCTGCCGGTAATCCGCCCTTATAGGGCGTAATCAAGCCACCGGCTAAGCCGGTGGTTATGACTCCAAAGAAAGGAGCCGTTATCATGTCTGTGGTCAACAACTCCGTGCCCCGTCCGGGCGGACGGCGGAGCTTCAAGGAATGGTTCGCGCTGCCCAAAAATCAGCAGCGGCTGGTGATCTTCACCTTTGCCGTTGTTCCTGTGTTTCTGCTGATCATGTTCACCTACTTCCCCTTTGCCAAAATGGTGGAATACAGTTTCTATAACATGAGCTACACCAAAAACCGTGGCTTTATCGGGCTGAAGAACTACATCAGCGTCTTTACCAAGGAAGAACTGTTCTCCACCTTCCGCATCAGCCTGTATTACATGGTGGGCGCGCTGGTTCAGATCGCGCTTGCGCTTTATTTTGCCACCATCCTCAGTTTCCGCACCAAGGGTACGGCGTTTTACAAGGGCGCAATGTTCTTTCCCTTTCTGGTAAACGGCATTGCCATCGGTTTTATTTTCAAGTTTTTCTATACCCGCGGCTATGTGCTGGATACCACGCTGGGCTTCCTGGGCATACCGCTGGACAGTCTGCCCTTCTGGCTCAGGGACGTAAAGCTGAACAACTGGTCGCTGGTGGCTACCTCTGTGTGGAAGTACATGGGGCAGAACATGGTGCTCTTTGCCGGCGCCATTATGAGTGTGGATCCCAACCTCTACGAGGCCGCTTCCATCGACGGCGCCAACAAGTGGCATCAGTTCCGCTATATTATCCTGCCCAGCATCTCCACTGTGCTCACCCTGAATGTGATCCTTTCCATCACCGGCTCCCTCAGCGCCTTCGAGCCTCCTTATGTGATCACTTCCATGGGCGGCAACGGCACGGCTACCTACTTTATTCAGATGCACAAGACCGCCCATGTGGAGCACCGGGTGGGTCTGGCCTGCGCCATGGCTGTGGTGCTGGTGCTGATCATTGCGGTGTGCACCGTTATCCAGAAGCTGGTCTTCAAGTTTGCTTTCCGTAATGCCGGTACCGAGACCAAGGCTGTAAAGGAGGCGAAGTAAGATGGGTGTGGAACGTACCTTTAAAGATTATGTCTGCAAGTTCTTTAAGCATGTAACGCTGATCATCGCTTCCTTTGCCTGCCTGCTCCCGCTGGTCAGCTGTGTGTTTGCCGCCTTCAAGACCAAGGAGGAGTTCGGTCTTACCAGCAAGGTGGCTCCGCCCCAGAACTGGGGATATCTGGACAACTTCAAGAATTTCTGGAACGAGAGCGGCTTCCTGCAGGGTTTTATCACCTCGGTTACCGTTATGGTGGTGGTGGTCTGCATCTCTGTTATGCTGGGCAGCATGCTGGCGTATGTGCTGGATCGCTTCAAATTCCATGGCAATGCCCTTATCCGCGGAGCATTCTACATGGCAAGCCTGATCCCCGGCCTGGCCATGCAGGTAACCATCTACAAGATGATGGCGCAGATGAATCTGGTCAACAACCTTTTCGGCTATATCCTGATGATGGCCGGCACGGATGTTATTTCCATCTATATTCTCCTGCAGTATTTTGAGAATCTGCCCCGTGCGCTGGATGAATCCGCCATTATCGAGGGCTGCACCTACTATGGTGTTTTCTTTAAAATTTTGCTGCCCCTCTTGCGTCCTGCCATGGTTACGTGTATGATTCTAAAAGGTGTTGGTATTTACAACGAATACTACAACGCAAATCTGTATCTGCAGGATAAAAAGCTGTACAAAACGGTGTCCACCGCGCTGTACACCTATTTGGGCCCCACCAAGAGCCAGTACGAGATCATCTGCGCGGGCGTGCTGATCTGCATCCTGCCCATTCTGATCATCTTCATCCTGTTCCAGAAGCAGATCTACAACGGTATGACAAACGGCGCTGTAAAGGGGTAAGAACAATGGAATACTTCAACGGTTGTACCTATGGCTTTATGAGCCCCCGGGGCTTTACGCAGAGAGCAGGCTGGAAGATCTCCCTGCTAAAAATGGTGGAGACCACCGGCTGCGATACCCTGCTGCTGCCTGTGGGCGCATTGCAGGATCACACCTATTCCGTCAAGGTGGATTACGAGACCCCCGATGTAATGAGCTTTGACGACGTGCGCAATGTCTGTGCCTATGCCCGGGAACTGGGGCTGAAGATCATCCTCAAGGCCATGGTCAACTGTCGTGATGGCTACTGGCGCGCCTATATCCGCTTTATCGACAACTATGTACCCTCCGAACCCACCTGGGCAGAATGGTTCGAAAGCTATGGACGCTTTGTGTGCGAGTTTGCCAAGGTGGCGCAGGAGGTAAATGCCGAAATGTTCTGCGTCGGCTGCGAAATGGTCGGCGCAGACCACCGGGCGGAGGAATGGCGCAAGCTGGTGGCCGATGTGCGCAAGTGCTACACCGGGCATGTGACCTATAACTGCGACAAATATCAGGAGGATCGGGTCACGTGGTGGGATGCACTTGACAGCATCTCTTCTTCGGGTTATTATCCAATAGATGCATTGGATGCAAACTTCGCACGTATCGAAGCAGTTGCAAAGCGTTTTGACCGTCCCTTCCTGTTTATGGAAAGCGGCTGCCCCAGCCGAAAGGGCAGCGAATATATTCCTAATAACTGGAACTATGGCGGCGAGCAGAACCTGCAGGCACAGGCAGATTGGTATCAGGTCTTTGCCGACGCGCTGATCCGGCACCCCTGGGTGCGCGGCTGCGTGTGGTGGGACTGGAGCGCGGTGCGCCTGTATGCGCCGGAGTATGCAGCATCCAACGATGGCTATTGCGTCTACGGCAAGCCTGCCGCAGAGGTGCTGCAGCGCTACAGCAAAGCCATCCGGGAAAGGGAAAACGCCCGTCCCGAATGACACCCATCTACGGATGAGATAGGAGCACCCATGAAGAAAGTGACCATGAGAGACATCGGCAAAGCCGTCGGCGTGAGCGCGGTAACGGTGTCCAAGGCAATGGCAGGAGAAAGCGGCGTAAGCGAAGCGATGCGCCAGAAGATCCTGCAGACGGCAGCCGAAATGGGCTATGTGAACCCCAATGTGGCAAAGCAGCGGGAAAAACGCGGTCTGGATATCGGTGTGCTGATCCCGGAGCGGTTCTTCGGGGAAGGCACCTACTATGCCATGCTGTACAAGCTGCTGGTGCAATCGCTGGCAGATGCCGGGCATTTCTGTCTGCTGGAGCTGCTGGAGGCGGGGGAGGAAGCTGCCCTTGTGCAGCCCAACCTGATCCGCAACCGCCGTGTGGACGGCCTGATCCTGCTGGGTCAGCCCAGCAAGGCATACCTGCAGCTGATCGCCGGGCAGACCACGCCTGTGGTCTTTCTGGATTTCTACGACGATCAGGCGCGTGCGGATGCTGTTGTGGGCGATAATACCTACGGCTGCTACCGGCTTACCAGCCACCTGATCAAGAATGGTCACAAGGATATCGGCTTTATTGGCGATACCGCTGCCACCAGCAGCATTATGGACCGCTATCTGGGCTTCATGCGCGCCATGATCACCCACGATCTGCCGATTCGTCCCGAATGCGTGGTCAAGGAGCGGGACGACAAGGGCAACTACATCCATCTGGAACTGCCCGAGAAGCTGCCCACGGCCTTTGTCTGCAACTGCGACAACGTGGCGCGCCATCTGATCGAGCAGCTTCGGCAGGAAGGCGTACGCGTACCTGAGGATGTATCTGTCGTAGGCTTTGACGACTACCTGCCCGGCGGAGCCATCCAGCCTGCCCTGTCCACCTTCCGTCTGGATTACCAGACCATCATCGATACCGCCGTCAAGCTGATCGTGGATCGCTGCAACGGTGTTGTGCGCCTGTGCGGGCGCGTGGTGGTGGGCGGTTATCCTGTTTACCGGGACAGCGACCGGGCGCTCGGCGAAAACGAATAAGCAACAAAATGCGCCTGCTGCGTGTGCAGCAGGCGCTTCTTTATGCCCTTGGGCGGGATCAGCCGTTGCCTTCGGGCGGGGTAAGGCCATAGACCAGATCGGCTTGTTCGCTGTTGATGGTAAGCACCTTGCCATCCGGGTTGGAGATGGCGATGCGGGCGATGATCTCGTCATCTCCCTTCAGGCGGATCACCACTTCCCAATAGTAGGGACCGGTGTAGCCGATCCGGTAAAAGCCGGGGTAGACTTCCACGTCTTCGGTGGTCACTTTTTCCTTGCCGGTCTTCCCGGCATAGGCGGTCAGTGCGATCTCTACGGCCTTTTCTTCGGTCAGGTCGCCTTCGCCGGGCAGGCAGTAGTAGAGCTCGGTGTCGTAAACGGAGTAGGTGCCGTTCATTTCACTGTACCACGCCTTGTCCTCCACAGACCAGAAATCCAACGGATCGCCGTTGTAGAGGGCGGATTTTTCATCGTAGAGCTTGCCGAAGAAATACTGTGCATCATACTCGACGCGGGTGGTGCTGCCGAAACGGTCGGGCAGCAGCTCCCAGAGCAGCTTGTCGGCCTCGGGGCTCAGCTTGATGTCGTTTGTCAGAACGAACAGGCTTTCATCCTCCAGCGCAACATGCATCCAATGGTTCAGCTGTCCCAGCACTTTTACCTCGGTCCCTGTGGCTCTTTGGGCTGCAACGGGCGTTTCCCGGTCGTTGATGCTGTACAGACTGGTATCGCTGCCGTCGGCGGCGTTCAGAGCAGCAGCGGGCAGGGTATCGTCGCTTTCAAACACCAGATCCCGCAGGGGCATCCAGCCATGGATACCTTTGTCGTAGCCGTCGCCGCCGATGAGCACCTCGGCCCAGTCGGTTCTGTTATCCTTGCAATTCCATTCCTTTGCCGCACTGCCCTCTTCCACCTGCTGGATCGTTACGGGTGTGCCGTTGAGATAGATGCCCATGGGACAGCTCAGATCGCCTGCGGAAGCTGCCATCACCAGCACGGTACCGTTGCCGCTTTTGGCATGCACCCATGCGTTTGCGGGGGTGGCAACAGCGGGGTCATCCTTCAGGGTCATGGCGCAGCCGCACAGCAGCGTGCCCAGCACAAGGCACAGGCAGAGCAGTACGCCTGCGCGGCGTTTGCTTGTGTTCATAATGGAAAAGATACGTTTCTTCATACCTTCTTTACCTCCGTAAAAAGACGTGCAAAGTTGTGTGCGCGCCCGTACCTGCCGCCGGATCGCCCGGATGATGGTTTCGGAGTAAAAAAGGCGTTCCTCCTGCGAGGCATTCCGAGTAACACAACTGTCGCAGGAAGACTCCTGGCAGGTGTTCAGCCAGCGGCTCAGGGGCAGCATAACGGGATTGAACCAATGCACCCCGCGGCAGAGAAGCAGGGCTGCTTTTACCAGCAGATCCCGGCGTTGGTAGTGGGTAAGCTCATGGCGGAGCACCAGCGCCATTTCATCGGGCGTCAGGCTTTCGTCGGGCAGATAGACGGTGGGGTTGAATAAGCCCACCAGCATGGGGCTGGGTGCGCTTCGGCTCAGCTTCAGCCCGGGGCAGCGTTCAAGCCCCATATCCTCCTGCAATTCGGAAAGAATATGCAGGTAGGCGGTGTTTCCGCAGGGCTTTTGCCAGCGGCGCAGGGTGCGCATAAACCGGTGGTGGCGCATCAGCTGCACTGCGAGGAAACAGACCGCGCCGCCCAGCCAGATCCAACCCAACAGATCAAGCAGGTTAACGGAGCGCAGCTGTTCCCCGGCAGCGGATGCGGCAGGGGTGCTTTCGGTGGGAAGCTGTTTCTGCACAGCCTGTACAGGAGCAGCGGTCACAGGGGGCTGGGTCGTTTGGAGGGTGCCGCTGCTTTCTGTAACGGCAGCGGAGAAAAGCTGCCGGTCAGATTGCTCCGGTGTAGCGGCAGGCTCCGTAACCACCGGAAACAGCGGCGTGGAAAGCCGTGTGGGCAGCTCCACCGTTACCAGCGGCTTGGGGATCATCAGGGAAAAGGGTACCAGAAAACCCAGCATCACGACCACTGCGGCGGTGTACAGCCCCTTGGGGGAATACCGCTTTTCCAGCAGCGGCATCAGCGCAAGGCAGACAAGCGTGAGCACCGATAAGGCTGCGCTTGTGGAGATGACGCATAAAAGGACGTTTTTCATGGTCATTTCCCTTCTTTCATGTTCTCAAGCCACTGGGAAAGCTCGTCCAGATCGCCTTCGGTAAGCTGCTCCCGGTGCAGGGCAGACAGCAGGCTGGCAAAGCTGTTCTTGTGGTAACGCTCCACAAAGCTTTCGGTCTCCATACGCAGGTATTCTTCCCGGGAAATAATAGGATAGAACAGCCGCTCTCGCCCGCTTCCTTTTTCTACGCGCAGGAAGCCCCGCTCGGTAAGCCGGGCAAAGAGCGTTACCACGGTCTGGATCTTCCATCCCCGCTCCCGGCCCATCTTATCCATTACCATGCCCGTGGTTACCGGAGGCTCTTGATCCCACAGATAATCCATGATCTCGAACTCGGTATCGGGCAAACGCTGTGATTTCATAACAGTTTCCTCCTTTGACGGATAGAAGACGGCGTGTCTTACAGGATGGATTTATCATACAACGTGTCTTACAGACTGTCAAGCGATTGGCAGCAGTTGTTGCTTTTGTAACAAACCTCCCGGGCATATTGACAGATTGTAAGACGTTGTGTAGTATATAGGCGACGGCTGGCTTACAGGAAAAAGCAAAAGCTGTAAGGAGGAAAACTTCCTATGATGAAACGAAAGATCATCGCTGCACTGCTGGTGGCTGTATTGTGCATCGCTTCCGCACTACCCGCTGTGGCAGACGACAGGACTGCCGACACATGGTACTTCGGCGGTTCCGGACAAGATACCGTCTACGATGCCACGCCCCTGCCCAACGGCAATCTGTTGCTGGAGGGCTACACCCAGCTGGGTCGTAACGGTCGGGAAATGGTCACCGGAAAGCCCCATCAGACCCGTGCGTGGCTGGTATGCCTTGCGCCCGATGGCAGCATCCTCTGGGAGGTAACGGACGAGACCGAAGGCACCACCCGCTATGTTTCCCCGGTCATTACCACGGCGGGGGACATCGCAGTCCTGTTCTGGAACAGCCCCGGGCAGGTGAACACCGAGCTGGCTATCCACCTCTATGGGATGGACGGCGTATTGAAGAAGAAGATCCCCCTGCCGGTGGACATTGGTCTGACGGAGGGGATCATGACCGACGGTTTTGTGTTCTACGATTACGAAAAGGGCTACACCGCTGTGGATACGGAAGGCAATATCCGTAAGCTGGAGATCCAAAAGTCCGATGCTGTAATCACCTCCAACACGGCCTCCATGAAGCCCTACGGCGACGGCTGGGTGGCGTCCGGGCGCACCCGGGACGAGGATGCTGCCCAGGTAGTGGCGCGTTTTGATGCCAACGGCAAGCCTGTCTGGCGCTATACCACGCCGGAACTGGCACAGGGCTGGTTTTCCGATCCCCAGATCATGAGCGACGGCACCATACTGGTGCACTGGCAGATGCGGGATGCGGAAACCCATACGGTTACCGAGAGCCGCATGCTGTGTCTGGATGAGAACGGCACTCTGCTGTGGGAAAAGCAGTTGCCCAAGGATGTATACGGCGGTTTTGTTGCCACCGATGAGGGCTGGATTTTCTTCCGGGACTGGATGGAAAAGACCTATGCCTTCGTCCGCTTTACCCTTGTGGGTGAAGACGGCACCGTGAAGGAGGTACGGCAGGCAGAAAAACGTCGGGAGATGCTCTATGGTCAGGAAATGTTTTTCTGGAACGGCGAGGCATGGTTACATGCCGATGCCGAGCGGGAGCAGAACCGTATCAACGACCGCCAGACCGATCTGGAGCTGCAGGATTGTTCCCTGATCCGGGTAAAGGATTGCAGCATCGTAACGGAATAACCCCTTCGGGCACCTATGCCCGGCAAGTGCGCATTGCAGCATTTGCCGGGCGTTTTTTCGTGCTGCTGCATGTGTTTTGCCAAAGATAAAATAGTGAATGTAATTTATTTGTTTCTGCTTGCAATCTCTCTCTGATGCGAGTAAACTGTCGCGGAACTCTTTTTTATGCAGGAGGCATACCGCCATGAACCGCAGTGCTGTGCGTGATATGACAGAAGGCTCGCCGACGAAGCTGATCGTCGGGTTTTTGATCCCGCTTCTTTTGGGCATGCTGTTTCAGCAGATCTACAACATGGTGGATACCATCGTTGTAGGCAAGTTTCTGGGCGTAAAGGCCCTGGCGGGCGTGGGCTCCACAGGGTCGCTCAACTTTCTGGTGCTGGGCTTCTGCATGGGCGTCTGTAACGGCTTTGTGATCCCTGTGGCACAGAAGTTCGGCGAGCGGGATTATCAGGGAATGAAGCGTTTCGTAACCAACGCCATCATGCTGGCCATGATCTTTGCCGCAGTGATGACCACACTGGTCTGCTGCCTGTGCAATACCTTCCTTCACTGGATGAATACCCCTGCGGATATCTTCAAATATGCCTATGATTACATTTTTGTGATCTTTCTGGGCATTCCCATCGTCTTTCTCTACAATGTGTTCTTCGGCATCATCCGCTCTCTGGGCGACAGCCGCACCCCTGTTTTGTACCTGATCTTCAGTTCCCTGCTCAACGTTGCGCTGGATGTGCTGTTCATTCTGGGTTTCAACATGGGCGTAAGCGGGGCGGCGTGGGCAACGGTCATTTCCCAGTCGGCTTCCACGCTGCTTTGTGTTCACTATATTTTCCGCAGTGATGCCCTCTACCTGCAAAAGAAGGACTGGAAGCTCAGCGGCGACTGCATCAGAAAACTGATCGGTATGGGCATCCCCACCGGGCTGCAGTACTCCATCACCGCTCTGGGGGCCATCGTACTGCAAACGGCAGTCAATGGTCTTGGTTCCACGGCGGTGGCTTCCATCGCCGCCGGCGGCAAGGTAAGCCAGTTTCTGGTGTGTCCCTTTGATGCCATGGGCTCCACCATGGCGACCTACGGCGGGCAGAATGTAGGCGCACGCAAGCTGGATCGTGTGTCCAAGGGTCTCAGGAGCTGCTCGATGATGGGCGTTGCCTATGCGCTTTTCGCTTTTGCGGTGGTCTTCTTCTTCAGCCGCCCGCTGACGCTGATGTTTGTGGAACCCACCGAAACCGAAGTGCTGGCCAATGCCCGCATCCATCTGCTCATCAACAGTTCTCTGTATATCTTCCTTGCATTTGTGAACATCGTCCGCTTCCTCATTCAGGGTCTGGGCTTTTCCAAGCTGGCGGTGTTCGCCGGGGTGTTTGAAATGGTTGCCCGTGCGGGTGTTGCCTTTACCCTCGTGCCCATGATGGGTTTTGTAGGAGCCTGCTTTGCCAACCCTGCTGCATGGATTGCCGCCGACCTGTTCCTGATCCCCGCCTATTTCCATGTAATGAAAAAGCTGCGCGCACGCTTTGCCCAGGAGGCTGCGATGCAGGCAGCGTAAAATGTTGAGAACACAAACGACCGCCGTCCCGGCTGGGAACGGCGGTCGTTTTTTGTTATTCCATCGTGGCATATCCGTAGGCGAACAGCCTTCGCAGATCCACCCATGCCCGGTTGCGGGTGGGGGCGTGCAGCACCACGGCGATCAGTGTGCCCTGCTTTGTCTGGGCTGCGCCCACATAACAAAAGCCAGCAGCGGACGTGTAGCCGCTCTTTACGCCTGCGGCATAAGGGATATAGTATTCGCTTTCCGGATTGAAGATCTCGTGGGTGCACTTCAGCTCCCGTGCCTCCCGCATGGCGGTTTCAGGCATGGCATAGCTGAGTGCGGTAACGATGCGGCAGAACACAGGGTCGGTCAGACCGTTACGGGTCAGGAGCGCCAGATCGTAGGCGGTGGTGTAATGATTCTCGTCCTGATAACCGTGGGGATTGGCGAAGTGGCTGTCGTATGCGCCCAGCTGCTGCGCCTTTTCATTCATCTTGTCCACAAAGGTATCCACATCGCCGCAGCAGAGAGCGGCGACGGCGTTGGCAGCGTCGTTGCCGGAGCGGATCATCAGCCCATGGAGCAGGGATTCCATGGTCATTTTTTCACCCGGGGAAACCGGCATCAGCGAACTGTCCTCCGGTACCTGAGCGGCAGCCTTGGGGATGGTAACGGTCTGGGAAAGGTCGCTCATCTCCAGCGCAACGAGCAATGTCAGGATCTTGGTGGTGCTGGCAGGATACATCTGCCGACGGCTGTTGTGCTCGAAAAGCACCTCGCCGGAGGTGGCGTTCATCAGTATGCAGGCATCGGAAAAGAGATATTCGCCGGTGAGCTGCAGCGGTTCGCTTTCATCAAAGCAGACAGGAGCGGGATAATGCCATGCAGCCAGATCGCCGAAGAGCAGCTGTTGGGTCGGTACATCCAGCACGCCGTCAGTACGGGAGACCGGAGCGCCCAGTTCGGTCAGCTTCAGCTGAAATTGCCGGACGGCTTCTTCGGTGGTCGTTCCGAAGGCTCCGTCAACCGGCGGATCCAGCAGGTTCAGATCCATCAGACGGTTCTGGGCTTCGCTTACCCGGGAACCGCTGCTGCCCAGACACAGGGTACGCAGCGCAGGCTCCATGCTTTCGTCAAACAGGCAGGCAAGGGTGGCATCATCGGCGGTGCCGGTGGCTTCAAGGGGCTGCCCGGCAAGGATAAGCAGCCGCTGGGCTTCCTTTACCGCATGCTGGGTCTTTTGACCGTAGTCGCCGTCGGCTTTGCTTTCCAGGATCCCAAGGTTGATCAATCGTTGCTGCAACAGGCGCACATTTTCGCCTTTGTTGCCAACACGCATTGCAGCAGAGGAAACGGTGGGGAGGAATGCCAGTACTGCGCACAAAAACAGACAGACCAGTTTTTTCATCTCCGCTTCACCTCCTTGTGATACGATTGTAACATATAACGGATCAAAAACGCAAAATCTTGCCGTGCATACCATTTTTCTTCCATGTGCCGCATAGGCTTTGCCGGAGGGATGCTTATGAAACGACGATATCCGCCGCTTTGGATCGGGTGCACGGTACTGCTGTTGGCGCTTGTCTGGCGCATGCTGGGTTCGCCGGTCACCGCAGAGGAATGGCGTGGGCTGCAAATGCCCTTCCGGCAGGCAAGGGTGCTGCTGCCGGGACGGCTTCAGAGGGTGTTGCTGCAATGGCAGACACCTGCGGAAAACCGGTCTGCGGACAATGCGGAGCAAGCCGCCGTCCTGCCCGCCGGGGAAGAGAAATTGCTGCGTGTATGGAATGCCGATGCCGGCCGGATGGAAGAGATGCTGCTGGAGGACTATGTATACGGTGTAGTGGCTGCAGAAATGCCGGCTGCCTATCATCTGGAAGCGCTGAAGGCGCAGGCAGTGGCAGCCCGTACCCGTGCGCTGCAGCAGGACGGCGGCTGCCGGGAGGCTCCCGGAGCGGATGTATGCACCCTCTCCGGGCATTGTCAGGGCTATGCGACCGAAGCAGAGCTGCGGGAAAGATGGGGGAATGAATACGAATTGTATCAACGGCGGATATGGGAGGCGGTCAGCGCCACAGCCGGGCAGATCCTTACCTGGCAGGGCGAGCCGATCCTTGTGATGTACCACGCCATCAGCGGCGGGCGCACGGAGGATGTTCAGGCGGTTTTTTCGGAAGCAAGGCCTTATCTGATCAGCGTGGAAAGCGGGGGCGAGGAAGGGGCACGGGGCTACCGGGAGGATACGTTTTATTCCTATCAGGAGGCTGCACAGCTGCTGGGTGAAGCGTTTCCCGACCTGTCCGTTACTCCGGACAGCCTGCGCCGCACCCTTGCTGTAGCCGCCCATACCCGGACAGGCAGAGTGGACAGTCTGCTGCTGGGCAGCGGGAGCGTAAAAGCCACCGACTTCCGGGCGGCGTTGGGACTGCGCAGCACGCTGTTCACCTTTTCGATGGATGACAGCGGCATCACCTTTCACCAGACCGGGTATGGGCATGGGGTGGGCATGAGCCAGGCGGGAGCGAACAGCATGGGAGCAGACGGTGCGGATTACCGGCAGATCCTTGCACACTATTATCCGCAAACCACACTGGAGACGCGTTAAGGTATGCATGAAACTGCATGGGCGGGGGAAACTCTCCATGGGAGGGAACAGCATGGAGAAAAGAAAATGGACAGACCACGTCCGCAGCCTGTACCTGCGGTATGACCGTATGATGGAAAAACAGGGCTTCTATGTGGTGCTGGCAGTGTGTGTGGTGATTATTGCCGTCAGCGCCATACTGACTTTTTGCCAGCGGAGGGAAGCGCAGATCCCGGTAGTGGTGGAGGATGCCGCTGCAGCCGGGGGCAGCCAGCAGGCGCAGACGCTGGAGGAGGCGATGACGGAAAATCGCATCACCGTACAGCCTACCACTCTGCCCACAGAGCCGCCACTGGTGTTTACCCAGCCGGTCAGCGGAGTGACCATCCGCTTGTTTTCTGCGGATGAACCCCAGTATTTTGCCGCTTCCAATACGTGGCAGGTGCATACCGGCATCGATCTTCAGACCGATTACGGTGCGCCGGTGGCAGCCGCTGCGCCCGGCAAGGTTACCTTTGCCGGGGAATACGGAGCAATGGGGCTCTGTGTCGAGATCGCTCACGGGAACGGCTACGGCACGGTCTATGCGGGGCTGGCGGAAGCCGGCTTTGTGCGTGCGGGCGATCCGGTGCAGGCGGGGCAGACCATCGGTCTGGCGGGCACAGGGCTGCTCTGTGAAAGCAATGATGGCGCGCATCTGCATTTCGAGGTGCGCCGGGACGGAAGGCCTGTTGATCCCCTGTTGGCTTTTTTGGGGCTTGACGGTATGTAACGGGATGAACGATCCATAACCAACGGAGGCGTAGGATTATGTGCGGTATTGTAGGGTATGTGGGGCGGCGGAGCGCCGCCGCTGTTCTGATGGACGGACTGGATAAGCTTTCCTATCGGGGGTACGACAGCGCAGGCATTGCCGTGATCGATCCGCAGCAGAGGATCAAAGTACGAAAAGCCAAAGGCAGACTGGACAATTTGGCGCATCTGCTGGAAAACACCCCGGCGGACGGCTGTGTGGGTATCGGGCATACCCGCTGGGCGACCCACGGTGAGCCCAGCGACCTGAATGCGCATCCCCATACGGATGTGAAGGGCAGCATTGCGGTGGTTCATAACGGAATCATTGAAAACCACGAAGCACTGCGCAGATATCTCGAAGGGCAAGGGGCGGTGTTTGTCAGCCAGACCGATACCGAGGTGATCGCTCATCTGCTGAACCGTCTTTACCGGGGCGATATGAAGGAGGCGCTGCTCAGAGCGATCCCGATGCTGGAGGGCAGCTATGCTCTTGGGGTTGTGTGCAGCGAAGAACCGGATGTTCTTTACTGCGCCCGTAACGACAGTCCTCTGGTGGTGGGCAGCGGTGAGGGGGAATACTTTATCGCCTCTGATATTCCCGCTTTGCTCAGCTATACCCGGGATGTGATCTTTCTGAGGGATAAGGAGATCGCCCGTCTGGAGCCTGGCGGCGTAAGGGTATATGATGCCTATGGCGCCCCCAGCATCCACGAGCCCTTTCATGTGGATTGGGATATCGGGAGTGCGGAGAAGGGCGGTTATGCCCACTATATGCTCAAGGAGATCCACGAGCAGCCGGAGGCGTTGCAGAAAACCTGTGCACCCCGCAGAAGTTGCGGGGACGACCGCTGGCTGCCCATCACCTCGGAAGAAGCCCGCAGGCTGGAGAAGATCACGATCGTGGCATGCGGTACGGCATACCATGCGGGCGTGTTGGGCAAGTATGCCATTGAACGGCTTGCCCGCCTGCCTGTGGAGGCGGAGATCGCCAGCGAATACCGCTACCGGGATCCCATTGTGGGCAGAAACGAGCTTTTTATCGCCATCAGCCAGAGCGGCGAAACCGCCGATACGCTGGCTGCCCTGCGGGAAGCGGGGCGGAGGGGCGCACGGGTACTGGCGGTTTGCAATGTGGTGGGCTCCACCATCACCCGGGAGGCAGGGGAGGAGAATACCCTTTATACCTACGCCGGTCCCGAGATCGCTGTCGCCAGCACCAAGGCATACATCACGCAGGCGGAAATGATGCTGCTGCTTGCGGTTGCGCTGGGCAGGCTTCGGGGAACCCTGCCCCGGGAGGAAGCCGAACGCCTGCTGGACGAGGTCGCCGCCCTGCCCGGAAAGGCTGAAGTTGCATTGAAAACCGAAGCGCAGCTTCAGCGGTTGGCGGCTTCTGCCAGCCAGAAAAAGCATGTATTCTTTGTTGGGCGGGGGCTGGATTATGCTCTGTCCATGGAAGCTGCGCTGAAGCTGAAAGAAGTAAGCTATATCTTCAGCGAAGCTTATGCTGCCGGAGAATTGAAGCATGGACCCATTGCCCTGCTGCAGCCCGGCTGTCTGGTTGTGGCGTCGGTAACCCAGGAGGCGCTGCTGGAGAAAACGTTGAGCAACCTCAGAGAAGTGACTGCGCGTGGTGCCAGTGTGGTGGCGGTCTGCCGGGAAAGCCTTGTCGATAAGCTGCGGGGCACTGCGGAGCAGATCATCGCCATTCCTGATGCGGATGACCTGATCGCACCGCTGCTGGCGGCGATCCCCTTGCAGCTTTTTGCTTATTGTATGGCGGTAGCCCGGGGCTGCGATGTGGATAAACCCCGCAATCTTGCCAAAAGCGTTACCGTGGAATGATCGTATCAAATAACGATACCCCCTTTCCGGCACAATGCGGGAAAGGGGGTTGCTGTATGCGGCGGCTTTCCGGCGGAGGATGCTTTTGCGGCCTTCACCGGACCGGAAAGACGGCTTCGTGGATCCGGCCGTCGTCGGTGAGCACAAGGGTTCCCTCCGGCAACGGCTCGCCATCCGATACGGCTGTGGTGCAGCTTCGGCTGGCATGCAGACGATAGGTGGTGCTGCCGTAACGGTAGGTAAGGCAGATCTCGTCCCAGCCTGCGGGCAGTACAGGGCGTAAACGCAGCCTGTTCCCGGTTTTGGAGAAACCAAGCAGCTGTTCGGTGATCACAGCCATATACCACGCTGCGCCGCAATGATCCCACCCGCCGCAGGCTGCGCCCTGCTGTCGGAGATGATCGGAGATCTGTGCGGGCAGCACATAGGGCTCGCCCCGGTAGCGCAATGCCATCTGCCGTACTGCGGTCTGTCTGGTGGGCAGCATACGCAGAGCCAGCTCCCATGCCCGTTCCTCCTGCCCCAGCTGATGAAGGGCGGCGATCGCCCACGGCAGCGTTCCGGTAACCTGCCCTCCGTTGCAGCCCATGCCTGGCGGGGATTCCGCAACAGTTGCAGCACTGTCTGCAAAGGGCGGCGAAAACAGCCGCAGGATGCCGGTGTTGTTCCGGTACAGCTGCCGCCATACGTTTTCGATGGCACTCTGGCATCTGTTCCGGGATGCTCCGCACAGCACCGCCCAGATCTGCGGCAGCAGCGATATGCGGCATTGATCGGCTTCACGGCTGCCCAGGGGCGTACCGTCCCGCTGCCAGCCGTGCAGATACCAGCCGCCGTCCCAGGCGCAACGGTCGATCCGCTGCAACAGCTGCTCCCGCCGAACCAGCAATGCTGCACGGATGTCGGACGGGCATAAGGGGGCGAAGCGGCGCAGCGTTTCGCACAGGAGCATCCCCAACCATACGTTTTCTACGGGTGTGCAAAGGAAGCGGTCGGTTGCTTCGGGCAATCCGTGCGCACCTTCGCCCGTCTGCCGGAGCAGTTTCAAGCACAGCGTCAGCAAGGTTTCCGTAGGGGCGGCTTCTCCGGACGGGGCAGGAGCCGCCTGTATATCCGGTTCGGTCTGCTTTTCCCGGGGCAAGGGAAGCGGTTCTTCCAGTATGCTTCTGTCTCCGGAAGTGTGTACATACAGGGCGGTCATGTATGGCAGCAGAAGCAGATCGTCGCCGGTGAGGACAGCTGCACGGCTTCTGTCTTGCGCCGCTGCACAGTGCAGAAGCGTATTCCGTACATATCCGGGATCGGTGTGCACCAAAGCCGGTATACAGCCAAGATGATCTCCGGAAGCTTCTGTGCTGCCATGCCAAAGCAGCCCGGTCTCAATCTGGTAGGGCAGCCAACGGTTCAGCAGGAGGCACAGTTCTTCGTCCGGCAGATCGAAATGCAGGGAAGAGAGCCGGTGCTCCCAGTACTGTTTTACGCTGTGCAGGCGGCGGGTCGCACCGTCGCTGCGGACCTGCTGGAACATTCTGTCCAGCTCGCTTCGCTTTTCTGCCTGCCCGACGGCACATACCAGCGTACGGGTCTCGCCGGGCTTCAATTGCACAGTGGTGCAAAGCAGCGCTGCAGTGCCGCCCTCGCTGGGCGGCAGTTCGCCGCAGGTGAGTGCTGCGGGTGCAATGCCCCACAGGCCGTGAAAGGTTCCCGTACTCATCACCGACAGGATGGCCGCATCCTGATCCAACAAGCAGGAACCGAAAACGCCTGTTTGCTGTGGGCTTTCCATCAGAAAGCCGTTGCCGGTACGGGATATGCGGCACAATGCATCCTCCCGGATCAGGCTGTGGCAGAAAGTGAGGATGCGCTCCGCGGTGTCCTCGTTGCGCAGATGGATCACCCGCAGCGCCAGTGGCTCCTCCAGATCGGTGAAGCAGTGCATGCGGCTGCAGATGCCGAAGGCAGAACTTTCGTATACCGTTTCGCCGGGGGCGTGGGTCACCCGTACCGACATACCGTATCCGGCGGGCTGACGGGTCAGAGACCAGAGGAACCGGTGGTGTTCGTCTCTCAGATAGAAGTTTTCATCGCCGCAGGGATTGATGGTATCTTCAGGGTTGTCAGGCATTGGCTCCGCACCGTGCCCACGGGTCAGCAGCAGCCCGCTTTCGCCTGCCAGCGTACCGAAACGATGGTTGGTGAGCCTGTTGCACCATGGGGCCGGAGTTTGCCGTCCGGGCGGCAGGAGAATGGTATAGTTGCCCTCCTCGCGGGTGAAGCCGCCGTAACCGTTAAGCAGAAGCGGCTCCGGCATGGCCGGAAGGGTCTGTTGCCATGCAATGGGCGCTTTCAGATGGTAAACGGGACGGTTTTGTGCGGGTTGCTGCATGGCTGCAAGCTGTTCCGGCAGAGCGCCGTCGCTGTCCTGCATCGCCAGCCGTGCTGCGGCGAAAAGGAGCATGCGTATTTCGCCTGCGGGTTTTCCCGGCTCAAAAAGGTGGATGCCGCCGCTTTGCCCTGCACTTTCCCAGTCCGGGCTGCGGGCTACCATCTCGCGAAGGCTGCGGTAGAGGGAGGTGGGAACATCAGCTTTGCACAGCAGTGCAAGATCGAACAGGAAGCCGCTCATGCGGCAGAAAGCGTGCATCCGTATCAGCAGCTCCGCTCCCTCCAGCCCTTCCCGGTCGCTGCATTCCCAGACGGCGATCGGCAGACTGCCGCTGATACCTGTCTGCGCAAGTGCTGAGAGGGGCAGCGTGTTGCCGTCCGCCCGACGATTCTGCCCCGGCTGCCCGGTATAGCAGAGCAGACCGCATACCGGTGCAAGCAACCGTTGAACCTCGGGTGTCAGTCCAAGGGTCTGAGCGGTTACCAGAGCCTGGGTAAGAGCAGCATCGTAACGATCCAGAGCCACTCCCTGCTGTTCGCAGCGCAGCAGGAAGGCTGCTTCGCTTTCCTGTGCCCCGGGCTGGTGGGTAACGAAGACGAAACGAGCTTTTCCGTTCTGGGGCAGCACAAACTGTCCCCGCAGGCTGATGCAGGGCTCCGGCATGGTTCCGGTTGCATCAGCCAGACCGCTGAGGGGCATCTCCAGTTCGCGGGGAGCGTATATGCTTCGCCCCCGCCCGATGAAGGCAAGCCGGTTGGTCTGGATGTGGAATACGCTCATGGGGATATCGGCGGAGAGCTGATGCCACAGGGAAGGTGCGGTTTCGTCTTCTTCTGCAGCCCTGCGCTGTATGGCTGCACCGTATACGCCCAGTTTCCGGGTCTCCGGCGCTTTGTCGGCTGCTGCCCGGTGCGGAAGCAGCGAAGGTTCCAGATAACTGCATACCTCCAGCATCCGCTGCCCTTCCGAATGGTTTTCCACCGACAGAACGTGCACCGCCGCACCGCTGAGGGGATCCACAAAGACACGCAGCGCACTCTCCACATCGTGCCGGGTAAGAGTAAAAACGGCCTGGGCGGTTTCGAAGACAACTTCTGCCGCAGGCTCGGTGACCTGCCAGTATTGCCCGGTACGGCTGTCCCGCAGATAGAAACGAATGCCGGACGGCAGATGGCAGCTTTCTTCAAAACGGGTCAGCATCAGCCCGTTCTTGCTTATGTACCCGCCGCCGGTTGCGTTTACCGCAAGCGTTGTGCCTGCGCCGCGAAGAATGTGGGTGCAGAGGGGAAACTGCAGGCTTTGCACTTTGCAGGCGGTAAACAGTGAGGGGGTATCGTTTTTGCGGCGTATCTGCCGGAGCGGATCCCGTACCACTCCCGGCTGGGCTTGCATGGGTTCCTCCAGCAGCAGTCGGTATGCCTGTACACCCGGCAGCCGGTAGAACAGATTTGCCAGCCCTTGCTCACAAAGGAAATTGCATATGGCGCAAAGGATCATCCCCTGGTGGCGCGCTGTGTGACAGTGCACAAGCTGCCATGGGCGCTTGTCGCCGATACGGGCCGGGTTCAGATCCGCTGCTTCGAACAGACCAAGCGGGCCCTCCAGCCCCAGGCTCTGCAGCTTCAGCAGATTGCGGAAGGCTGCCTTCGGGGCAAAGGGGAGGGCGAGCGCAGCGGCATAAGGGGTGATCACATCCGCTTCCGTATCGGGATCCAGCGCCAGATCTGCCGGGCCGGAAGGCTTGTAGCAATAATACAATTGAGGATCGAATGCGTAGTATCTGCTCCCACTGATGCCCCATACGCCCTGCTGCCTGACGGAAGCCTGCATGCGTATGGCGTTTCCGGCAGTTTCGGTAAGCAGGGAGCCGGGCAGGAGCGGTTGGAAAAGAAAAGGCAGCAGATAGTCTGCCAATGCACCGTGCCGTGACAGGAGGCTCTGCCCATGACCTGTACGGACCCGGGTGCGTTCCAGACGCTGCCAGTGCTGCGGAGGTACCTGCCCGGTCATCACGGCAAAAAAGGAAGCAAGGCGGCTTTCATCCGCCAACAACCCGCAATGGGCTTCGGTGGGTTTCCCTTTCTCCGTTTCCATACCGGCATGGAACAATTCTGCCCGCGGATCGTAGAGTGGGGCAAAGCGAATACCTGCCGCCAGATGATCCAGCTTTTCCGGCAGATCACTATCGGCGGGATGCAGCCGGGGGAGAAGACACCGCAGCCCTTGAGCCGCAGTGGCAAGACAGACTGCCAGAATGCCGCTTTCCGTAGTGGAAACAATGCCGGGTCTGTATGGCTGCAGGGTGCGTGTGTCGTATCGGCTGTACAGATGTCCGTTCCATTTGGGCATCCGCTCCATGGCATCCGCCGCAGCACGGATGCGCTGCGCCAGCTCGTCCGCCGAAAGCAGATCCAGCATCTGAGCGGCAATAAGAGCACACAGATACAGACCTGTGGCAGCAGGTGAGGTGTGGTGGGAAATGCCTTTGTTGGGTTCGATCTGCACATTGTCCGGCGGCAGACCGTGGTCCTGCGGGGTGATGGCGGTCTCAAAGAAAAGCAATGTGTTCTTTGCCAGCCGCAAAAGCACCTCCCGCATGTAGTCCGTGGGGCGGCAGGGAGAGGCGGTGGGCGATTCGAGAGAAGGCAGCGCAAACGGCGCACAGGCAAAGCCCGCTGCCAGCACTATGCCCGGGATCCGCAGCGCGCCGGGCAGCAGGCAAAGCAAAGCCGTTCCGCCGGCTGCAGCCATGCTCATATAGAAACCGGCGATATCCGCCGCAACGTTGCTGTGCGCAAGCTCGGCAGGCGCGATCCACTCCAGCAGATGCTGTCTGGAAACAAACAGGCGGTACAGGGTGCGTCCGATCGCATCCGCTGCGGTAAGGGCATACGGAGGCAGATAAAGCAGGTACAGCAATGCGCCCGCCGCTCCACCCGGCAGACAGAGCAGCACAGGCAACAGCAGCACAGCCGCCAGAAGCCACCCTTCCCCCAGCAGGATACACAGAACGATCGTTAACAGATGCAGGGGCTGGAACAGACCGGAGAGCAACGCCCTCCGGATGCGCCTGCGATCCTGTAAACGCAGGGAATTCATAGCAGGACGGAATTTTCCGGGCAGATAATCCAGCACATAGGGCAGCAGCTGCCAGATACCCCGTGTATAGCGGTGCAGACGGTGAAGCATTTCCTGCAACTGTCCGGGCTGGTCTTTGGTCAGAACAATATCCCCTGCCCGGGCGCAGCCGCCCAGCAGCCCTTCCGGAAAATCGCGGTTCAGGATCGCCCCGGGGATCATCTGCTTATGGGTTGCGCTCAGGTAAGCCTTCGGGTCAACGATCCCATTGCCGTGATAAACGCCGGTTTTCAGCACGCGCTGATCAAAGGCAGCCTGTACGGTGTCAAAAGGATCAAGCGCAGCCGGCAACTTCAGAAAACGGGAAAGATGCGTTTGGCTTCCGGCGGGATCGTTCCTGACGGCCGGCTGGATCACCGACACGCCCCGCATGCCGTTCTCTGATGTGCGCCGCCTGTGCAGTGGATGCAGCATCGCGCCGACCATGCGTACCGCTGTGCCTGGGGGCATGAAGGTATCCTCGGTCAATGTGATCATATAGCGGTATTGACCGGCAAACTGCTTCAGCGGTACGGAGGTATAGGCAAAGCTGTCGTCGTACGGTTGACCGGTGATCAGCTTCATGACGGTTTCCAGCCCGCCGTACTTCCTTTCGCGGCTCATGTGGACGTGATCGGGCAGGTGATAGATCCTCTCCCGCTGCAGGTAAAAAAAGACGCCCTCGTCCTGCAATGCTCCGATGGCTTCGGCTGCCGTGGCGACGATCTCGCCGTCGTTGCTCAGACTGCCTGCCATGCTGTCCCGGAAATCTCCCAGCAGCATATAGTGCAGGTTTGGATCCGGATTGGCTTTGTGCAGAATGGAGAGCTTCCGCACCAAGTGCAGGGCGTGCTGCCGATCCAGCAGCATGGCAGGGCAGACCACCAGTGTTCTCGCCTCATCCGGGAGCCTGTCCAGATGCAGTCTGGGTACGATCCCGGGCAGCGTAATGCGGCAGAACAGCGCACGCAGCAGCTGTGCTGCAGTAAGACCGCCCAGTAAAGCCGCTGCGGTTGCTGCGGCCGGGTGTACCTGCGAAGACAGAAGAACCAGCGCCAGCGCAGGAGCCGGGATCACTGCAAGGAAACGGTACAGCCGAGAACTGCCGATGCCCAGCCTGAGGCGCAGCAGCTGTTTCTTTTCCAACTGCAAAGCAGCCAGAAGCTGCTCCAGACCATCATCCAGCAGATAATAGCCTGTATGGGAACGGATGTCGTCTGCCTCGTGGTTGCGTGCCAGCGACAGTGCAGCGTCGCACACGGCATGGGCAGAGCGCATTCCCAGCCGTCCGATCTCTCCGGCACGCCTTCTGTAGGCTGCACGGCTTTCCACATCCATCTGCCGGTATACAGGATCGGTCTCCAGCAGCGCGTGGCAGCGATCCCATTGCTCTGCAAGGCGATGCCATGGCATATGCCCGATCTGCTGAAGAGAAGCGATCGCATGGCTGACCCACCGGAGGCTTTCGCTTTGTCTGCTGCACTCATCCTGAGCCAACTGCTGGGCTGACTGTTCGTAGAGCAGCGGCAGCTGACGGTTCCAGATCGCCGCATCCTCTTCGGGGGCTTTCCGGATCGCATCCAGCAGCGAGGAAAGGTACAATTTGTTGTGCCGATGGGTCTGGAACAGCTTCTGTGCACGTTTTTCCCTGCGTTCCTCCAATGCGGCAAGGGTTTGGGCGGCAGCCTGCTTGATCCGCTGTTCCCCGGCGCACTGCTCAGCCAGCCCGGTCAGCAGCGTCAGCAGCGCATGGCGGAGGGCGGCAGGCATCAGGGACAGCTCCTCTACGGTAAAAGGGGATTGCTGCTGCCATGCTGTCACTGCTTTTTCCAGACCTTCGGGCTGCAGCGTGGCATTGGTGTGGGCAAACATGACTCTGGCAAAGCAGCCCAGACGGGTCTCGCCATCTGCCATTGCGGGAACGGCGGGGCGCTTTTTGAGGAAACGGAACAGTGCGGCTGCCTCCTCCTGCAGCATTCGCCCGTGATCGTTCAGATGCCCGGAGGCCGGGAGCAGCTCTTCCCGGGGCAGAGAACGCAGATAGTGCAGGTTTTTGTTCAGCGAGCGGATGCACCCCGGGTGAAGCTGAAGCTTTCCCGGGTTGCGCCGCAGGGGAACCGCCGCCATACTTGCCAGATAATCGGGCAGCGCCTCCTCCAGTGGGGCGTTCCGGACAGACTGCACCGGTGCAGTACCGTGTGTTTTCCAGAAAAGAAAAAGAAGAACCAGAAGTCCTGCGCCGGATATGATCCACACCATAGACGAACCCTCCGCATTTTGTCATGCGGATAGTGTGCGCCGATTGATTCGGGGTTATGAATGCCGTAAACAAAAGCAAGCCGGCCCGTCTTTTGCGGGACGGGCCGGCTTGATGGGGATGCTGTTAGCGTTTGCGGTCTGCCATACTGCTAAGGATCATGGAAAGGGCGGCGAACAGAACGCCTGCCACCGGCCAGATGATCCAGCTGTGCTCCCAGTCGTTGGTAGTAAGGCTGTAGCCGAGAAAGACAGCGACCGTCAGCAGCCAGAAAGCGGTGTTGATGGCGCTTACCGGTATGGGAGAATTTTTGCGGGCTCGGGTGTATTCGCCTTCTTCCAGCAGCTTTTGGTAGCTTTCCAGCGGCACGCCCCTGAGAATGAACAATACCGCCGCAAGCCCGCCCATCAGGATGCACAGGCACAGGGAGACGATCACCAACAGGGAGGAAGCACCCATCAGCGCGCTCAGCAGAAGGGGAACGGGCGCGAGAATGGCGGCGCAGCAGCCGGCGATCAGCAGACGGGTATGGGTGCTTTCGCGCTTTTTGCGTTCGTTCTGCACCATGCCCCGCACACCGTAGGCGGTATCGATGGGCTCACTCTCCAGATAATCAAAACCGGCGGTCTTTTTGCGGCAGCCGATGAAAAGCAGCACCGCCGCCAGCGCCAGCCCCAGCATCAGCGTGATACCGATCGCTGCGGCTGCCCCTTCCGAAAGGTTGTAGTGGTTGGAAAGCCCTGCCAGCATCAGCAGGGGAATGGGTGAGAGGACGCACAGAAAGGTTCCCAGTGCAATGCGTCCCACAGTTTCTTCCTTTGCCCTGAGGAATGCGTTGGCTTCCTCCATGGTCACCATACGCACTGCATCGGTTCCGACAACGGCGGTTTCTTCGGCTGCATCGGTTTCTTCAAGTTCATCTTTTAAGAGGTAGTCGGTGCTTACCCCGAAAAGCTGCGCCATACGCAGCACCCGTTCCAGATCGGGTGTGGATTGTGCGCCCTCCCATTTGGAAACCGCCTGCCGGGATACGCCCAGCTGCTCTGCCAGCTCCTCCTGCGACCAGCCGTTCTTCTTGCGCAGGGTAATGATCTTATCTGCCAGGATCATGGTTCGTTCACCTCGTGTTGTATTTCGGCGGCAGGCAAAACCGCCCGCAGCTGATGGGTCTATCATAGCCGGTGGGGCGGTTTGGACAGTATCCCGATTAACGGACAAGTGAAAAAAGAGACCTCCTGTTGTAGAATAAACCTACGACAGGAGGTCATTTGCATGGCAAGAAAGTACACAAAGGTAGAGCAACTTGCGGGAATCATCAGGGAGAGAAAAGCAGCCGGTGAAACAAAT
>JAFXBE010000117.1 GCA_017516765.1 Clostridia bacterium | reverse complement strand
TGCTCAAACCATACCATTGCGCCGGCAAGGAGGCAGGGAAACAATGCGAGCAACGGGTATTGTACGCAGGATCGACGAATTGGGCAGGGTGGTGATCCCCAAGGAGATCCGGCGCACGCTGAGGATCCGGGAGGGCGACCCGTTGCTGATGACATGGGGAGCGAGGGAGAGGTTCTGTTTTGCCATGAATGATTTAGGGAGACGGGCGGGGTGGTGAGTGATAGCTGAGTATAGGATACCCCCGTCCGGCTTGCCGGACGGGGTTATGTTGATTAAAGCTATTACAGCACAATATGTGCTTCGCTCTCTTTGACGATCTCAATAGAGCAGCCTTTTTCTTGCAGTTCCATAGCTTTTTTGACTTTCGTACCATAGTTACCGGAACTCCAAGCATCACTGCCAAATTCGCCAACGATTACATAGTCGGTTTTCTTTGTAACGTTCTTGCTGGCAATACCACCAAGAGAAACGAGATGCGCTTCAATCGCGCCACGCCCACCGGCTTTAAATTCGCCAGTCAAACAAAACACCTTGCCACGAATATCGAAACAGCAGCACTCGGTATGTCCAACAGGATCGGTAATCCGGTTGAACAGCTCCAGCATTTCTTCTTTTTCTTCGTTATCGAGCACACCATCCTGCGTAGCTTGACGTACCGTGCGGAATACCTTATCAAAGGGATAATTGCCTTCAAGGATTTGGTTGCTGATCATCCACTCTTCCAAAACGGCAATTTCCTCTGACGTCAATACACCATCTGCAGAAATGGATTTCAGGATCATCTGCAAAGTCTGCAAACGAAGCGTGGTTTCGCTGGGCTGCACATGCCGCGCGTTTGAGGTCTTTTGAGCTGTACATGCGTGGGATATATCATAGCTATGAACAAAATCTGTCGGGTCATTGCCTTGCTTCAGATAATGAATCAATAAACTTGCACAGGCTTTGGCATCATCCAATGCACAGTGATGTTGCTCCAGCGGGATTTGCAGCAGAGTGCACAGCGTATTCAATTTGTGGTCTTGTGCATCCGGCAGGCACTTTCTTCCCATCTGACAAGTGCAAGCATAATATGCGTAGGGTTGCCAATCAATGTGATAAGCATTCAGGCACTTGGCAAGTACGCTCATATCAAAAGGTGCATTATGAGCAATCAGCATGCCACTGCTAAAGATGGGGGCCAATTCAGCCCACGCTTCTGCGAAAGTTGGCTTATCCCTAACATCTGCCAGAGATATACCGGTAAGCGAAATATTGAATGGATCAAAATGCGTTTCCGGATTAATCAAGGTATAGTACTCTTGAATAACATTCTGCCCTTCCACAACAACCACACCGATAGAACTCATACGGTCATTGTGACTGTTGGGCGTTTCAACATCAAAAACAATATATCTTTCCTTATCGGCAGTTTTCATTGTTGGTTGTCCTCCACATTGCGATTTGCGCCATAAAAGATGCGACCTGCCTCCAAGTTCTTGCGGTAAATACATCCAAGATAAAACTTGTCATCTTCATGCAAGCAACGGCGAGCATCCGAGCAACGAACATGATCATTGCAGCAACCAAAAGATACTGCGTTTTGGCGGTTAAAGCAATCTTGAAACAATTCACGCAACATTTCATTAACAGCAGACACCGATTGTTCATCCGTCACCAACGGAATCTGCGCATATGTTTTCTTATCGCTTGTGTGCAAAGAAGCACCGGCTATGCGGGAAACATACGGAAAAACAAATGTAGTTTCTGTATCGAGGCACTGCGTTTTGCTGTTAATACGAATGTTAAACACTTTTTCTTTACAAAAAGAAATGGATGTCGTAGTTTTTGCAATATTGATCGTGATATCCTGCTCGTTTCCAACAATAGAACATATCTTTTGAAAAATCGTTTCAGGTTCCATACCGCCAAACGTATAAACCATACCCATAGGGATGCACATTATACTCACCTATCCTCTGTAATAACCGCGTATATTGGTGCTGGTCGGAGACATGCTCCATCAATTGATAATTGTATTATACTTATGTATTTTACGTCCGTCAACTAACGTCAAGGCTTATTCAGCACACATGGGTTGCATACCATCGTTCCTCTCCCTTGCAATCCCTCCCCCACTCCGCTATACTGAACCCATCACAAACGAAACGAGGGGATCACCATGCGCATTCTGAAAGCTTTTCTTGTTTTCCTGTCCCTGCTGCTGTTGCTGGTGGGCATCGGCATACGGGTGCTGGTGGACAACGAACCCGATATCTATACACTGGACGGACATGCAGCGGAACTGGGCATCGAAAGGGTCGATCCCGGCATCGTATCCGCCTTGCTGGGGAAGGGCATCCGCATCGATGATGCCGAGCCCGTCACGCTGGATGATCTGCTGGAGGGCACAGACGAGGAAGAAGCCATCGTTGCGAAGGTGATCTACACGCTCTATGCGTACTCCACATGGATCATCCTTCTGGGCGCATTCCTGCTGATCTATGGGGCGACCCTGCGCAGGCGGGACAGCGAATGAAGCTTCCTTCCAAGTGCGATACCCATGTGCATGCACCGAGGAGGGACGTAACCATGATTTTTGAAACAAGGGAACCGGATTATCCAAAAATCAAAGCCGATCTGGATATTGCCGCTGCCATGATACGCAAAGCGGACAGCTTTACCGATGCCAAAGAGGCTTTCCGGCGTTACAACGAAGCATACAAGGAGCTTTCCTCCCGGTATGCCCGCATCTTTCTGAAGCTGTACCACGATGTATCCTGCGAGGAAACCATGGTGCAGTTAGCCGCCAGCATTGAGCATTTGAACGAGCTGGTGCATTATGCACCCTTTGGTTCGGCGGTGGCGGAATCGCCATGGCGCGATCAGCTGGAAGCCTGCTACGGCAAACCTGCCATCCTGCTGCTGGCGTTCAACGCAGACTGCGAAAGCAGAGCCACGGGCAACGAAACCAAGCCGCGCACCATTGACGAGGCTTCCTCCCGGTATCAGAATCTGGTGATACAAGCAGAGGGGTGTTACGAGCGGTTTGCAGACGAGTTCGATGCCCTGCTGCAGGAAGTGGTGAGCATCAACCACGAAACGGCGCGGTATTACGGCTATGAGGATTACAACGATTATGCCAACCTGCTGTATTCCCGCTTCGACTACGGCGAGGCGGAGATGATGAACCTTTGCAGACAGATCCGCGAAAAGGTCGTGCCCTGCTACGAGGTCTTCCAAAAAACCTACGCAAACCAGCTGCAGCAGGGTGCGCCCAAGCCCCGGGATCTGCGGCAGGGTATGGCTGCCTATACCGAACGGCTGGGCAAGGAAGCTGCCGAATACTGGCTGATGCTCAGCGATACCGATACGCTGGATATCGAACCATCGCCGGTAAAAATGCCCAACATGGGGCTACAGCGGCTGATCGAAGAAGAGGGGCTTGCCCCCATCATTACCAACCCCACAGGAGACTTCAACGATGGGTGGGTGCTTGCCCATGAGTTCGGGCATTCCTTTCAGGAATATCTGGCATTTCGCAAACAGCCGCTTGCATTGAGCGCCGTCGCCTCCGCCGATGTGATGGAGATCTCCTCCCGGCTGGCGGAACTGTTTCTACATGTTCATGCCGATCGCCTCTACGAAGACCCGGAGCGTTTTTCCCTGTTCCATCTGGACAGGCTGCTTAGCTCGATTATCAACTTTGCTATGTCCACAGAGTTTGAGCACTGGCTCTACCACCACGTAGATGCCACCCCACAGCAGCGAAAAGAAACCTATTTCTCCCTCTACCGCCAGACCCATCCCTCCGCCACTGCGGATGAAACCACTATGCTACGCAGCCTCTACGACGAAGTAACCGTCTATACCATGCCGAAGTATCAATTTTGCTATGTGCCTGCATGGATCAGCGCGGTGGAGATCGCCAAGGATTACCGCAAGCAGTCCGAGTCGGTTTATCGGAAATTTGTGGAGCTGAACGGCGACCTTGCGTTCTACACCTACCGGGAGCTGGCGCAGAAATTCGGCTTCAGCAATGCGTTTGAGGACGGGATTGTTGACCGGTTCATCGGCTGGCTGGAGGAATGCACAGGGCTGCGCCTTTCTGACCGGTAAGCGGGTGGGCAGGATGTGGAAACCCGGCTGTATGGAACAAGCCAGACAGACAACACCAAAACCAACGCCTTCCGGCGCATTTCTCTGTGGGTACGGCGCTTACCTGCGTTGCCGGTGCGGTGATGCACTTTACCTGCACCAGCATGCTGTGGCATTTCGTCAAAGCCGGGGCAACGGAGCAGGCGCACAGCATCATGCTCAGCTATTTCTTTGAGACCTGCGCCACCTCCGCCATGTGCAATGTGGGTGTGTTCATGGTGTGCATCACGCTGTTCATCAATGTGTTCAAGCAGAAGACCTGCCTGCCCAAGTGGGCGTGCGTGGTGAACACGCTGCCCTTTACCATGGTGGCGGCGGTGCTGCTGGCGGGCATGGGCGCTTTGAACGTGGGCAGCAGCCTGATGTTCTTCGGGTTGTATTTTCTTTTGAAGAAGGCTGACAGCGAAAAACAGGGGCAATAAAACAAGACCGAACCGATCGCTCGGGGCTCCTTTTTTAGGGGGAGAAAAGAACTGTCTCACTCACCCGCAAACCCAGCTATTTCAACGATGCTACGAAGCGTAGCATCGTTTTTATGCGCCTGCAAACAACTGTTGGTGGCTGCAACCGGAGGGGCCGGATAGAATGGAGCCATCACAGACGGACGGTCGGCTCCGGCCCCTCCGCCTGAAATACGGAGGGTAAGCATGAGCACCGAACGAGACGTTATCATTTCCGCAAGAAAGCTCAAGAAGAGCTTCGGCACCGGCGACAACCAACAGACGATTTTTGAAAATCTGGATCTGGATATCTACCGCGGCGATTTTACCATTATCATGGGTTCCTCCGGCGCAGGCAAGTCCACACTGATGTATTCCCTCTCCGGCATGGATCGCCCCACCGCCGGTACGGTTCACTTCGCAGGCAAAGAGATCACCAAGTGCACCGACGACCGGCTGGCGGTCTTCAGAAGGAAGCATTGCGGCTTCGTATTCCAGCAGATCTACCTGCTGGAGAAAATGAGCCTGATGGATAATGTGCTCACAGCGGGTGCGCTGGGCGGCAGCAGCCGAAAGGAGCTGATCCGGCGGGCCGGGGAGCTGTTCGACATGGTCAACATCCCGGAGATCACAAGGAAGAAGTTCTCTTCGCAGGTCTCCGGCGGCGAGGCGCAGCGGGCGGGCATCGTCCGGGCGGTGATCAACAAGCCCGAGGTGGTGTTTGCCGACGAGCCCACCGGCGCACTCAACTCCCACAACTCTGCCGCCGTGCTGAATATATTCACCCGGCTCCACAACGAGGGGCAGAGCATCATCATGGTCACCCACGACAAGCGCACCGCCCTGCGGGGCAACCGGGTGCTGTACATCCGGGACGGACAGATCTTCGGCGAATGCGATCTTGGCAAATACGAGGCAGACAACGCTGAGCGGGAAGCCAAACTGAACAGCTTCCTGACCGAGATGGGGTGGTAATGTGAGCAAGATCTCCACGCAGGTGATCCACAATCTGAAGAAGGACAAGGGCTCCTTCGTTTCCTTTGGTCTGATCGTGCTGTTTACCGCCTTCATGCTGAATCTGGCGCTGGTGCTGGCATTTCAGGTGGATGAGGCCTACGACAAGCAGTTCGATGCGCTGAATGCAGCCGCTGTCAACCTGTACATTCCCGAAATGCAGGACGATGCTTCGCTTTCTGCCCGGCTGAACGCCATCGACGGCGTCAGCATGGTGGAAGCCCGGCAGGCGGTCTATGCAGAAGCCGTGGTCAGGGATTTCCGGGGCACTGATTTCGATATGAACACCGTCTTCTACAACATGGAGGATGAGCGCAGCATCAACCGGCTGGAGATGCGCCAAGTGGCAGACGATCCGCAGGAGCCTGCTATCTTCCTGCCCATGTATGTGGCCAATTTCGGCGAATTTGCCATCGGCGACCAAATCGTCTATCAGGTAAACGGCAGTGAAAACGCCTTTACCGTGGCCGGTGTGGCGGAAGAAATGCAGTACGGCAACTACGGCAAGGGCATGATGGGCGCATGGCTTTCCGGCAGCGCCTACCGGGACTTCCGTGCCGCGAACGAGATGCAGACCATCGTGGAATATGCGCTGGTCGCTGACAAGTCCGCTTCGCCGGAGCAGATCCGGCAGGAAGCCGCCGACATCCTCGCCGAACGCGGCATTTCGCTGCTGGCCATGAACGACTGCGCCTCCACCAAGAATACCCGCACCATGGTCTGCGGTCTGCTGATCCTGATCCTGATTGCCTTTGCCTGCGTGATTCTGCTGGTCAGCGTGTTCCTGAGCAAGTTCCGCATCAGCAACGCCATTGAGGATGAGATGGTCAGCATAGGCGTGCTGAAGGCCATGGGTTATACCGGCGGCATGATCATCGCCAGTCTGGTGGTGCCCTACATGCTGGTCACTGCGGTGTGCGCCGCCTTGGGCGTGGCGCTTTCCTACGCCGTGCTGCCTTTGCTGGCGGATTTCCTTACCATGCAGTCGGGCTTTTCCTTTGCTCCCGTCTTTGACTTAGCTGCTCTGGCCTGTGCCGTGCTGATCCCGCTGGGGATCGTGCTGGTGTTCACCGTCAGCGCAGCGGGGCGCATCCGGAAGATCCAGCCCATCAGCGCCATCCGCGGCACCAGCGACGGAAAAGCCTCCGGCAGCAATCCCCTGCCGCTGGAAAACACCCGTTTCAGCACCGGGCTGCGGCTGATCCTGAAGCAGATGCTCGCCGGCAAGAAGCAGAATGCGCTGCTGTTCCTTGTCTCCTTTGTGCTCACCGTACTGGTGGCCTTCTCCGGCACGCTGTTTTACAACGCAGTCATCAAGCCGGAAAACTTTATGTCCACCCTTTCCGAGGAAACGCCGGATATCATCTTCGTTACCAAAGCGGCTGATCTGGAGCATCTGAACGATGCCCTGCGCTCCGATGAGGATGTGCAATCTGTGCTGAACTACACCACCGCCAATGTGAACCTCGGCAGCAGCGCTGTTACCGCCTTTGTCTGCGAGGACTTCTCCCGTACCACCAACGACCTGTGCTACTTGGGGCGCAACCCGCAGGAAAAGGGCGGGATCGCTCTTGGCAGTGCCTTTGAGGCGCAGTATAATATTGGGGATGCCGTCACCATTGAAAGCGGCGATAAGACCTGCACCTATCAGGTGACCGGCTTCATCCAGAGCGTCAACTATCAGGGCGCTGTCTGCGGCCTGACCACGGAGGGCTACGAAGCCCTGTGCGGCAAGATCGCCATGCCGTCGCTGTATGTATACCTGAAGGAGGGCGCATCCGCCGAGGCGGTCATCAGCCGATACGAAAGCGGGCATGCGGAGCTGCTGCTCAAGAGCATCGACTCCCAGAAGATGGCCCGGACCACGCGGGAGATGTACATGGGCATCTGCGCAGCGCTGATTGCCGTGATCTTCCTGATCACGATCCTGATCGTGCTGTTCATCCTCTACATCGTCATCCGGTCGCTGCTGGTGCGCCGCAAGCAGGAGCTGGGCATCATGAAGGCCATGGGCTACACCAGCGGGCAGTTGATGCTGCAGACCGCAGGCAGCTTCCTGCCGGTCACCATCGCCGGGGTGCTGCTGTCGGCTGCGCTGGGCATGGTCTATATGCCCCGGATCAATCAGATCATCTTCTCTTCTGTGGGCGCAGTCAGGAACCATCTGGAGGTCTCCTTTGCCTTCCTGATGCTTTTCGCCGCCGTGCTGATCGCTCTGCATTTCGCCATCAGCATCTGCCTGACACTGCCCATCCGCAAAATTTCCGCCTATGCGCTGATCAAGGAATAAAGGGAGGAACCAATCATGGATTTTGGCGATAGACTCAAGCAGATCAGAACCTCTCAGGGGCTTTCTCAGGAGCAGCTGGCCGAGAAGATCGGCGTATCCCGGCAGGCCATTACCAAATGGGAAACCAAGAAGGGTCTGCCCGACATCGAGAACATGGTCATTCTGGCAGAGATCTTCAAAGTAACGCTGGATGAGCTGGTGCTGCAGGAATCCCAGCGGATCCAGCGCCAGCAGAACCTCTACGAAAGCGAGACCGTCTACGACATCGACGGCGACAAGCATTTCGACATCCGCATGGGCAGCGCCCGCAGCGTGGTGATCACCTCCGGCAGCGACGAAAAGATCCACATCAAGCTGCAATCGGAGACCCTTGAAAACCTCTCCTCCCTGTACAAGATCAAGCTGGACGAAAAGCGCAGCAAGCTGGATATCGACTGCATTGCCAAAAAGGGCGTTACCCGTTACGAGACCGAGGCCTCTGTGGATGTGATCCTCACGCTGCCGGCGGATTATACCAGCCATTGCGAGATCGACGCTTCCACCAAGGTGCTGCGCATTGAAAACCTGCGCCTCAGCCGTCTGGAATACGACGGCGATGCCCGGCAGGTGTTCATCCGGGAGGTAAGCGGCAGCGTGGAGATGACCGGTAAGACCGATTACGACATCACTTTGGAGGGCGCCTGCGCCAGGCTGGATGTGAACCAGTTCTGCGCCAATGCCATCGTGCGCATTGCCGACCCGGCAGCCTACAAAGCCGAGAACAATGGCCGGAAGTGCAGCATTGTGTACCGCAGGGACGGAGAAATCAGCGAAGAGCCCCTCTGCACAGAGGGAGAGCAGGTGATCAGCGTCTCCGGCATCCGGTCGGAGCTGGTGATCGACTGCTGAGCATAACAACCGGTGAACGGAGGGAGGGCAGCCCATGAGCCGGATCTTTTTTCAGAAAAGCTATATCATTGTGCTGCCTTCGTTTGCTTCAACAGCTGCGCACAGGCATCCATTTCTGCACCTGTTCTACGGTGCAGGTGGGTGCAGGATCTCTGCGGCAGACGGGCCGATGGAGGGAAGCTGCATCCTGACCGGCCCTCATGTGCAGCATGCGGTGCCCACAGGAAGCGGCATCGGCTTCTTTCTGCTCATCGATCGATCATCAACCAGTCGCCGCCGCCGAAGCACAGGCAGCCCAGCATGCCGCAGAGCAAGGCGAGAGTCATATGCTTGCTTTTACGCATGGGTTTCTCTCATTCTTACATCAGCATGACCAGCAGTCCGGCCACCACCGCCACGGGCAGCCCCAGCACCATGCCGTAGACGCTGTGGAGGAAGTGGAACTTCACGGCAGAGGGCTCAAAGGCGCTGACCCCGGACTTTTGATAGAACTGATCAAAGGGAGCCAGCAGCACATCCACCACGGCGAAGTCGTACCAATCCACCACCAGCCACAGGGCGTAGGCGGTGAGGGCGGCGGGCAGGAAGCCGGTCAGCCCGTTCACATAACGCAGCACCAGCGCAAACAGGAAACTGAACACCACCATGGCGATTGCCTTGCGGATGTAGTCCTGCTTCCTGGCCGGGGGCTTCTCGGCGATCAGGCCCATGGTGCACAGCTTGTCGGTGACCACAGGCGGGTAATCGTTGGTGAAGGCGGTTTGGCTCTTACATGTGGCCAGCTTGACCATCAGTGTGAACAGGATGCAGGCAACGATGCATTCGATCAGGAAGATCATGGCGGTTCCTCCTTTAGGCAAGGGTTGGGGCGTTCTCTTGATTGATAAATAGTTAGTTATGACTAACCAATCATAATACCAAAACATGCCATTGTCAAGGAATGATCTGAAAAGAAGGGTTGGTTTTTCACATGAACGCTGTTCTTTACAGATGATCCGATTGCAGCAGCACAAAATGGTTGCGGTCTACGGTGATGATCCCATCCCGCTGCATCTTGCTCAGCTCGTTGGACATGGCGCTGCGGTCCACGCTCAGGTAATCCGCCAGTTGCTGCCGGTTGAAGGGGATATCGAACGCCCGGCAGCCGTGCTGCGTGGCCTGAAAGGACAGGTAGCTGAGCAGCCTGCCCCGGATGCTCTTGGAGCTGGTGTGCACGATGCGCCGGGACAGGCTCAGGCTTTTCCGGGCAGCGATGGTGAGCATATTGCGGATCAACCTGTTATGGAAGCCGCAGGCGTGGGGGCAGACGGTGAACATGCAATCAGTGCTCAGAAACAGCACCTCCGTCGGCTCGTTGACCACAGCGCTGATCATCAGCTTTTCGCCGGGCAGGCAGGCGTAGTTTTCCGCAAAGATCTGCCCTGCGCCCACCCGATCCAGAATGCTGCGGTTGCCCCAGATATCATCATTCTCGATGGATACGCTGCCGGAGAGCACCATGCCCATGGCGGTGACGGTCTCCCCCTCCCGGCAGATGAACTCGCCCCGCTGATAGTTTTTTGTTGCCGCCTTCAGGCAGCCCAGCATGCTTTGGATATCCTCCGGAGGGATGCCCCGGAACAGATCGGTCTTGGATAGAAAAAGAGTATCCATTCCTCCTCCTTGTTGTTATAACAACATACTTGTTGCTGATAGTATAGTATGATGTGACCGTAAAAATCAACCCGGGAGGGACAAACATGGTAAGAAAGATCATCAAGATAGACGAAGAAAAATGCATCGGCTGCGGTCTGTGCGCCGATGCCTGCCACGAGGGAGCCATCGAAATGGTGAACGGCAAAGCCAAGCTGACCCGCGAGGACTACTGCGACGGTCTGGGCGATTGTCTGCCCGCCTGCCCGGTGGATGCCATATCCTTTGAGGAGCGGGAAGCCCCTGCCTACGACGAAGCCGCCGTGAAGGAAGCACAGGCCAAAAAGAAAGCTGCCGAGAAGCTGCCCTGCGGCTGCCCGGGAACCCAGAGCCGGGCCATCAAACGGGAAGCGGTGAGTGAGGTTGCTGCTTGTGCGCCCGCGACCAGCCAGCTGCAGCAGTGGCCGGTACAGATCAAGCTGGTGCCGGTGAATGCGCCCTATTTTGACGGGGCCAATCTGCTGATCGCCGCCGATTGCACTGCGTATGCGTATGCCAACTTCCATCAGGAGTTTATCCGGAACAGGATCACGCTGATCGGGTGCCCCAAGCTGGACGAGGGCGATTATGCCGAGAAGCTGACGGCGATCATTGCGGGGAATGATATTCGGAGTTTGACCATTGTGCGCATGGAGGTACCCTGCTGCGGCGGGATTGAGAATGCGGCCAAGCGGGCGCTGATCGCCAGTGGGAAGTTTATTCCCTGGCGGGTGGTGACGGTGACGACGGATGGGAGGGTTAGGGAGTAAGAGGGTTGAACGAATACGCTTCAATATAGAACGGCACTCCGGGATGTTCCCGGAGTGCCGTTGTTCTTATTATGGAAAACTCATAGTGGTATTTCCCTCAAGCAAACGAGCCATTTCATCCAACTCAACAAATAGAACTTTTTTATTGGAACAACGTGCCAAAAAACGCAAGGTTCCTTTCAGCGAATTATCAATGTATTGAGGTGCCACTATGGCAATCAATTGCGCCCGGGTATCTGCCATCCCTTGTTCGACGAATTGACGGATGATTTCTTCACCCTCTTTCGATGTAGACAATAGACTGGTTGCAATTAGTTCATCTGTTTTCTTTTTACTGTGAGCAGAATTTTTGCTATTTTTCTTAATAATTCCTTTCATCTCATAATGAGCACCGGTTGTCTCAATTTCTCCAGAAAAATCACCATATTCCATTCCTTTATGCGGTTGCAAACGAAATTTGGGAATAACAGAATGAAATGCTTTGGGTAAACAATGCATAGAGGTATCGTGCACACAAGAAGAGATTTTCTTGTATGAACAAGTACCATTACATTTTTCGTTGAGTTTCACCGCATATTCTCTATAGGAATTCTTGGGCGATTGAGGTAATGTTGCGAAGCAACTAACCTCATCAAAGAACACTTCAACACCATCGAAATCAGAGTAACATGCGGGTACAATGTGCAATGTATCCCCAATCGCACACATGATATACTCATATTTATTCTGTTTGAATGCGCGAGAGATGTTTCTTTCAATCATGATTTTCATGATATTTGTGGGTAAATACCAATTAATGATATTGCAAGAAGAATGACCTTCTGAACACTTGAGCTTTACCGGTGCCCCACATCGACAATATACCATCCCATCTTGAGTAGCAAGTAACTCTTGCCCACATTCAGAACAGATCGGATTCTCATACCCATCACATTGTTCACAAAAAAACTTTGGAAACGTTGTGAAGGCTCCTTTTTGGTTCAATAGCTTTTGCGCATAATCTGGAATGCTGACCACACGTTCTTTTTTGCCATCTTGGGATGCAATCACTTGAGTCAAAAACCAATCAGCTGCATTACAGCTATCATTGTCAAGATAATCCCATTTGGTTTCAAGACCAAGTTCCTGAAATATCTCATTAGCAGGGCGGCCTTTCAATGCCTCGATTTCTTCAAGAATAATATCTATTGCTGCTTGTGACCAACTGAACAAATCAGTAGCTGATAAGTGCCGATATATGCCAATGCTTCCCTTATTCAAATTATATTTCACTGTCGCCTTCTCATCATCTACAATCTCGGCGATATAGCTTCCTGAAGTATCAAAACGTTCCGAGCGAATACGCTCCATTTCATCGTGTTGGGCTTCAGTAATTCCCGAAGAACGTGAGATGATCGTCTTTTCACCATCACGACCTTGTAGAACAACGCGACTAATAGCTATTTGCTTTATACATTTTTTGATAGCACTTTGGGGTGGCTTAATCTGAACCAAGAACTGTTCTACCACCCCGGCAATATATCTTACGATAAATGCCGTCATTTTTTCATGTTTACTTATACAAGCCAGATAGTTCGATTTTGTTCCAACCCACAAGCAACCTCGATGTTGTTCCCACACACTTGCATTTTGACCTTCTTCATTCACATAGAAATACTCTTTACTGTATACATAAAGTATTTCAAGACGATCATCACACTCTTTGACATTTATGAATGAAAGCCCACGAAAAGCGTTTACATCAAGGTGTGCCTCTATCTTCCCCTCCAGTTCCATCAATTTTTCATATTGATTGTCATTCAATGGAGAACTAAAACCCCACAAAGTGAAAGTAACTCGATCTCCATAGATATAGTCATTCACGAGAACATCTATTTCCTCGTCAGACAAAGAAGCTTGTTCAATAATCAACTTCACAAGAGCGAATTTTTCTGTTCCATTGATTTTAACTCTTTCAATATCTTTATCAATAGCCAATTCAGATAATGCATGCCAAGGAAGAGACATGAGCTTTTTTTCCTGTTCTGTCATAGTACACCTCATTTCAGCCGTTCACACAGCGGCAATACTTCTTCCAGCTTGGCAGCAATACGTTTTCATTCGGCGAGGGGTGGGAAGAAAATTTCAGCACGACAATTCCCTCATCAATACCAATTCACCCAATCGCATGCTGTATGGTAAGTATAGCACACTGCTTTTCACATCACAACAAAACCAGACAATCCATCTGCTTCAATCGTGGAGCTTTTTAGTCCGTAGGTGCTATTGTTTTATGACCAATGTTCGATTATTATGGTTTTGCCAAGTGTTATTCGTTGTGTGTTATTCAATTTCATACCTGTTTTCCAATCCAACCGTTTTGTCTTGTATTTCCTCAACAATTTGCTTACAGATCTTACTTTTCATCCCAGCCGCCTTTCCCACCGCCAGCAGCTCTTCCACCCCGGGATCCTTCCCATTGCCATCAACGGTGGTGGTATGTTCCCCAAAGTACGTTGTGCTCCAAGTCAGATCATACGCCGGGGAAGGATGCCAGCAATCCTGCACAGCATCGTAGATCCATGTAAAGTTTTTGGCGTGATCATCCCGGTTATGGGCAAAGACGTTGAAGCACATCCGGCGGAACATCTGCTCTGTGTCAGCAGCATGATCGCGGGACAGAATGCGGGTCAGTTTCATCAAGGTGTGATAGTCCATACAGGCATTACGCCAATCCAGTTCCAGTATAGCAGCGGCTGTGAGCATATGCCTGCGAACCGGTTTACCATCTGCAAACTCCCGGTCGAAACGGCGCACCGTAAAATATCCGCTGCAGCGTTTGGAGGGCATCAGTCTGGTTTCGGGGACGATGATACCGCAATCGGCAGCACAGTCCATATACTCTTTTTCCATGAGCCCTGTATCCGGCATATCACCGGACGCCGGGAACTTGATGACCCATTCGTCGGTCATCACCTTGGGGCGAGTGCCGCCGGAGCTGCCGCCCATCTGGAACACGGCATCCAGATCGGCAACGTCCTCACGATTCAGAATGGCCTGACACTTGGCAGACAGCTCATCCAGATCGGTGAGTTTCGCATCCTGACGAACATCCCACGCCGGACGGTATGTCAGTGCGCCCATGCCCGACTCGCCTACGATCGCCAGCCGTTCCAAAGGAGTTATATGTGCAGGGGTCAAGCCTCTGCTTTTCAGCATCAAATCCACCAGCAAACGGCCCCAGGCATCCGGCAGACTGTCGGCAAACACACCCCACAACCCCTGAAAGTTGGTAGAGGTGGGGACAAAAACCTTCTGTTCCACCGGCAGCGAAAAGGGACTGACAGCAAAACCATCCTCCAGCCATGCGTCGGAATAAGCAAAGGCCACCCGATGATCGGATGTTTCTGCCAGCGTACCTACATGACGGTCATGCAGGTACACATCCACTTTACGTTTGTTCACGGAGAACCTCCTCAATGCTGCCGTACTCCACATTGGTAAACAGGTTACGAATCTCATCGGCACAGTCCAGCGCAACGCACAGCTTGGTTAAAGAGATCAGCGAGATCTGGCCGCTGGTCTCGAAACGCTTGATGCTGCCATAGCTTACGTTGCTCTTTTCACTCAGCTCCACCTGCGACAGATTGCGCCGTTTGCGGATCCGGCTGAGACGCTTTGCCAATGCCAGATTGATCTCTTCCGGGGTTTCCCATACGAAGTTCATACATGCCTCCGATAGATAATATATGATCTGTTTTTGCTGTTTTTGATCGATCGAGGATAAAATATTATCCGCAAACACTATAGCATATCTGATGGATACCTTCAAGCGATATATTGCCATTTCGGAGGCTGGCAGATCTTTTTCATTTCTTACCGTTCATCATCGGTGCTCTGCGCCTCAACCCCAAATAATGCAGCCGTGATTCGATTGCCCACTCCGTTCTGCCAAAGCGTTCCGCCATTTCTGCCGTCGTAGCTTTCAGATCGACCATACGAAACAGTTCCCGGGTATCCTCCCGCGACCACTGCTGGGGCTCTTCATCCGGGCCGATCAGTCCGCAGGCTTCCAGACGGCAGTAGATGGCATAGGGCGTTCGTTCCAGTTCCTTTGCCATTTCCAACACATTCCGGCCTTCGTTCCATGCGACGATCAAACGGTCGCTGTCCGCTTTTGACCATGGCATACCCGAATTTCTGGGGCCGCTGCGCTTCGCTTTATCCTTGGAGGATGCCCGCTCCAGCAGCGCCAGCTGCCTTTCCACACCTCTGGGTCTGCGCTGGAGTTGCTTGCAGATTTCCTCAATCGATACACCCTGTGCATGCAACGCCTGCAGCTGCTGAAGATCCGCCTCCGTCCACGGCCTGCCCGCATTCAGCTGACCGTTCTTGCGGTAGGTCTTGGAATAGGCCGTCTGGTTCTTCTGCGCATCCAGCGCCATCACCGCCACAGCCAGTGCATCCATCACATCCGGCTCGCAGCAAACATGGTCTTTGGGGAACACCTCGCCCGTAATGGGATCTACGCCGTTCTGCATCATTTGCAGAATGTCGATAGCTGTCTGATAGTGCATAGATTAGCCTCCGTTCGTGTGGGGGGTATTTGCGCCCTGCATTGTGCAATATTTGCATTATAGCACAGGAACAGGAGGCAACATACGGACTGCTTCCATTTTCTTCACAACGGATTATTCCTTAATCCCGACCCAAAACCAAATCCGAACAATGAACAAGACAGCCAAACGGTTGAAAAAACCGTTTGACCGTCTTTTTACTGTTGGTGAAAGGCAAAGGAACGCTCTTCTTACAGAGCCACAGCGTTGTTATTGATGTTCTTGATCACCGAACGAATGCCCATCCATATGGACATATCATCAAACAAATCCGCAATACTGCCTTGGTCGGTAAAAGGCGGCTCCTGCAAAACAGAGAGATCCTTCATGAGACCGTTGTGAACGATATATTCAACGATCTGATTAACAAAATAAATCTGTCGGCTGTCCAGACCGGTGTCGTTGAGAAACTGCGCAAAGGCTTCCTTCGCAGCATTCATATCCAGCCCGACAATCTCCCGGACAAATTCGCCCAGCGGCTTTTTGCCATACTCAGCTTCGTAATCTTCCCGGGTACCGACTTCACTCCACAGAATGCGTTCCAGCGCTTCCACATCGACAGCGGTAAGCGGTACATTCTTTTTCAGCTTGGCGATAACCAGATGATCCTGATGGTGGCGAATGTAGTACTCCGCTTTGAACCGATACCCCTGCATGGCATCGTTTTCCAGCTCGGATTCGTGCCAGTCGATGGAAAGCAATTCATCGGTGAAATTCGTAAGGTACGATACTTTGCTCTTCGGGATATACTTGATCAAATCGCGCAGACTTTCACGGATGTGTTCGAACTCGTTGATGCCTGCATTGTCCAGATAATCGGTATTGAGGATCTTGTCGATCAGCCCGGACTGGGCCACGATCTCGGGGAAGCTGTTGGCAACCTTGAAAAGGGCCTGCACTTTGCCCCGCAAGTCGCTGCGGGCGCGGGTATACTTTTTGCCGATCAGGTAGGCCAACTCGATCCCGTACATCAGTGCATCAAAACGGATGGCTTTGGCATCGTCGTGGTCCGGCGCTACCAGCGGCGCAAGCTCGGAACCCATGATGAGGGTATCCTCATAGGTAAGACACTGATAATTTTTCGGATCGGAGAATTTTTCCACATACCTGAGATGCAGCCGTACAGCGAAATTTTCCCGGTTCATCTGCTGCACCTTGCTGAGCATATCGCTGACAAGGCTCTGCCGGAAGGGGATCAATTCCGCGGTCTGGTAAGCCAGATCCTGTAGCTTGAAGGCGATCTGCGCCTTCAGGCTGAAAATGGCTCCCTGCAGGGCAATGGTGTTTGGCGTTGCGCTGCCGCCGTTCATACGGAAAAACTCAAAGTTGCCGCAGAAGTCGAAAATGTAGAACTTCTCTTTATCTGCACCATCCAGCAAGCCGGGGCACAAACGGGTACCGCGCCCGATCATCTGCCAGAACTTGGCCTTGCTCATCACCTTTTTGAAGAACACCAGATTGAGCACCTCCGGCACATCGATGCCGGTATCCAGCATATCCACCGAAATGGCGATCTGGGGCAGCTTCTTGGGATCGGAAAATTCGTCAATGGCGCTTTGGGCATAGGTCATGTAATTGTCGATAACCATGGCATAGCCAGCCAGATGGGGATATTCCCGATTGAAAATATCAAAGATGACATTCGCATGATTGTGGTTCTTGGCAAAGATGATGGTCTTGCCCAGCTTTTCGCCGTAATCGATGCGCTGGCCTTTCTCCATGAGGATATGCAGCACTTCCCGGATGGTATCTTCGTTGAAGATCCACTCGTTGAGGGCGGATGACCCAATTTGTTCCGGCAAGTCCCCATTCTCATCGGTGAAAGTATCTTCATACTCCCGCTTGTCCTCGTCGGAAAGCTCGTCGTACACAATGCCCTGATCAAGGAATTTCAGCTTGCTTTCCACGGAGAGATAGTCCACCAGATAGCCATCCTTAACGGCCTGCGCCAGCTCGTAGCCATAGGTGGGCACGCCGCTTTCCAGATCGAACACATCATAGGTGTTCTTGTCGATCTCATCCTTCGGGGTTGCGGTGAGGCCTACCAGCGGCGCATCGAAATAATCAAAGATGTCCCGATACTTATTATAGATGGAGCGGTGCGCCTCATCGCAGATGATCAGATCGAAATGCCCGCAGGTGAACAGCTTGCCCTGATCGTCCCGGACAGTATCGATGCAGTTCATCATGGTCTGATAGGTGGAGAAGATGCAGTGGGCGGTATAGTTGTCCTTTTCTTCGCACAGATTGGTGACGGAGAGATCCGGCAACAGGTTGACAAAGCTGCGCTTGGCCTGCGTGACCAGACTGTTGCGGTCGGCAAGGAAGAGGATGTTTTTGACCCAGCCGTGCTGCAAAAGCACATCGCACAGGGCGATACAGGTACGGGTCTTGCCGCTGCCGGTGGCCATGACCAGCAGTGCCTTGCGGCGGTTCTTTTTGTCAAAAGCCTCGCAGACGGCCTTGATGGCTCCCTCCTGATAATACCGGCCTGCAATGGCGGGGTTCACCGTTACATTGCTCAGGCTCATGCGCATACGGCGCAGATTGAACAGCTTTTCCAGATCCCGTTTGGCATAGATGGAGGACACCCGGCGCTCCGGGTACTGCCCGTCGTTGATATAGGTATCAAAGCCGTTGGTCAGGAAAATGACCGGACGGCGACCATACTGTTTTTCCAGAATATCCGCATAGAGCTTGGCCTGCTGGCGGCCCTTGGAGGCATCCACACACATGCGCTTGGCCTCGATGATGGCAAGGGGACGCTGCATATCATCATAGAGCACATAATCCGCATAGCCCACTTCGCTTTT
>JAFXBE010000116.1 GCA_017516765.1 Clostridia bacterium | reverse complement strand
TAAAGGGGATTTGACCAAAGCGAACGTGTCGCCCTTTTCTGGTCACTCTTTTCATAAAAGAGTGACCGCCCGTGTGGGGCGCGTAGCCCCACCCAGTTCCACGCAGCGGTTCTGCGGGTATCTATAACCGGCAGCGCAGTGAAACCCAGATTGGGCGTTGCAGCCAATTACAACCCCTCAGCCCCTTCGGGGCAGCGCCTCCGGCCCGGTCGTTCAATCGTCGCAGAGCGCACTAACCGTGCCCTCTGCTCGTTTCACTCCCCACCTGCGGGTCGCTTTGCACTTCGTGCAAGTGCCCACTGGGCACGCGCTTCCCTCCGGTGCCTTACACAGGGGAGCCTTGTTGGGGGTGCGCACCAAAACCCGGCTTGGGTGTTGCACCCACCCCCACCCCCCACCGGGGAAAACCAAAAGGGGGAATAACGCCCCCTTTTATTCCCCCTTCAGCTTCTGATAACTCCCCAGAAACCCGGGCCAGGATTTATTCAGACTCTCCACCCCATGCACCGTAATGGGCGCATCGGCGATCACCCCTGCCACCGCCAGCAGCATCGCCATACGGTGATCCGCGCTCACATCGGCCTCAAAGCCGCCGCGGATGGGACTGCCGCCCTTTACCACAAGGGTATCCCCTTCATTTTCGGCATGCACCTCCACCCCCATGCGGGTGAGCAGGTCGCAGGTGGCCTCCAGCCGGTCGCACTCCTTGATGCGCAGCCGCGCCACCCCATCCAGCACCGAGGTACCCTCCGCCGTGGCACAGGTCAGCGCGATGATGGGCGCAATATCCGGGATGTTGTCGCAGTTGATATGGATGGCCGAAAGCCCGCCTTCGGGGCGCACCGCCCGGAGCAGCCCGTCCTTTTCCTCGATCTGCGCGCCCATGGTGCGCAGCACGTTCACGATCTCCGCATCCCCCTGGGTACAAACCTCTTCGCTGATCAGGTTTTCCACCCAGACCGGCTGCCCCATGGCTCCGGCGCACAGCAGCACCGCCGCCTGCGACCAGTCCCCCGCCACCGGTACCACCGCCGGGCTTTCCCCTGTGCGGGGCGGCAGGTCGAATTCGCCTTCCGTCACTTCTGTATAAGCGGTGTGAAAACGGCGCATCAGGCTCAGGGTCATGTCCAGATAGGGGCGGCTTACAATGGGGCCGGTCACCGTCAGATGAGCGGGGGCAGGCTGACCCTCCTCATCCATGGCATGGGCAAGGGCGATCAGCAGCCCGGAGGCGAACTGGCTGGAGCCGCTGCCGTCGATGGTGTGATGCCCCGCTTTCATCCACCCGGTCACGATCACCTGACAAAGCCCGTTCTCCCCCGCCGGGATCCGCTCCATGGTGCCGCCGATGGCCTTGATCAGCGGATCAAAGGCGTCCAACGGACGGCGGAACAGGGTGGGCTCCAGCCAGAAGCGCACGCTCTGCCCCCGCACCAGAAAGGCGGGGATCAGCATCCGCAGGGCGGCGGCGCAGGCGTGCACATGGCAATCCACCATGGGCAGACCCGGCTGCGCTTTGGGTGCAGGCGATACGTACAGGGTATCCCCCCGCTGCTCCACCTGCGCGCCCATGCCCTGCACACCGTCGATCATGGCAAGGGTGTCGTTGCAAAGGGGCGGCGGGAAGCCCGTCAGGGTGACAGGGGACGCGCCAAGGGCAGCCAGCAGCAGCGCACGGTGCGCCTCGCTCTTGGCAGGGGGCACAGGCGCTGCGCCCGAAAGCCTGCCGGGATTGAAAATGGCAGTAGTCATGGCAAAATACCTCCGTATCCCGACCGGCGCAAAAAAGACGCCGGTTCGGGGTCATGGCTACCATTATAAACCCATCCCCGCCGGGAGAACAGCAAAAAACAGCAGGAGTGCAAACCCGGGAACCATTCCCTGCACAGCATGGAAATGCGCCGGATGTCTTTCCTGTTTCACAAAAAAGGCGGTATACTGTTTTTGTCCCACAGGCTGCATTTTCTGTGGCATTTCCGCCCCAACTGTGCTAAACTGTACCCAAACGGCTTTGACAAAACCATCAGCCAACCAATACAGAAGGAGCATACCGACCATGAAGAAGCTTCACATGGGCCCCGCCCGGTGCGCCCTGGATCTGGGCGACGGCAGCGAGCGCGCCGAATACGTGAATCAGGATTACATTCTGCACAAGCTGGGTCGTCCCCACCGGGCAGTGAACATCATGTACACCTATTACCCCCACGAGCCCCAGTGGCCCGCCCGCATTTCCAAGGTGTGCGAAAGCACCAACAAGAGCAATGCCTGGGGCTACCCCTACGACGACTACTTCCCCTACGGTGCAGACGGGCAGCCCTTTGAGCAGATGCGGGATATCCGCCGCCACGGGCAGGAGGCCCTGCTGACCCTGACCATCGACTGCGCCCTTACCGACGACGAGCTGCGCAAGGTGGCCAGGGAGCTGAAGCCCTTCGGACGGATGATCATCCGCATCAACCACGAATGCTGCGGCAGCTGGTTTACCCACAACAAACGCTTCACCTTCAAGGAGATCGGCGATTTCTTCTGCCGTTTCCGGGGCATCCTCAAGGAGGAAGCGCCCAACATCCGCGTCATTTTTTGCGGCGGCTGGGGCAATGAGGACGGCACCATCGAGCACGAAGAGGATTTCAAAAACTGCTACAACGCAGCCGATTTCTGGAGCTGCGACTGCTATCTGGCGCTGCACTGGGGCTGGCCCAACGATGTGGCGGAGATCGGCGGCAACAGCCACAAGGCCGACAATGTCGCCGACAACATCGCCAAGTTCCGCTACACCTATGAGCGCGCCAAGGAGCTTTCCGGCGAGGATAAGCCCATGATCACCGCCGAGTTCAACACCGACGGCGACGTGACCGGCCCCCGCATGCAGGGCGAAAGCGTGGTGCGCTTCTGCAAGCACATCCGGGATAACAAGCTGAGCTGGTTCAAAGCCATCAGCATGTACCAGTTCCGCGACCGGGGTCGTCTGGGGCTGGAGATCGAGGATCCCAACAACGACAGCGTGGGCATCGAACAGCCCATGCTGCGCCAGTACCGGGACGAGGTGCTCCACGATCCCTACTTTATGCCTGAGATGACCGAGGGCGAAGAAGCCGCCTTCCCCGTACAGCTGCGCTGGGGCGGCAGCGAGGATGCCGACGGTCTTGCCATGCCCATCGCTTTTGAGGGCAACCCGGAATTCTGCGAAATGACCGTGGAGGATCCCATCGGTCTGATGGTGGAGCTGAACGGCAAATGGTTCTACAAGGCTCCCCATGTAAAGACCATCGACCTGATGAGCGCCTTCTTCGACAAGCCCCTCACCGGTGCACAGACCCTGACCCTCAGGCTCTTCGCGCCCCCCGCCGACGGTGTGAACGTGGATGACGGCAGCGAAGACTGGCTCTACAACTACCGCGCCACCCTGACCGGCGAGCCCGGGATGCGCATCCGCTATCAGGCGCCCGGCATCGTGGGCTGATATAAACATCGGTTTTCCATTCTGATCCCGCAACGATCCCCGGTTACCGGAAGCCTGTTCCGCAGCCGGGGATCTTCTTTTTTGCCATTTTGGCATCCCCGGCAGCCAAACCCCGCCCGAGGATGTAAAAATCGAGAACTTTTTCCATAGAATCATTGACTTTTCCTTGATAATCACGATACAATACCATATAAGCAGCCAACTGAACAAAACAGGGAGGGACATCCGTCCATGTCTTTTGCATCCGACTGCAAAAAAGAGCTTTGCGGTCTTGCGCTGGAAAAACCCTGCTGCCAGCTGAGCGAATTGAGCGCATTGTTTATGGCCATCGGCAGTCTGAATCTGCTGGGGCGGGGCAGGGTCGCCATCCAGTTTGCCTGTGAAAACATGGCCGTGGCACGCCGCATTTATACCCTGATGGACAGCGCGCTGGGCGTTACGCCTCAGGTGCATTACGTCAGCAACACCCATTTCGGCGGCAGGCGCAAAGCCGTGCTCACCCTTGGCCCCATGCACAGCCCGGCGTTTCTGTACGGCATGAACATGCTTACCGAAAAAGACGGCGTGGAGAGCCTCCGTTCCATGACGCCCAACCTGCCCCTGACCCGCGGCTGCTGCATGCGCTCTTTTCTGCGCGGCGCAATGCTGGGCAACGGCACCATCACCAACCCGGAGCTGGGCTACCACATGGAGCTGCCCTTCCACGACGAGACCATGCGCCTGAACCTTGCCAAATGCCTGCTCAAGCAGGATCTGCCCGTAAAGCAGAGCCACCGCAAGGAGCAGGGATATCTGTACTACAAGCAGTGCGAACAGATCGTTACTTTTCTGACGGCTGTGGGCGCACACAAGGCCGTTATGAAGATCGAGGATCTTCGGGTAAAGCGGCAGGTTTTCGGCGACGTGACCCGCGCCGTGAACTGCGACAACGCCAACATGAACAAAATGATGGAAGCCAGCGATGCCCAGATCGCTGCGATTGAGAAGCTGCTCAGGCATGGGCAGCTGAATGCCCTGCCCCCGGGGCTGCAGGAGATCGCCGTGGCACGGCTGAATATGCCTGCTGCAACGCTGACCGAATTGGGGCAGAGTTTGAAGAAGCCTATCGGGAAGAGTGGGGTTAATCACCGGCTGCGCCGGTTGATGGCTCTGGCAGAGGAGTTGGAGTAGGGTTTTTGTTGCCCCGAAGGGGCTGAGGGGTTGTAATTGGCTGCGATACCCAAGCCGGGTTTCGCTGCGCGGCTGGGTATAGATACCCGCAGTGCCGCTGCGAGGAACAGGGTGGGGCTGCGCGCCCCACACGGGCGGAAGGAGGCTCCCCTGTGTAAGGGGAGGTGGCAGCCCGTAGGGCTGACGGAAGGGTTGTACTTGGCTATAACATCCAAGCCGGGTTTCGCTGCGCGGCGTGTATCAGATACCCGCAGTGCCGCTGCGAGGAACTGGGTGGGGCTGCGCGCCCCACACGGGCGGTCACTCTTTTATGAAAAGAGTGACCAGAAAAGGGCGACACGTTCGCTTTGGTCAAATCCCTCGTTCGGCCCGAACCTACCCTACGGGCAGTTTCGGGCTTCGGCGCTGCGGGAACGCTACGCGTTGTCCTCACGCCTCGGTTCGCTACGCTCACCCTTCCTTTATTGCCGCTTTTTCGTGGCGGCGGGCGCAATCACCTGCTGTTGCCGTTACTGGACACAATACGCCGTCTTGGCTGTCACACGGTGCGCCCTTTATGCCGCCCCGAAAAAGGGCACAGGGATTTGACGTCGCTCTCTATCGTCGCGGTGCGGGCCGGCTGCTGGGTGCTGAAGTTGGTTTCGCTGCATCCCGAACTTCGGGTTGGCATGCGCCGTCAGCCAAAAAAACAAAACGTTACCATAGGATAGCCCGACGAGCGGCTGGAAAAGCCACCAGTGTAGGCTCCCTTGTGCAAAGGGAGCTGCCCCGTAGGGGCTGAGGGATTGTACTTGGCGAGGGATGTTACGTACAACCCTTCCGTCTGCCCTACGGGCAGCCACCTCCCCTTACACAGGGGAGGCTCATGGAGTTGCCTGTCCCCAAGGAAAACACCCACCCTTAAAGGCTTCTTCCCCCAGCGGGGGAGGAAGCTGTCAGGCGTAGCCTGACTGATGGTAGGGGTATTTGCAAGGCGTGGGGGACGGTGGGCTTATACCCCGGGCATCACCCACCCCGAACCGGCACACCGCCCCCACACCAAGCACCCTCAGTCGCCTGACGGCGACAGCTCCCTCCAGAGGAAG
>JAFXBE010000115.1 GCA_017516765.1 Clostridia bacterium | reverse complement strand
TAAAGGGGATTTGACCAAAGCGAACGTGTCGCCCTTTTCTGGTCACTCTTTTCATAAAAGAGTGACCGCCCGTGTGGGGCGCGTAGCCCCACCCAGTTCCACGCAGCGGTTCTGCGGGTATCTATACCCCAGCCCGCGCAGCGAACCCCTGCTTAGGTTCTATCACCAAGTACAACCCTTCCGTCAGCCCTACGGGCTGCCACCTCCCCTTGCACAGGGGAGGCTTCTTGCGCCCATGTGGGGCGCGCAGCCCCACCCAGCCCCACGCAGCGGCCCTGCGGGTATCTACCCCCGCCGCGCAGCGAAACCCTTTCCCTTGTCATATCCCAGAATCTATGCTATTCTTATACAAACAGACACAATACTACACACCGAAAGAGGCGACGCTCCCCCATGAGATGGGTCATATTGATCATAACGCTGGCAGCATTTCTGAGCACCGGGATCACCATGTACCATTTCCCGGAGTTTGCCAATATGGCAAGCGATTTTATCTGGTCCCTCGCGGGCGAAGCCCCGGTCACCTTCATCAGCCGCGGCGCAGAGATCGCCAAGCAGGTGCTGTCGATCAAGAATGTAGATGCTTCCGTTCTTTCTTCCTATCTGCTCAGGATGTTTTCGACAGAAATCATTTCCGCACTGCTGATGGGCAGCAGCATCTTCATCATCAAGAGCATCTTTACCCGTTTCAACCGCAATTACGTGGGCTCGCTGCTCTACCCCAAATGGTTCCTTACGCTGCTGGGCGTTACGCTGGGCGTTGGGCTTAACAGCCTCATCGGCACGGTCGCGCCCGAGGTGCCCGGCGAACTGCTGAAGGCGGGCTTTACCATCGGCTTCATGCTGCTGGGCATCGGCATTATGCTTGGGTTCAAGGGCAGGCAGATCAACCCGTTCAAAAAATCCCACCGCCGCTTCCGCATCGCCCATCTGGGCTACATTACCAAACTGGTGCTGGGCGTGGTGGGCAATGCGTTCAATGCGATCCTGGCTGTCACCTGCGCCTGCGGGTACATGATCGGCCCCGCCCAGATCCACAGCGGAAGCGGTTACATCACCTCGTGGATCGAGCTGCTGTCCCTCTGCCTTGTGCTGATGTGGGTCTTTGACATCATCATCATGCTGATCGGCGATCTGGCAGAAGGTCTCTGATTTTTCTCCCCCGACACAACATCCCCCGCCGGGCTTCTCGCCCGACGGGGGATGCTTTGTTTACTGCTGTCCTGCCTTGGTATCCAGGATCTCCTTGAGGATCTCTTCCGGCAGGCGGTTCATGGGATCCGGCTGCGGGCGACCGGTGTAGTAGCCCTGCACCAGATCCACCCCCAGGGTGATGATGGTCTGCAGTTCCGCGCTGGTCTCCACGCCCTCGGCAAGGGTGAGGATGCCGTTCATTCTGGCAAAATCCACCACGTTGCGCACGAAGAGCTGCTTGTTCTGGCTCTTGCAGATCTCCTGCACCAGCCCCCGGTCGATCTTGATCACCTGCGGGGAATAGCGCAGCAGGTTGACGATGTTGCTGTGCCCGGTGCCGAAATCGTCAATGGCGATCTGGCTGACGCCCGCCGTTTCGCCGAGGCGGCGCAGGGTGGCCAGCTCGCTGTCGGAGGTGCTCTCCTGCTCGGTAAGCTCGAAGAAATAGGTGCTCATGTCCTTTCCGTAGAGCTTGATGAGGCTGGACAGATCCCCTTCGTTGAGGAAATGCCCGGGAATGGTGTTGATGAACACCTTCCGCCCGGAAAACTCCTGCCTGCGGTCTGCCACACAGCCCATAATGTTGAACAGGGTGGCTTTTTCGATCTCGTACAGCCGCCCGTATTCCCTGGCGGCCGCCAGCACCTGCAGGGGGTTGAGCCCGATGGTGGCATCGGTGCGCATCAGGGCTTCATAGCCGAAAATCTCGCCGTTGCGCAGGTTGATGATGGGCTGGAAGTGATAATGGAACATATTCTTGTCCATGAGCATCTCAAAGGCGCGGTAATGATCCTTGGGGCTTTCTTCCTCCTTGACCACCTTGCCCATGCCCATCTGGAGACGGTTCATGTACATATCGGAATTGGCAAACTTGATCAGGCTTTCCAGGGAGCTGTGCCAGCCGGGCTGCACAACGGTGCAGCCTGCATTCACTTCGATGTAGTATTCCTTGCTGGATTCCTTGTTGAAGCTCTCGATCTGGGAATAGAATGCGCTGGTGGCGCGCCCGATGGTGGGATCCACCTCTGCCTCGCTGTGGTAGTAGTTGAGCACCATGAACAAATCTTCCTGCACATGGGCAATGAAACAATCCATGGGATTGGCCATCTTGAGGCACTCGGCAACGAAACGCTGGGTCTCCTCGCTGTCCTCCACGCCGTAATTCTCGGCAATGTAGCTGAACTTGGGCATGCCGTAGACCGATACCGACACCCAGCGGTCGTCGTTGTGCTCCTGCTTGAAGGTCTGGTACCATTCCACGGCACCCTTCAGGTTGGGCAGCCCGGTTACCGGGTTGCTCTGGGCGGCACGCTCCACCGTGCGGCGCAGGTTCATCTGCTGAATATAGTTGACCGACACATTGAAGGCGATGTTCAGGGTGTTCTGCACCCGCTTCAGGTTGTGGCTGCAGCTGTGGATGCTCTCGGTCTCGGCGGCATAGTAGCCGCATACCTGATCCCGCACATGCACTGCGCTGAGCACGAACATGGTGTTGCCATCCGCCCAGCGGTCATGGTAGGGGATCATCTGCCGGACGGTGATGGTGCTGTTGCGCCCCGCCTGGTCAAAGTTCCGGTAGGAGGGGATCACCAGCAGCTCATCCTCGGGCTGGTAATCGCTGCGCATGGGCTTTTCATCCACCGCATAGGCCAGATAGTTGGAGCGCAGGCACATATAGCTGTTGGGCAGGATGGTGCCGCTGAGGGTGTTGTAGAGGGTGTTCATATCGCTCACCTTCAGGATGCGGTCCAGCCAGACGAACATCTGGGTCTCGTGGTTCTCCATCTCCTGAATGGTCAGGTGGCGTTCCTTGGCATACTCCCGGTAATCGCCCTTGTAGTGGCGCGGGCAGCCGCAGGATTCGGATATGACCGGCGTGTGCTGATTGATGAGCCTGCGGGGCGGCATACCGCTGAAGCCCTCCGTGATCCCCGCCACGATCAGCTCTGCCATGCCGCCGGGGTTGCGGCTGCAGCTGGTCAGCTCGGGGGAGAACAGCTCGGTAAAGGGCAGGTAGTCGTAGCCGGTAACGATCACATCGCCGGGCACCTGCCAGCCATGCCCGCGCAGCCAGTCGCATACCGCATAGGCCATGGCGTCGTTGGCGCAGAAAATCGCACGGGGCGGTTTGCAGCGGAAGCGCATCATGGCTTCCATGGCATCGAGGGTGGGGCTTTCCCAATAATCGCCGTAAAAAACGTTTTCTTCCCGATAGGGGATACCGTGTTCCTCCAGCACCCGGCGGTAGCATTCCAGCCGTCTGGCGGAATCGGCGTCGTCCTCCCGCCGTCCTGCCATAAAGGCGGTGTCGGTCACCTTGTGCTCCTCCACCACATGGCGCAGGATGCCGGTGTAGGCTTCCCGGTATTCCGTACCGATGGAGAAGCAACCCTCGGCATCGTCACCGATCATCACAACGGGTGCGCCGGCTTCCAGCGCCCGCCGCTGCAGCTCTGCAATGATCTCCCGGTTGTAGAAGCTCTCTTCGTGGATCACCAGCGCATCCACCACGCTGAACTGGATCAGGTCGTAGACAGACTTTGCGCCCCTGTCGATATCGTCGTTATAGTAAAAATCCACAAAGCTGTTAAAAACGATCAGTTTCATGCCTGCCGCTTCCAGACAGCGGTGGAGCCTGTCGATCAGCTGCGCACGGGAAGCGTCGTAGATACGGGTCATGCACAGACCAACGATCTTTTTACCGTTGATCATTCCACACACCACCTTTCAGCTTTTTTTATGAACATATTGTAAATACTATCATCTCATATTTACCACAGCGTGATGCAAATGTCAAGACACGCAGCCTAATGCAACCGTTATGTAACCGTTTCACAACGTACGAAAACGGTTGCGCAAATGTTGCACAAAGCGATCCAAACAATCCGTTTTCATGCATTACACCATTTTTCCCCGAAGATGAAAATGGCCTCTTCAGTTACATTCCTTTGCCCGGCAGCCGCCGTAAATTTTCTTTTCTATTCCATTCTGCAAATACCATGTAACCACATACAGCAACTTTTATTATCAAAAAAGCACCCGCTGCATCCTCAGCGGCGGGTGCACAGACTGTCAAAGAAGTCCCAGAGGTATGGTCGGGCCGCAGCCCTCCGATTGTCAATCCGAAACCAGCGGCGTGCATTGCGGCCCAAAGCCGACCTGTGGTCGGCTTTGGGCTTCGGCGCTGCGGGAGCGCTATCGCGCTG
>JAFXBE010000114.1 GCA_017516765.1 Clostridia bacterium | reverse complement strand
TCACCCTTCCGGTGGTTTCGGAACCCTTGCGTAGCAAGGGGTTCCTATCGCCGTTTGCCGCCCGGGGAGCCGTAGGCTCCTAGGCAAACGGTGCAAAAGTCGTCAAAAAAGCCGCCGCAGGCGTGTTTTTTGACGAACTGAGCACCCGCCGCATCTTCAGCGGCGGGTGCTGTGCATCAGAATTGTACGGGCAGATCGGTTTCGGCGAAGGGATCCGATTCGTCCACGGTACGGCGTCCCTTGCGGCGGGTCAGATCCTCGATCTCGTTGGGCGGATCGATGATGTGGATATCCACCATATCCCCTTCGAAGGACAAGTTGGCGATGGTACCGGCCTTGGTCATGGCGATCACTTCGGTCTGGTTGTTGCGGGTGCGGCGGGCGTATTCCACCGCCACTTCGGTACGCTCCTGCCAGTGCATGGGGATGAACACCCTCGGCTTTTCCGTCATGATAAAGTGGTCTGCGCCCGCATCGTACATGGAGCCCTGCCGGGGATCCAGCGGGAACATGGCAACGTCGATGCGCTCCTCCCGGAGGGGAGCAACGGCAGCGTAGTAAGCATTTTCGGCCTCCTCGATCTCCTTGAGGGTGCTTTCGGCGCGCCAGTGCCAGAGATTGAGATCGCCGGCATGGAATACGTTGATGCCGTAGATGGACACCAGAAAGCTGACGCCCAGATCGGTGCTGTCGAACGCTTTTACGCTGATATCCTTGGTCAGCTGCTTTTCCTGCAGCGGGTTGAGCCTGCTGCCCCGGGTGCCCACCGGCATATCGCCCGCCACGATGTACTGCACGGGCAGCCCCGCCTTGTACCAATCGTAGATGATGGGGTCGAAATGATCCGCATGCCCGTGGCTGACGAACACAAAGATCTTTTCGAACGCCTGCAGGTAGGAGCAGGTCAGGCGGTATGCGGGCGGCAGGATCCGTCCCTCGCCCTCCCAGTAGTCGAAGATCAGCAGTGTGCCGCCCACCTGCACGGAAAACCCGCTGTTGTGGTAGTAGGTGAGCTTAAGCAATTTCCCCATAGAAAATGACGCCTCCACATGTTCATACTTTTGTAACAGACAGACGGGCTCCCGTCTTGTTTCGGTTCATCTATTACAAAATGATTGCTCATCTGGCAGCGTCATTCAAACAGGCTTGGGGCTTGAAAAGTAAATACATGCCCCTTATCTGTACAGATGGCAGTATAGCATAGCCAGCGGATGATTGTCAACAGAACGAAATAGAATACGTAAGATTTTGACAATATTTCTACATATTTTGTTGACATTATGGAGAATTTATGCTCCGGACGTTTGCAAATATTGTGCCTTGTGGGTCTACTATTGCATTCTTTGCGTTATTTTTCCCGTAAGTGGAGGTGGGACGAACAGAATTCCCTGCTTTTTTTACCAAAAGTGGTTTCGCATCCCATAAACCCCGGAAACAGCAAACCCCCATCCCCTGCGGGAAACCGCAGGAGATGGGGGCTGTGTATGCAGTTGGGAGCGATCAGTCTGCCAGCTTCTGTACGTGCCAGATCTTCTCGTTGTACTCCCGGATGGTACGGTCGCTGGAGAAGAAACCGGACATGGCGGTGTTCATCACAGCCATGCGCAGCCACTTGTCCCGATCCTGATAATCGTCCATGATGCGCTTGTTGGCCATGGTGTAGGAGCCGAAATCCTTGAGCACGAAGTAAGTATCCGCCCAATCGCCCTCCAGCAGGGAGGCACGGATGGCGTTCATCACATAGGGCTCGTTGGGCAGGATCCAGCCGGACTGCCACTGGTTGATCACCTTGCGGATCTCCGCATTGTTCTCCATGATCTGCCAGGGGCTGTAGCTGCGTTCCCGGCGCAGCTGATCCACCGTATCGGAGCGCATGCCGAAGATGTAGATGTTGTCTTCGCCGACCTGCTCGAAGATCTCCACGTTTGCGCCGTCCATGGTGCCGAGGGTCACTGCGCCGTTCATCATGAACTTCATGTTGCCGGTACCGCTGGCTTCCTTGCCTGCGGTGGACAGCTGCTCGCTGATCTCCGTGGCGGGAATGAGCACTTCGGCGGTGGAAACATCGTAGTTCTCCACGTAAACGATCTTCAGCATCCGGCGGGCACGGGGATGCTCATCGATCTTCTTGGCAAGCTCGTTGATATAGCGGATGATCTGCTTCGCCAGCCAGTAGCCGGGAGCGGCCTTTGCGCCGAAGAGGAACAGGCGGGGCGGCATGGTAAAGTTGGCATCATCCACAATGCGGTTGTACAGCACGTTGATATGCAGGGCATTGAGCAGCTGCCGCTTGTACTCGTGCAGACGCTTGGACTGGGTATCAAAGATAAAGTCGGGATCGATCTTGATGCCCTGCCGATCCATGATCAGCTTGGCGAGGCGTTCCTTGTTCTGCTTCTTTACCTGATCGAACTTCTGCCGGAAGGCAGCATCGTCGGCAAAGGGAACCAGATCCTGCAGGCGACTGGCATCGCGGGTAAACTCGTCGCCGATGGTCTCCTTGAGCAGGTCGGTCAGACCGGGGTTGGCGCTCAGCAGCCAGCGGCGGTGGGTAATGCCGTTGGTGATGGCGGAGAACTTACCGGGATTGAGCAGGTAGTAATCGTGGAAGGTGGAATCCTTCAGGATCTTACCGTGCAGCTGGCTTACGCCGTTTACGCTGTAGCACATGGCAACGCACAGGTTCGCCATATGCACCTTGCCGTAAGCGATGATCGCCATATGACCGATCCGCTCCCACTGGTCGGGGTAACTGGTGAACAGCCGCTCGCAGACCCGGCGGTTCAGCTCTTCGAGGATCATGTAGATGCGGGGGAGGATGTTCTTCATCATCTCCACGGGCCACTTCTCCAGCGCCTCAGACATAACGGTGTGGTTGGTATAGGCCATGCAGCGGCTGGTGATGCGCTCGGCCTCGTCCCAGCTGAGACCCTCCTGGTCGATGAGCAGACGCATCATCTCGGGGATCGCCAGAGCGGGGTGGGTATCGTTGATGTGGAAGACAGCCTTCTCGGGCAGCAGATTGAAATTGCGGCCGTAGTACTTCTTGAAGTTCTTCAGCGCATACTGCAGCGTTGCGCTGACCATGAAGTACTGCTGCTTCAGGCGCAGACGCTTGCCTTCATCGTGGCGGTCTTCGGGGTAGAGCACCTTGTTGATCACTTCGGCATTGCCCTTGTTCTCGGATGCGCCCAGAAAGTTGCCGTCGCCGAACATGCGCAGGTTGAAGCTGTCCACCGAACGGGCAGACCAGGTACGCAGGGTGTTGACGCAGTTGGTCCGGTAGCCCACAACCGGCATATCGTAGGGGACGGCTTCCACCACTTCGCTGTCTACGGTGCGGTAGATCTTGCGACCGTTTTCTTCGTATTCATCCACCCAGCCGCCGAACTCTACATAGCAGGCATCCTCGGTGGCGCATTCTTCCCAGACGTTGCCGTTGCGCAGCCAGTTGTCGGGCATTTCCACCTGCTGTCCGTCCACCAGCTTCTGCTTGAACAGACCGTATTCGTAGCGGATGGTGCAGCCCATGGCAGGCAGCTGTTCGGAAGCAAGGCTGTCCATGAAGCAGGCAGCCAGACGACCCAGACCGCCGTTGCCCAGTGCAGGTTCGGGCTCTTCGCTCATCAGACTGGCAATGCTGATGCCCAGCTCGTCGAGGGCTTCCTTATATACGCCCTTGCTGGCAAGGTTGATCAGGTTGCAGTCCATCAGGCGGCCCAGAAGATATTCGATGGAGAGATAATACACGCGCTTACCTTTGGCCTGATGGCGGGCATGGCGGGAAATCATCCATTTTTTCATCATCTGGTCGCAGATGGTATCGGTAACAGCTTTATAGAGCTGCATGGGGGTGGCCTCTGCAAGGGTAATACCGTTGTGGCGTTCCACCTTGTTGATAATACTCTGCTTAATGGCCTCTTTATCAAAAGTCGTGGCTGGCATTGAAATCCTCCTTAACAATGGGGTACAGAGTGACCGCTGTATTATAGCACTAAAACCAAAAACGCGCAAATAGACGGGCTGGCAGGGCTTTGGACGGTTTTGACACAAACTGCCTTTCGTGGCGCAGGTTGTTATACATATATCGGATAGCCAGATATCTGCTTTGATATAAGTACACATGTTTCACGTGAAACATACAACAACGGAATACGACAGCTCTGTAAAATCTTCCGGTGTTTCACGTGAAACATCCAAGCAGTCACACATGCGACTATCGTACTTATCGTATTGTTTTACGTGAAACAATAGGTTAACCCTACCAAGGGTGGAACAATCGTTGTTTCACGTGAAACATACGACAATGGAATACAACAACTCTGTGAAATCTTCCGGTGTTTCACCTGAAACATCCAAACAGTCACACATGCGACTACCGTACTCACCGTATTGTTTCACGTGAAACAAAAGGCTATACCTACCAAGGGCAGAACAATCGTTGTTTCACGTGAAACACTGCCGGTAAACCCTGCTATTGCCAACCCCATGCAATTCATGTACAATCGTACTAACAACCATTACACAACGGGGAGGGCGTTGCCATGGCAGAGGTACGTTTTACACCGGCACAGGAAAGCGCCATCTATGCAGATAACCGGGAGCTGCTGGTTTCTGCCGCAGCAGGCAGCGGTAAAACCGCCGTACTGGTGGAACGAATCCTGCGGCTGATTCGGGATCATCACATCGATATCAACCGCATGCTGGTGGTTACCTATACCCGTGCTGCCGCAGCCGAGCTGCGGGAACGGCTGGAGCTGCGCCTGCAGGCAGCAGCTGCGGAGGATGCCGCCATGCACCGCCAGATCGATCTGCTGGCGGGTGCGCAGATTTCTACCATTCATTCCTATTGTCAGCATGTGGTGCGGGAGCATTTTCGCCATTGCGGGGTAGACCCTCAGTTTTCCATGGCGGATGAGCGCACCAGCAATGCGCTGTATCAGGAAAGTTTGAATGAAGTGCTGGACGCCGCCTATGCCGCCGCAACCGATGACGAAGACCTGAAAGCCCTGCTGTCTGTTTTGCAGGAGAAGCAGTTGGTTTCTGTGATCCAACTGACCTACGATTTCCTCATGACCCGCCCGGATCCCATCGGCTGGCTGCGGGAGCAGACAGAGATCATTTGGACAGAGGATACCCTGCGGGAGCATCCCCTGAGCCGGACGCTGCTGGACGAATGCGCATTGCTTTTGGAAAACGCACGGGTGTTGTGGTCGCAGGCACAGTCGTTGCTTGATGACCCCGAATTCCCGGAGAAATTCGCCAAAACCATCCAGCAGGATGACGATGTGATCACCTCGCTGGAGGAAGCCTGCGCAAACGGGGTGGCTACGCTGTGCAGCGCAAGCCGCAAGTTTGCCACCATTGCCAAAGTGAAACCCGAGACCGATGCCGCAGCTGTGCTCACCGATCAGTTCAAGAACCTGCGGGAAGAATACAAAGATTGCGTCAAGGAGCTACAAAAGGTGCTGCCCGGCAATCTGGCATCCGCTCTGGAGGATCTGGAAAAGATGCGCCCGGCTGCCAGAGGGCTGTGCTGGGTAATGAATGCGCTTCTGGAAAGCTATCGCACCCACAAGCAGGAGCGGGCTGTGCTGGACTTCCACGATCTGGAGCATATGACGCTGGAAATTCTGGGGGAGCCGGAGCTGAGCGAACTGGAAAGCAACCGCTTCGATGCGGTCTTTGTGGATGAGTATCAGGATGTGAGCGCCATACAGGAAGCCATTCTGAACGGGCTCAAGCGTAGCACGGGAAAGCAGTTCTTCTTTTATGTGGGCGATGTGAAGCAGAGCATCTACCGTTTCCGTCAGGCAGAGCCCACGCTGTTTCTGAGCAAGCTGAACACCTTCTCCGATGAAGAGGATGCACCCCTTCGCCGCATCATTCTGAACCGTAACTTCCGCAGCAGGGAAACGGTACTGGCGGCGGTCAATCAGGTGTTTACCCATGTGATGGACAGCCGGGTGACCGAGATCGACTACGACGACAGCGCAAAGCTGTACCCGGGTAAACCGTCCACGGGGGATCCCATTGCAGAGCTGCATCTGCTGGGCGGCGTTGGCAAGCGGGAAAGCATTCTCAAACAGGCGCAGTGGATCGCTCAGGACATTCAGCGTACGGTGGGCACACCGGTAACGGATGCCAATGGGCAGCCCGGGCAGCCGCTCAGGTACCGGGACATCGTTATTCTGCTGCCGGTGGCCAAGGGCGTTGCCGACAAGGTGGAGGTGGAGCTGACCAAAGCGGGCATCCCCGTCTATGTGGATGCTTCCATGAACGCCATGGGATCGGAAGAGGTGGTGCAGCTGTGCCAGCATCTGTTGCTGCTGGATAATCTGCGCAACGATCTGGCGTTGATCTCCGAGCTGCGCTCGCCGCTGTTCGACCTGTCCGAGCGGGAACTGGCGGAGATCCGCTTGCAGCTGCCTGATGACAAGCGTACTTTTTATGATGCAATGATGGTCTGCGCACAGCAGGAAGAAAACCAGCCGCTGCGGCAGCGTTGCCAAAGCCTGCTGGATTTTCTGGAGCAGGAACGATTCCTCTGCCGCAGCATGCCCGTGGAAGAATACCTGTGGGATTTCCTCATGCGCAGCGGTTTGTATGCCCATTACGGCTGCCAACCCGGCGGCAAGCTGCGCCAGGCAAACCTGCGCATGCTCTGCCACAAGGCAGGGGAGTACGCCGCCGCCCATACGGAGGGTATGTCGGGTTTCCTCAGTACATTGCATCAGGGCGGGGACAGCACGTCGCCCACGGTGGTCAATCCCTGGGAGGATGTGGTGCGCATCATGACCATCCACAAATCCAAGGGACTGGAGTTTCCCACCGTGTACCTGATGGGGCTGGAGGATCCGGTGATCAAGCGCACCAATCTGAAGAGCATCAGCATGCACGGCAGTCTGGGTCTGTCGCTGATGTATATGAACGCCCGCAGCCGCACCAAGCGCACCACCCTTCTGCAAAACGTGATCGGTCTGCGCAACAAGGCGGAAGCCCGTGCGGAAAAAGCACGTGTGCTGTATGTCGCCATGACCCGCCCCAAAAACCGTCTGGTAATGGTTGCGGTAGGTGAGGAAACCGAAGAAGATGCTCTGCGGATGATCCGCAGCCGCCGCGCCGGAGGAAAGCTGTCGCTGGTGCGCAAGGCGAAAACCCTTTATGAATGGGTACTGCAATCTGCCGAGGATACCGCGCTGGAGAGCTGTGATAACGGCATGAACCCATCCTGTACAGGGCTTGCGTCTTTCGAATCGGGCGAAGCGTTTTCCACAGTTTCCATGTGGGAAACCAGTGGAAATCAACATTCATCCACAATTCCCACATGTTTTCCACAGAAAACCGGGGTTTTGAAGGTCGTTTTCCACATTGACACAGATAAATCAACAGGCTCACAGCAACAGGAAAATGTCAATATGCAAACAGATGTAAATCTGTTACCGTTTGATAACATTCTGCCAACCGTCTCCGAGACGGTGGATCCCCTTACGCCCTTGCGCAGGCAGGAGCCGACCCCGCTCAAGGTGGGTGTTACCGCTCTGGTACGCGCCATGCAGGAGGCTGCGCCCATCGATGCCGAAGAGGATACGCCCGAGCGGAAGCGGTACCCGCTCATCACACGACCGCCCAAGCTGCTTTCCTCCTTGCCGGAGAAGCCGGAGTTCCTGCTGCCCCGTCAGGAGGATGCCGCTTTGCAGCGGGGCGTATGCACCCACCTGCTGCTAAGTACCGTAGATATTGACTTTGCGCGCCGCGCGATCACAGAAGGGAATGTGATCGAATTTCTGGAGGCTCATCGGGAGAATCTTCGTCTTTCCGGTAAATTCTCGATTGAGGAGGCTTCTGTGGCAGACGTGCGAATGGCGGCCCGTTTCCTCACCAGTGAGGAAGGGCGCAACATGTTGAACAGCAAGGAGATCCGGCGTGAATGGCCCTTCAACCTGCGCATCACCCAGCCGATCCAGACCATGGTGCAGGGCGTCATCGACCTGTGCTATCTGGAAGAGGACGAATGGGTGTTGGTGGATTTCAAGACCGACTATGTGAAGGACGAGTCCGAGCTGTGGGAGCGGTACCGTCTGCAATTGGATCTGTACCGGCAGGCGTTGGAGAAGAGCACCGGGCGGAAGGTGCGCCGCTGCGGGCTGTTCTCCCTGCGGCTTGGCAAGCTGATCACCGGCTGAATGGGAGAATACCTCCCGTTTGGTATACGAATCCATGAACACCGTACCATCATGAACACTATATAAATAGGAAGAAACAGATACCGGCAGTTCCCATCCGATGAGAAATCGGGGGAGGGACTGCCGGTTTTTTGCATGGCAGAAAAAGATTTTTACAACTTTGCCTGCAAAATTTTTGCGGAATTTTCGGCTGTGGGTTTGTATGCCAAAAAACTACAACATGTGGTAGTTCGGTTACATCCATAACCATGATTTGGTATTTCGGGCTTTCAAGTGGGCAGGGATGTACATGACCGCTCCTTCGGCAGAAAAAACGGAGAAATGGCATACAACAATCGCAGCAAGATGCGCAAACCCTTATAATATATAGCTTTTGAGACACATCACCGAAAAGACAAATTGTAACAGAAATATTTCGTTTGTGACGAAATATTTCTCCTGTTTTGTTCGTCATATAGGTGTACAACGAAATTGGGTATTGATTTTTCACAACTTTGACTGTACAATACATATTGCAATGATGTTTACATTCATTGCACAAAAATTTGAGATTTTTGTAATATTTAAGTCCACAGGAACGGAGCGTGTATCGAATGTATCAAGCAGACTATGGGAAGGCTCAGCGAACGGTGAAAAGGCTCGTGCTGGTATTGATGCTGGTATTGGCCTGTGTGCTGCTGTCCGGTTGCTATACGGATCTCGACCGCGCTTTTGACAATGATCCCAACCTGAATCTGAATCAGGGCTCCAACTTCGAAACGGTCATTACCAATACACCGTCGGTTACCAACAGCCCCACGCCTTCGCCCACCACGGCGCCCACCGAAACGCCTCTGCCCCAGACCACCCAGAACGCGGCAGACTGGGGCGACTTCTGGAATACCACCCAGCAGCCTGACCAGCCCACCAATGTGGTCACCTCTGCACCCAACAGCAGCGGCATCATCAACAACGGCGGCAGCTCGGTGATCACCCAGAACATTGTCCCCACCACGAATCCTCAGGGCGGGCAGACCTTTCCCAATCAGGGTAACAGCGGTTCCACGCCCATTGTGAATACCGGTTCCAACAACGGCTCCACGCCCATCGTCAACACCGGCTCCAACAACGGTTCCACCCCCATTGTGAACAATGGCGGCAGCTCTTCCAATGGCGGCAGCTCCTCCTCCAATAATGGGGGCAGCAGTTCCTCCAATAACGGCGGCAGTTCCTCTTCCAATGGCGGCAGCAGCTCGAGCAACGGCGGCAGTTCCTCCAACAACGGCGGTTCTTCTTCCAATAACGGCGGCAGCTCCTCCTCCAGCACCGTCCTCAAGCAGGGCTCCAAGGGCACAGAAGTAACGAATCTGCAGAAACGCCTGAAGGAGCTGAAGTACTACACCGGCTCTGTGGACGGCGACTACGGTGCGGGCACCGTCAGCGCCGTGAAGGAATTCCAGAAGAACAACAACCTGACTGCCGACGGCAAGGCAGGCAAGAAGACCCTCGAAGTCCTCTACAGCTACTATGCCGTGCCCAAGACCTCCACCGGCAGCGGCAACGGCGGCGGCGGTACTTCCTCCAAGCCTTCTTCCGGTAACAGCGGCAGTTCTTCCGGCGGCAGCAGCTCCAACAATGGCGGCAGCTCCTCCGGCGGCAGCTCCTCCGGCAACACCAACTCCAACGCCAACTCCTATACCAACGGCGAAACCAATACCTACCTCAAGGCAGGCTCCACCGGCGCACAGGTCAAGATCATGCAGAACCGGCTCATCGTGCTGGGCTACCTGTCCGGCACCGCCAACGGCAAGTTCGAAACCACCACCGAAGAAGCGGTCAAGGCGTTCCAGAAGCGGCACAATATGTACGCCGACGGCATCGCAGGCCCCGATACCCTTACCAAGCTCTATTCCTCCTCTGCCAGAAAGGCCGACAGCGTGGTCGCCAATCTGGGCAGCCTGAGGGAGAACGATAACGGCGCAGGCGTACGCGCCCTGCAGCGCAACCTGCGCACCCTCGGCTACTACACCGGCAGCATCGACGGCGATTACGGCCCCGGCACCCTGGCAGCGGTTACCGCTTTCCAGGCCGCCAACGGTCTGACCGCCGACGGCATCGCCGGCAACAGCACCCAGGGCGCGATCCTTGTAGCCATCAACGGCGGCAACTCCGGTTCCTCCGGCAGCGGCGCAGGCTCCGGCAGCGGCAGCGGTTCGGGCAACAACGGCTCCACCAGCCCCGTTACCTACGGCTCCACCGCCACCAGCAACGGCTACAGCACCGTTTCCTCCACCAACGGCAACAGCGCAAACATCACCGCTGTGCAGAGCGCGCTGAGCGCAAAGGGCTACTACTCCGGCTCGCTGGACGGCAAGTTCGGCAGCGGCACCCAGAAGGCGGTCGAGGAATTCCAGCGTGCGCAGGGTCTGCGCGTAACCGGTATGGCGGGTCCCTCCACCCAGCGTCTGCTCTATGGCGGCACCGCCGCCAGCGGCAGCTACAAGAAGCTGGAGAAGGGCTCCACCGGCAGCGCGGTAAAGTCTCTGCAGTATGCCCTCTACGAGCTGAAGTATTACGACGGCAACATTACCGGCTCCTATGACGATGCCACCGAAAGCGCCGTAATGCTCTTCCAGGATTGCAACGGTCTGGAGATCGACGGTATTGCTGGGCAGAAGACCCAGCAGACCCTTTTCTCTTCCTCCGCAAAGCCCTGCACCAAGTAAACAACCATTCATCAGCCCTCTGCGCCCATGGTGCGGAGGGCTTAGACTTTCAAAGAAGTCCCAGAGGTATCGGAGGGCCGCAGCCCTCCGATTGCTAATCCGAAACCAGCGGCGTGTACGGTGGTTTCGGAACCCTTGCGTAGCAAGGGGTTCCTATCGCCGTTTGCCGCCCGGGGAGCCGTAGGCTCCTAGGCAAACGGTGCAAAAGTCGTCAAAAAAGCCGCCGCAGGCGTGTT
>JAFXBE010000009.1 GCA_017516765.1 Clostridia bacterium | reverse complement strand
TATACCTCATGTCTTGTGTTATGCTCTTCATGAAGGATTTGGCTCCTTTCGTACAGTTTGGTGTCGCAACTCAACTATACCACATGAGCCAATCCTTCTTTTCTTTTCTCTTACTGTCCAACATGTATTGTAGCGCTACAGCATCTGTCCCTGCACTCATCAATCATTTCTTGACAGCACCTCTTTTGTCGGGTTATGATATTGATAATAGACATTTATTCTTTACCATCCGCAGGAGGTACCATGAACCAGAACAAACGACATCGTTTCCTCTGGAAAATCCTGTACGCCCTCGTTCATCCTTATCTCGTACGGCGTTTTGGCTATACCCACGATCAGGCCTCCCGCAAGGAGCCGTGTCTGATCATCTCCAACCACGTTACCAACTGGGATCCGCTACTGCTCTCCCTGAGTTTCCGCGATCAGCAGATTGCCTTTGTCGCCAGTGAGCACCTGTTCCGCATGGGCTGGGTCAGCAAGCTGATCCAATGGCTGGTCGCTGTGATCCCGCGGCGCAAAGGAACCACCGGCATGGATACCGCCATGGCCTGCCTGCGCCAGTTGCGCGCCGGTCAGTCCGTATGCATTTTCGGTTCCGGCGAGACCACCTGGGACGGGCAGACCGTGCCCGTGCTGCCCGCTACCGCTATGCTGGCGCAGATCAGCGGTGCAACGCTGGTCACCTACAAGCTGGAGGGCGGCTACCTGACCAATCCCCGTTGGGGCAAGGGACTGCGCCGGGGCAAAATGCACGGCGGTGTGGTGGGCGTCTACCCTCCCGAACAGCTGAAGACCATGAAGAAGGACGAGATCCTTGCGGCGATCAACAGCGACATAAACGAAGACACATGGGCGGCACAGTCCGCCGCGCCCGTTGTGTATAAAGGAAAACGCCGTGCCGAATATCTGGAAGCCGCGCTGTTTATCTGCCCCGGCTGCAAGCATCTGGGCAGCCTGCAAAGCGAGGATGACCGGATACGCTGCAGGGAATGCGGTTTGGATCTGCGTTTTACCGAAACCGGCTTCTTCGAACCAAAACGTCCTTTCCGCACCATCGATGTCTGGGATCGCTGGCAGCAGGCGATGTTCAAACTGGATGCCTACATTCCGCCCGAAGGCGGCATCGCCGATGATGACGTTACCTTTATCAAAGTGGATGACGACCACAGCACCACACTGCTCGCACAGGGCAGACTGCTGCTGGAGGACGATGCCCTGTGCATCGGCGAGTACCGGATGGCGCTGCAAAGCATCAGCAATATGGCGATCGTGCGCACCAACCGCCTCATTTTTTCCTGGGACGGAGCCTATTACGAGCTGAAGACCAAACAACCCGGCTGCTGTATGCGCAAATACGTTCTGGCATGGCAATACAAGCACGACCAGAACACACAGGAGGGGTAACAAATGGATTATTCCGCTGCCAACCAGCCGCTTTGGAACTTTATTATACAGATGGGCCTGCTGGCGGGTTCTGTTCTTCTGGCAAACATCCTGCGCCGCAGGATCCCCTTCTTCCGCAATTCGCTGATGCCCGTATCCGTTCTTGCCGGTTTTCTGCTGCTTTTGCTGAAATATCTGGGCATCTATCATCCCGATACCAACCTGTTGGAAATGCTCGTTTACCACTGCATTGCGCTGGGCTTTATCGCCATGTCGCTGCGCAGAGGCGAAAAGAATGGTGACCAGGCAGGACGGTCCGTTGGCTTCAAAAGCGGCGCGATCATCGTAAGCACTTATCTGGTGCAGGGCATTCTGGGACTGGTGATCACCATCGCGCTTTCCTACACCTTCATGCCCGGGCTGTTCAAAGCAGCCGGTCTGCTGTTGCCCATGGGCTACGGGCAGGGGCCCGGACAAGCCAACAATATCGGCATCACCTACGAAGCCATGGGCTTTACCGGCGGGCGCAGCTTTGGTCTCTCCATTGCGGCAGCGGGCTATCTGTGCGCATGCATCGTCGGCGTGATCGTGCTCAATCGCTGGGCAAAAAAGGGACTCCTGAAGGGACAGGTAGGCGTACACGAAAGTGAGAACCTTTCTGCCGATTATTTTCAGGATCAGAACGAGATCCCCGTATCCGACTCCATCGACAAGCTGTCGGTACAGGTGGCGCTGGTGCTGCTGGTCTACCTGCTCACCTACCTGCTTACCCACGGCGTTACTTCCCTCATCTCGCTGCTCTCCCCCGGTCTTGGCAATACGGTGAATACCCTGCTGTGGGGCTTCAACTTCATCGTTGGCTCGGTGCTGGCCATGGCGATGCGTATGCTGCTGGATAAGGGCCGTAAATTCAAGGTGATCACCCGTCAGTACCAGAACAACTACCTGTTGAACCGGATATCCGGCTTCTTCTTTGATATCATGATCATCTGCGGCATCGCCTCCATCAATCTGGAAGATCTGAGCGGTCTGTGGATCCCCTTCCTGCTGATGGTCGTTCTGGGAGCATTGGCGACCTGGTTCTATCTGAAGCTGGTCTGCACCAAAACCTACGAAGGCTACGCCAAAGAAGGCCTTATCTCCATGTATGGCATGCTGACCGGTACCATCGGCTCCGGCGTGCTGCTGCTGCGGGAGATGGATCCCGAGCTGAAGACCCCCGCCGCCAACAATCTGGTATCCGGCAGCAGCTATGCCATTATTCTGGGTGCGCCCATGCTGGTCTTTGTGTCCCTCGCCTCCCGCAGCGATGCGATGTGCTTTGCCACACTGGGGCTGGCGATCCTCTATCTGTCCGTGCTGGTATTTGTGCTGCTGCGCAAGAAAAAAGCGGCTGCCAAGGCTGACCGTAACGGATCTGCCGAAGCATAAACAACTGCATACGCGAAACCGCCGGATGGTGTGCCCATCCGGCGGTTTGTTATATGTCCCGGGCAGTGATCACGCCTGTTCCTTCTTCCCGGCTGCGGCATCGACCACCTTGCGGTAGGGGCCGATCATGCCCTCATTCATCTTGTTGCCCATTTTGGCTTTGATCGTCGGTGAGGACAGCAGCGCGCCTACCAGATACATCTTCATGATGAGCCCCTTCTTTTTCTGGGGGAAATCATACTCGCCGTGCTGCTTGTAGAACCGGTGATCCGCCTTCATCATACCCTGCATCTGATAGATCAGATCCCGGAAGATCTTCATGCCGCCCACACCAAGAAAATTCTTGGGCTGGTGATAGTGTGTATTCAGCATCCGCTCCAGCGTTGCCGCCATCTGATCGATGGCAGTGTTGGGGTCGGTCTCATCGGTGGCGATGCCCGCCAGCGGGTTCTGCCCCACTTGTGCACGACCCTCCAGAATGGTTTGCAGGTTGCTCTCCTCCCGGTATGCGCCGCTGACCAGATAGCCCACCGGCATGCCCACCGTAACGGTACGGTGTCCGTTGCAGAACTGGCGGTCGTCGTAGAGCTTGAACTGCGCACCCATGGAATGATCCCGGATGGTGAAGGCATAGACAATGGCTTCGCCGCTCTGCACCACTTCCCGCAGGTAGGTATCGAAGCCGTCCTGATAGATACACTTGCCGTCAGTAGCGCAGTTGAAGCAGCCCAGGCAGCCGCCCTTGAAGGGGTATTCCCGCAGATTGATGATGCGGGTCTTTCTGGGCATCACGCTGCAAAACCGGCCGATCATCGCAGCAAGCTGCTTGTCCTCCGGCAGAAGATCGGTCACGACGACCACATCGCCGGGCTTTTCGGCAGCCGTATCGCCTGCCGCCGTTTCGACGGTCTGGGGGACAAAGGCAGCCCGAACGGCAGGCGCAGGCTCGCAGTACCCCTGCTCCACCGACCAGACCAAATGTTCAAAGAACAGCTCGGCTTCCTGCTGCCCCTTTTCGGTAAGCAGATCGTCCATATCCGCCGACAGCCCCCGCAGTACCCGCATGCCCATATCCTGCGCGTTTTCCTGCACATACCGGTGAGCCGTTACATCGTAAAAGTGCTTGGATGTGGAGATCTGGCTCATGCATTTGCCGGAAACGGGCGCGTTGTGCTCCTTCATCAGTTCCACGAAACGGTGCAGCTGATAAGGGGCGATAAAAGTGTATACCGGATAGGCAAACAGGAGCAGCTCCGCATCGGCGATCGCTTCCAGCGCAGGCGAAAAGTCCTTTTCCAGCGCTTTGATGCGCTGCCCCGCATTCAGCACAGCAAAGCTGTGCTCCGGATATCGGTTTTTCAGATACAGCGCCGTTTGCAAGGTGATGCTGTAATCGCCCTTGGGGCTTCCGTTAACAACAAGGATCTTCATTCCTATCCCTCCGGGGCAGCCAAAACGCTGCCGGTATTTTGTTTGCATAACGAATGATTTCTATAACACACACGCTTTTTCCTGCTTTTTCGATGGAATGCCTGCCAAGGCAAAAAACGCCCCTGCACCGGAGCTTATCGATGCAGGGGCGTATCATCAGCGGATAAAATTGGTGTAAACCTTTCGGTTTACAGGCGGGCAAACGTTGTTTTCCTTGCCAAGCTGAATACATTTGAGCAGCCACGCCATGTTTTTGCCCAGATTGGTCATGGTCTGCAAGCCCTCCAGATCCTGCTCCACCTCAGCAGGAGTGTTGCCATGCACATGGTTCCAGTAGCTGGAGGACACCACCGGCATCTCGTTGATGGTAAAGTGCTTCATGATCACATCCAGCGAGGCGGTATTCCCTGCCCGGCGCGCACTGAGCACCGCTGCAGCGGGCTTGAATCGGAAATTCGCACCATTGGCATAGAAAGCCCGATCCATAAAACTGAGCAGCCGTCCGCTGGGATGGGCATAGTAGACCGGGGAACCAAAAACAAAGCCGTCAAACTCGGCAGCACGCACAGCGAATTCGGCTGCGGCATCCTGCAGCACGCAGTGCCCCAGTTTGCCGCACTGTCCGCAGGCCAGACAATCTGCAATGGGCCGGTTGCCAATGAACAGCGTTTCTGTTTCGATCCCTTCCGCTTCAAGGGCTTTGGCCACTTCCTGCAAAGCGCGCGCCGTACAGCCGTGCTCCCGGGAGCTGCCGTTGACAAGCATAACTTTCATGTGTCGTTTCCTCCTTATTGCTGCTATTGCAATCCTATTCCGCAGGCATTGAAGAAATGCCTGTTTACAGAAACCGGAGCCGCAGGATGCACGGCTCCGGTACAGGGAAAATCAGCCGAGGGTGATGGTCTGTTCCTTGTCGGTCTTATTGAGGGTAAAGGCAGCCTCCATGCCGTCGCACACAAGGCTGTACTGCCCGCGGAAGCCCTCCACCCGGCACTGGCCGTTCTCATCGGTCATCAGGGTAAGGGAGGTGTGCCAATCCTTGCGGACACGCTGCTTCAATGCCTCGTAGGCAGGCTTCACAGTGCCGTCCTTGCGCACCAGACCGGAGGGAGCGCCCAGCCATGCGCCGTCTTCAAAATCCCAGTTGGTGAAGGCTTCCACCTGAGGATGGGCGAAGAGACGATCCACCATGGTGAGTACATCACGCGCCTGACGATCCTCTCCCTCGGGGGTGGTGGGCCACTCGGGTACCTGCCAGTCGTTCAGGTCAACGATATGGGCGGGCATCAGATCGCCGGAAACGAAGGTGTTCTCGGTAAAGTGCATGGGCTTGCCGAATTTTTCGAAACGGGCCAGCACCTCCTCCAGCTTTTCCATGCCCCAGAAGCCCTGGTGCTGGTGGGACTGGATGCCGATCACATCGATGGGTACGCCTGCGGCAAGGCAGTCTTCGATGAGCTGACGATAATTCTCGCTGGTGTTGAAGTCGTTCAGGAGCAGGGTGGCGTTGGGATCCATCTGCCGGGCCATGTCAAAGACGGCCTTGACCAGCGGCACACGTCCCATTTCCTGACACAGACGGGTAATGGCGTTTTCCTGCTTCTCGAAAATGGGCATGATGACCACTTCGTTGATCACATCCCAGAGGGTGATGTAATCGTGGAAGGCACCGATCTCACGGCGGATGCGGGCCAGCTGGTTTTCCAGCACAGCCTGATTATCCTTTTCCAGCAGCCACAGGGCAGAAGCGGTATGCCAGCACAGGGGATGGCCCTTCACGGTAAACCCCCGCTCCTTCAGGTACTTGGCAGAGCGCAGGGTGGTTTCTTCACGGGTTACACCCTCTCTGGGCTCGTAACGGCCCTGATAGAAGGGCAAGGTGGCGTAGTTGAAAACCTCTTTCCAGGTCTCCCAGTATTTCTGATATTTCTCCTTCAGCTGGGGCGGCGTTGCCGGATCCAGCAGCTCCTGCAGCCAGAAGCAGCCGCAGCCAAAAAGAAACTCGTGGCGGGTCAGCTCTGCCTGCACCTTGCGGCCGGGCATAATATTCCCCTGTGCATCCCTGAGGGTCAGTGTGCAATCGGACAGACGATGGGCGTACTGATTCATGGAAATACCTCCTGATATGCAGTTGAATTTGATGCTATTATCATACCATTACGGAATACTCCGCGCAAGGCATGGAAGGCATCTTGGCAAGGATTGCACGATGGCTACACATAAAGTGATGAGCGTCCCTGTTACCGGACGCTCATCACTGTTTCTACATTATATATATGTTTTGAGCCTTATTCGCCGGCCTGCCCCACCGCATACAGGGCGCGGTACTCGCTGGGGGAACAGCCGTGGATCTCCTTGAAGGTTCGGTTGAACGTAGACAGACTGGTGAAACCCGCTTGCGAAGATACCTGCACCACAGACAGCCGCGTGGTGGAAAGCAGGTGAGCGGCGACGGCGATTCGCTTTTTCAGCAGAAAACGGGAAAAACCGATCCCGGTCTGTTTACTGAAAACTCTGGAAAAATAGCATTTGGAGAATCCCGCCATTTCCGCCATGCGATCCAGCGTAATGTCTTCGGTATAGTTGTTCTCCACATACTCAACGATCCGGTTGATGATCACCCGGTTGCTCTCCTCCCGCCCGGGGATCGCTTCCTCTTCGTTTGTGTGTTCGCTCAGGTACTTCTGCCCCATCAGCACATAGATCTGCATCATCCAGGCGTAACAGGTCAGATTGCTGAGCGGCTTATGCTCGTAATAGTCCCGGATCAGCTCAAAGAGCATATACCGCACCTGCCCGGTTACAGGATCATCCTTCTTCAGATAGAGCGGAGCTTCCATCATGGAACGGATGGAGGCAATGCCGCGGATGCTCATCAGGCATGCCGGATCAAACAGGATCAGGTTGCGTACGCTGTCCTTGGGCATGCTGAGAGAATGGGAAACATCGGAGGGGATGAACAATACTTCGTCGCTGCCCACACAATAGATGGTATCGCCAATGGTGCAATGGCATTCTCCCTCGTGGGGAAGAACGACCTCCACCGACGTGTGGAAATGCTCGCTGTAGTAATCAGGTACGGTTTCATACCAGACACGGAAGCTCATATCTTCCCAGAAAGTGACAAATTCCTGGGAACCGTGCATCACTCTGTAGCCCGATTCAAACATGCTGCGTTCTTTTGCAGTAATTAAATTTTGTCTTTTCATAGAGATGCCTCCCTGTCTGTCGCTTTCGTACAAATAATCGTTTTTCGCATTTGTTCGCTGAATATTGTATCATATCGGCGTTTGTGTATCAAGCAACAAACAAACATCAAGCGCAAATTTTGAGCAGATTCTGGGTGGATCCACAGAATGCATATCATACAAACAATCCACTGCGCCCTATTACGGGGTTCAAGAACCGATAACATTGCGCAAACGTTTGTATTTCCTCCTTTCATCAAGATTTTTCTATTAAAAAACCGCTGAATTTTTTAAATTTTCTTCACGAATTTTTATGAGACGGCATCTGTTAAGCTAACCGGTTAGGTAATTCCTTTACTTTTCCATGTATTCGGGCGATTTGTGCAACCATGGCAAAACCATATACATAATTCTGTCAAGGTTGACAGAGAAATAAAGAATAAGGTATAATTCATATCATCGTTGCAAAACGAATGTCTGAATTGGTATCGATTAAACCGAATCTTTACCGATCCTTCGTTTTTTGCAATCTTTTTTTCCGTGTTCAAACGGAAGAAAAGAGTCAAAAAATGCCGTATTCCGTTGCGGCAAACCGGGAGAGAATGCTTCATGGGTAAAAAAACACGGGGCGTACTGATCGGCATCATTTGCGCAGTAGTTGTCATTGCTGTGCTTCTTTTGCTTTCTCCGGGTGCGACCAATTTCCAGGCCAAGTATGCTGGCGTGGATCTGTCCACCGACGTTGAAGGCATTGGGCGCAACGATACCTACGACGTCTATCTTGCTGCACACGCAGACAAGAAGATCGGCGCAGAAACTGTGGAACTGGACCTGACTGCCTTCGAGGGCGATGGTGAGGTGCAGCAGGTGGACGGCGCAGACTGCGTCTACACCGCCGACACCAACTACACCACCTGGAAGGTGACCGTACCCGAAGAAGGTATGTACAACATCCTTCTGGACTACAAAACTGTTGATTCCCGCGGCGTGGATATTGAACGTGCAGTGTACATCAACGGCGAGCTTCCTTTCGCCGGTGCGGCTACACTGCGCTTTTCGCGCCTGTGGACGGATGATCCCTCCGACTTTGCGGAAGACGGTTCCTTCCGTAAGGATAACCAGGGCAACCACATCCGTCCCTCTCAGGTAGAGCGTTTCGACTGGCAGCAGGCCTACTGTGTCGACGACATGGGCTACACCATCGATCCCTACCAGTTCTATTTCCAGGCCGGCGAGAACACCCTCTCGCTGGAGGCTGTGAACGAACCCGTCATTCTTCGTTCCATCAAGCTGGTGCCGGTAAAGCCCCATCAGGACTATGCTGCATACACCGCTGCACAGCCTCAGGTGGAAATGAGCGAAGAGGCCAAGAGCTGGTCCTGCACCCTGCAGGGCGAGGCTGCAGACCTGCGCTCCTCCCCCTCCCTGTACCCCCGCTACGACCATGCGTCTCCTGCCACGGAGCCCTACGATGTCAGCAAGACCGTGTTCAACTACATCGGCGGCGACCCGTGGAACAACGCCGGTCAGTGGATCGAGTGGGACTTCGAAGTGCCTGAGGACGGCTACTACAACATCACCGTCAAGGCCCGCCAGACCTACCAGCGCGGCGCACTTTCCTGCCGTGCCCTGTACCTGGACGGCGAGATCCCCTTCGAAGATCTGACCGAGATCTCCTTCGCCTATGACACCGCCTGGAAGATGCATACCCTGGCGGACGAAAACGGCGTGCCCTACCGCTTCTTCCTGAAGGCCGGCAAGCACTCCGTACGTCTTGAGGCCACGCTGGGCGCCATGGGCGGCATTCTGAAGGATATGGAAGCCAGCATCTTCCGTCTCAATCAGATCTACCGCAAGATTCTGGTACTTACCGGCGTAAGCCCCGACCGTTTCCGCGATTACAATCTGGCCAAGGTTTACCCCGAAGTGATCGAGGCCATGGATCTGGAAGCCAAGCGCCTGTACAAGCTGGTGGACGATACCGTTAACCTGACCGGTCAGAAGAGCGACCGCATCGCGGTTGCCCAGACGCTGGCAGTACAGCTGGAGCAGTTCCTCGAGCGCAACGAGCGCATCACCCAGTCCTTCTCCAACTTCAAGGACAATATTACCAGTCTGGGTACCGCCATGCAGAACATGGCCGAGACCAAGCTGGATGTTGACCTGATCATCATCAGCGGCGAGAACGCGAAGCTTCCTAAATATAATGATGGTTTCTTCGCCCGCACCGCTCACGAAGTCCGCGCCTGCGTTGCTTCCTACTTTGTAGACTACAACGCGCTGGGCGATGTTTACAGCGAGGATGCCGACGACCTGATCGAGGTCTGGCTGGTAGCCGGCCGCGACCAGAGCACCGTGCTCAAGACCATGGTGGATGACAGCTTCACGCCTGCAACCGGCATCAAGGTAAACGTTAAGCTGGTTGCTGCCGACGCCATTCTGAACGCTGTTATGGCAGGCAACGGCCCCGACGTGATCCTGACCGTTGACGGCTGGTTCGCCGTTAACTACGCCATGCGTAACGCTGTTGAGGACCTGACCCAGTTCGAAGACTTCGAAGAAGTGATCAAGCCCTTCTATGCCAGCGCCATCGAGCCTCTCACCTATGACAACGGCACCCATGCAGGTGTGTACGGTCTGCCCGAGACCCAGATCTTCTCCGTACTGTTCTACCGCGAAGACGTTCTGGAAGAGCTTGGTCTGGAAGTGCCCCAGACCTGGGAAGACATCATCGCCATCCTGCCCACCATCCAGGGCAACAACATGTCCGTGGGCATTCCCTTCCCGGATATCAGCAATGTTGATATGTCCGGCTTCAACGCGCTGATCTACCAGAACGGCGGCGCGATCTACAGCCCCGACAAGCAGCGCACCGTTATCGACAGCGAAGCCGGTGTTGCCGCCTTCAAGTTCTACACCAGCCTTTACAACGACTACGGTCTGCCCACCGTATTCGACTTTGTAAGCCGCTTCCGTTCCGGCGAAATGCCTGTTGGCGTTGGTCAGTACACGCTGTACAACACGCTGACGGTATCCGCTCCCGAGATCCGCGGTCTGTGGGATTTCACCCTCTACCCCGGTACCCTCAAGGAAGACGGCACCATTGACCGCTCCGTACATGCCAACGGCGCTTGCTGCATGATGGTCGCCACCGACGACGAAAACATGAAGCGCAATGCGTGGGAGTTCATGAAGTGGTGGGTGTCCGCAGAGGCTCAGACCCGTTTCGGCCGCGAAATGGAGAGCGTGCTCGGTTCTTCCGCCCGCTACACCACCGCCAACACCGAAGCTCTGGAGCAGCTCGCCTGGTCTGCCGACCAGCTGAAGGTGCTCAAGGAGCAGCAGAAGTGGGCCCGCGGCTTCCCCGAGATCGCCGGTGGTTACTCCACCACCCGTCACATGACCAACGCCATCCGCAAGGTCATCAACGACAAGGACGATCCTCGTGAGACCCTGCTCACCTACACCCGCACTATTAATGAAGAGATCAAGATCAAGCGGCGCGAGTTCAACCTGCCGATTGATGGAGAGGAGGGAACGAAATGAATCAAGTACAGTCCGGTTCCTTCGCAAAACGGTACCTTTCCATGAGGTCTGAAAAGCTTGGCTACGGTCTGTCCAAGGCCAAGCGTATGAAGGTGTGCTACCTGTTCCTGGCTCCTTACGCCATCCTGTTCTTCACCTTCTTCATTCTTCCCATCTGTACTTCCATTTTCTACAGCTTCACCTACTACAACATTCTGGAGCCCGCCCGCTTCGTGGGTCTGCAGAACTACATCAACCTGATCCTTCAGGACGAGGTATTCCTTACCTCTGTAAAGAATACCTTCGTTATCGCCGTTATTACCGGTCCTGTGGGCTACATCCTCTCGTTTATGTTCGCATGGTTCATCAACGAGCTGCCCAAGTGGCTGCGCGCCGTCGCTGTGGTCATCTTCTATGCCCCCAGTATTGCCGGTAACGCGTTCACCGTTTTCTCCATCATCTTCCGCGGCGACGCTTACGGCTACCTGAACTCTATTCTGCTCAACTTCGGCTTCATTGATGCGCCCCAGCTGTGGCTCACCAATCCCGCTTCCATTATGCCTGTGCTGATCATCGTTATCCTGTGGATGAGCATGGGTACCGGCTTCCTCAGCTTTGTAGCCGGTTTCCAGGGCATCGATAAGAGCATGTACGAAGCCGGTTATGTGGATGGCATCCGCAACCGTTGGCAGGAGCTCTACTACATCACCCTGCCCAGCATGAAGCCCATGCTGCTCTTCGGTGCTGTTATGAGCATCACCTCCGCTTTCAACGTGTGCGACGTGCCCCGTGCGCTGGCAGGCTTCCCCTCCACCGACTACGCGGCCCGTACGGTCGTTACCCACTTGTTCGACTACGGCTTCAGCCGTTTTGAAATGGGTTACGCTTCCGCCATCGCCACCATTCTGTTCCTCGTTATGATTCTGTGCAAGAAAGTCATTTCTGCCGCACTGGAAAAGGTAGGTACCTGATATGAGCGAATTCAATAAGATCAAATCCACCGGTACCGCTACCCTTGGCAAGAAGAAGATCAAGGGTACCCTCTTTTCCGACGAGACGCAGGCCGTCTTCTGCACCAAGAAGAACGAAGCGGTACTGACCATCCCCTACACCGAGATCAAGAGCATGAACAACATCCGCCACGGCGGGCTGTCCAGCACGGTCACCATCAAGCTGAAGGATGACAGTGAATACAGCTTCCTCCTGGTGGAAGGCCAGAAGGTGTACAACAACATCGATAAGTTCTGGCTCAACAAGCCCCTGCAGACCTACAGCCGCGCCGAAGAGCTGCGCCGTCTGGCCGAGCTTCGCGGCGAAAAGGTGCAGAAGGTCAAAAAGCACGTGATCAAGCGCCGCCACCCCAACCGTTCCATCGGCGGCGACATCGGCATCTACATCATGCTGGCGCTGGTGGGCTTCGCCATGGCGTTCCCCCTCATCTTCGCAGTGGGTTCCGCTCTGAAGCCTCTGGACGAACTGTTCCGCTTCCCGCCGACGGTTCTGCCCCAGCACCCCACGCTGGATAACTTCTCCGACCTGTTGGTTACCATGGGGCAGAGCTGGGTTCCCTTCAGCCGCTACCTGACCAACACCGTGTTCATCACCTTCGTGGGTACCCTCGGCCATCTGATCATCGCCTCCATGGCGGCTTTCGTTCTGGCCAAGTACGATTTCCCCGGCGGCCGTACCTTCTTCAGCATTGTTGTTACGGCGCTGATGTTCTCCGGTTACGTTACGGGCATCCCCAACTACGTAATCATGAGCAAGCTGAAGATGATCGACACCTACTGGGCGCTGCTGCTGCCCGCCTTCGCTGCTCCCATCGGTCTGTTCATGATGAAGCAGTTTATGGAGGGTCTGCCCACCGCGCTGATCGAGGCGGCTCACATCGACGGTGCAGGCGAGTTCCGCATCTTCTGGAGCATCGTTATGCCCAACGTTAAGCCCGCCTGGCTGACGGTGATCATCTTCTCCGTGCAGAGCCTGTGGAACAACTCCGCTACCACCGTTATCTACTCCGAAGCCAAGAAGACCTTGGTCTACGCCCTGCAGCAGATCCAGGCCGGCGGTATTGCCCGTACCGGTCAGGCTGCGGCGGTTACCGTGGTCGTTATGGCGGTTCCCATCATCATCTTCGTTCTGAGCCAGAGCCAGATTCTCGAAACCATGGCAAGCTCCGGTATCAAGGACTGATTTCCCCCGGATTACGACATTGGTTTCCACACTAATCAGAACAGGAGGGTGAAAGACCGTGAAAATCATGCACAGGCTTGCAGCTCTGCTCATGATCCTTATGCTGCTTGCCGGCGTTACCGCCGCCTATGCTGCGGACGACGGCTATCCCAGCTCGTATACCTATAACTACGACTATTGGGGAGATGTTCGCGAATCCCCCGATGCCTACCGCGTACAGGATGTAGTATTCAACGTCGAGCTGGGGCTGGATGTGCCCATGCGCAAGCCCCAGAGCCTCTTTGTACAGGGCGATCAGCTCTACGTCTGCGATACCGGCAACAACCGTATTCTGCAGCTGGAGCGCACCGCCAACAGCTTCGAGCTGGTACGCGTTATCGATACCATCCAGGGCGCAGAACCCGCTACCCTGAACACTCCCAACGACGTATACGTCGATGCCGAGGGTACCCTCTACATCTGCGATACCAATAACCAGCGCGTGCTGAAGGCCGATAAGGACCTCAACTTCATCCAATCCTTTACCAAGCCCACCGACAGCACCTTCGACCAGAGCCTCAACTTCCTGCCCAACAAGCTGGTGGTAGACGTTTCCGGCCGCGTGTTCTGCCTGGCCACCAACGTAAACAAGGGTCTGGTCAAGTTCGAAGCAGACGGTACCTTCACCGGCTTCATCGGCGCCAACAAGGTCGTTTACAACTTCGCAGAGTACATCTGGAAGGAATTCTTCACCACCAAGGAGCAGCGCGCCCAGCAGGAAGCTTTCGTTCCCACTGAGTACTGCAACATCTACATGGACGAAGACTCCTTCATCTACGCTACCAACATCTCCTTTGATGAGTACGATCTGCTTTGGGACAACGCCATGCCCATCCGCCGTCTCAACGGCATCGGCAACGACATCCTCATCAAGAACGACCGCTATCCCCCCATCGGCGAATTGTACTGGGTGGAAGGCACCGTGGATAAGGGTCCCTCCAAGATGATGGATATCACCGTCATGGAGAACGACATCTACGTTGCCCTTGACCGCACCCGCGGCCGCCTCTTTGGCTACGACAGCCAGGGCATCATGCTGTGGGCCTTCGGCAGCGTCGGCAATACCGAAGACACCTTCAACTCAGCCATCTCCCTTGAGCATATGGGCCGCGACCTGATCGTTCTGGACCAGAACGAAGCGGACATTACCATCTTCACCCCCACCGAGTACGGCAACCTGATCTACGATGCCTGCGACAAATACCTGACCGGCGACTATGATGGTTCTGCCGTGCTGTGGGAGGAAGTGCTCAAGCACAACGCCAACTACAACCTGGCCTTTATCGGCATCGGCCGCAGCCTGATGCGGCAGGACAAGTTCGAAGAGGCGATGGAGTACTTCGAAATGGCAAACGACCGCGACAATTACGGTCGCGCCTTCCGCCAGTGGCGTAAGATCTGGGTGGAAGAAAACATCGGTTGGGTGGTTATCGTGCTGGCGATCGTTATGATCGTTCCGCTGATCATCCGGCAGATCAAGAAAATGAAAATGGAGGTGGAAATCTATGAGCGCAGCAAGGTTGGAAAGTAAGCCGCTGAGCCCCCGCAAGGAAAAGTGGAACAAGTACGTTGATTCCATGAAGTACGCCTTCCACGTAATTTTCCATCCCTTTGACGGCTTCTGGGATCTGACCCACGAAAAGCGCGGCACTCTGGCAGCTGCCACCACCTGGCTGGCGCTGTTCCTGATCACCCGCGTGTTGGAGCTGATGTTCACCAACTTCCAGTTCATCAACGCTCCGCTGCAGTACATCAACATCTTCGAGCAGATGGCTTCCCTGCTGTTCCCCTTCCTGATCCTGTGTCTGGCCAACTGGAGCCTGACCACCCTGTTCGACGGTAAGGGACGCTTCTCGGACATCTACATGGCTATGTGCTATGCGCTGGTGCCCTACACCCTGGTCCATCTGCCGCTGATCTTCGTTTCCAACATCATCGCTTTCGATGAGGCCGCCTTCTACGAGGTACTTCTGATGATCTCTATCGTGTGGTGCGTGGGGCTGGTGTTCATCGGCCTGATGCAGGTGCACGACTACGGCCCCGGCAAGACCATCATCTTCCTGATCGCCACTGTGGTGGGTCTGCTGATCATCCTGTTCCTGCTGCTGGTGTTCCTGAGCCTGCTGAGCGATGCCCTGAGCTACTTCATCTCCCTTTACAGAGAGATCGCATTCCGTTTGTATTAAGGAGGGAAGAAGAGAATGAAAAAGAAAAGCTTCATTTGGCGCTTGCTTCCTTGGCTCATCGTACTGGCTGCCCTTACCGCACTGGTGGTGTTTGTGGGTATTCCCCTCTACGCCCCCGAAGTGCCCCGCGACATTCCCGCCCCTGTGGTAGCCTACTATGATGGCGACGAAACGCCCATCACCATGGAAAACGACGCCCTGTTGTTCGAAATGGATCCCAAGACCACCTACTTCAAGGTAACCAACAAGGCCAACGGTCAGGAATGGCTCTCCAATCCCGCCGACCCGGCAGCCGATCCGCTGGCCATGGCAGCCAACAAAGAGATGCTGCAGACCACGCTGAACCTGACCTACGCCACCACCACCGGTCCCGTGGATATGAACAACTACAAGTTCTCCATCGAGAACGGTACCTACACCGTTGCCCAGCAGGAAGACGGTTCCGTGCGTGTGGACTATGCCATTGGTAAGATCGAAAAGGTCTACCTGATCCCCACCGCCATCACCAAGGAACGCTTCGATGTCTTCAAGGGTGAAATGAAAAAGTCCACCCAGAAGAAGCTGACCAGCAACTACACCCTCTACGAGCCCGAAAAGCTGGACTCCAAGAAGAACAAGGACGAGATCATCGCCATGTACCCCGAAGTGGTCAATCAGGCGCTGTACATCCTCAAGTCCGACACTTCAGAGGGCAATAAGGCCAAGATCGAAGGCTACTGGGCCGAAGCCGGCTATACGCAGGAAGATTACGACATCGACCAGCAGCTGGTTGCCGGTACCAAGGAAAGCTCTGCTGCCGTTTTCAACGTAAGCATGATCTACCGCCTGGATGGCAACGACCTGGTTGTGGAGATCCCCTACAAGGATATCCGCTACAAGGAAGACTACCCCATCACCTACATCAACCCCCTGCCCATGTTCGGCGCAGCCGGTACTGAGGACGAAGGCTACATGTTCGTTCCCGAAGGCAGCGGCGCACTGATCAAGTTCAACAGCGGCAAGCTGAACCAGAACGCTTATTATGCCAACCTGTACGGCTGGGACTACGCGACCCGCCGCAACGAGCTGGTCAGCGAGACCCGGATCAACTTCCCTGTCTTCGGCATGATCAAGAACGGCGGCTCCTTCCTGTGCATCATGGAGGGCGCTACCTCCTACGGCGGCGTGATGGCCGATATCAGCGGTCGCTACAACAGCTACAACTACCTGTCTGCCAAGCACAATGTACTGCACAGCGACCAGTACAACGTTTCCAACAAAACGGCACAGCTGGTGTACATGTACGAGCAGGACATCCCCGATGATACGGTGATCCAGCGCTACCGTTTCCTGGCTGAGGACAGCTATGTTGCCATGGCAAACGCTTATGGCGATTACCTGCGCCAGCACAACCCCGAGCTTGCAGAGGCTGCTGCTTCCGAGCAGATGCCCGTAAGCGTGGAGATGGTGGGCGCCATCGACAAGACCGTTGAAAAGTTCGGTCTGCCCATCGACTCTGTGGTTTCCACCACCAGCTTTGCACAGGCAGAGCAGATGATCGCCGATCTGAAGGACAGCGGCATCGAAAACCTGCACGTACGCTACAGCGGCTGGGCCAACCGCGGCATCACCCAGCGGGTGCTGACCAGCGTGAAGGTCGCCAAGGAGATCGGCGGCGAAGCCGGCATGAAGAAGCTGATCGCTACCGCCAAGGAAAACGGCGTTGGTCTCTCCTTTGACGGCATCAACTGCTTCGCTTACGACAGCGGCATTCTGCAGGGCTTTGTGGGCTTCATCGATGCTGCCCGCTACACCACCCGCGAGCAGGTAAAGATCCTGCCCTACGACATTATCACCTACCAGACCTCCGACTGGCTGGATCCCTTCTATCTGGTGCGCCCCGAGTACGCCAAGGAGAATGCTTCCAACCTGATCAACAAGCTGAAGGAACTGGGCGCCGAGGGCGTTGCCTTCCGCGATATCGGCTATCTGCTGAGCGCAGACTACAACCCCAAGGACCTGACCACCCGCGAAGAGACCAAGGCCATGAACATCGAAACCATGAAGGAAGCCAAGGCTGCCGGACAGGAAGTCGTGATCCGTATCGGTAACGATTATGCCCTCCCCTACGCCGACCTGATCACCGACATGGACATGACCGGTCTTTCCTACTCCCTGCTCGACCAGAACGTGCCCTTCTACCCCATCGCTCTGCATGGCCTGAAGGATTACACCGGCGAGCCCATCAATCTGGCCAGCGATTCTGTGGAGCAGTTCCTGCAGTGCGTGGAAAGCGGCGCAGGTCTCAACTACACCTTCATGGCCGAGGATACCAAGATCCTGCAGGATACCCTGCATTCCGGCTACTACGCTGCTTACTACGGCAGCTGGAAGGAAGAAGCCATCGAGACCATTGCCCGTTACCAGACGGAAATGGAAGGTCTGAACCAGCAGAAGATCGTAGACCACGAGCTGCGCCCCAGCGGCGTTGCCGTGACCACCTACGAGGACGGTTCCAAGGTCTATGTAAACTACAGCGAGCAGATGCGCCGCGTGGATGGCGTGAACATTCCTGCACGCGACTATACTGTGGAAAGGGGGACCGCTGAATGAGCAAGCGTGTAAAGGCAATCAACGAGCATTGGTACAGCCCGCTGGTAGAAGGTGTGCAGACCTACATTCCCGGAAACAGCATCTACCGCACCATGAAGGCCCGCAATGCCCGCACCGGTACCCTGTTCATCCTCCCCTTCATTATCGGCTTCCTGCTCTTTATGGCAAAGCCGATGGTGGAAAGCTTCATTATGAGCTTTAACGACGTTGTGCTGGTACCCGGACAGGGCTACGAACAGACCTACGTTGGTCTGAACAACTACAAGCACGCCTTGACCGTTGACCCCGAGTACAACAAGTACCTGGTGGAAGAAGTCGGTCAGATGGCCATCAACACCATTGCTACCCTGGTCGTGAGCTTTGTTGTTGCCGTTATTCTGAACCAGGAATTCAAGGGCCGCACCCTGTGCCGTGCCATCTTCTTCCTGCCGGTTATCCTCTCCAGCGGCGTTCTGCCCGGCATCGAGCACCAGAACGAGTTCTACGACATGATGGCCGGTACCGCCGAAGCCCTCAGCGAATCGGGCGTTGACCTTTCCACCACCCTGCAGGATCTGCTCTCCCTTTCCGGCGTCGGCGGTTCGGTGTTCGAAGTGGTTTTCACCATGATCGACTCCATCTACGACATCGTTATGGCGAGCGGTATCCAGATCATCGTTTTCCTGAGCGGTCTGCAGTCCATCTCCCCCTCCCTGTATGAGGCGGCAGACGTGGAAGGCTGCTCTGCCTGGGAAAGCTTCTGGAAGATCACCTTCCCCATGGTCAGCCCCCTGCTGCTGGTCAACTGCATCTACACCATTATCGACTTCTTCATGAAGAACGATAACCGCGTGATGGAGCTGATCTACCAGGTCACCTATCAGGACTTCAAGTTCGGTATCTCCTCTGCTATGAGCTGGATGTACTTCGGCATCGCTCTTGCCTTTATTGGCATCAGTTCGTTCATTATCTCGAAGGCGGTGAAGGCATATGAATAAGACGGTTCATATGGGAACCCAGCCCAGCTTCTGGGAAAGAAACCGCCGCAGCGGCGGCTATCTGCTGCGCCGGAAGGTCTCCAAGACCATCGTATCCGTTGCCCGCGCCCTGCTGATGTTCGGTCTGTGCTTCATGATCATCCAGCCCATGCTGGTACGTTTCTCCACCGGCTTCATGGTGGAAAGCGACCTGTATGACAGCACCATCGTGCTGGTGCCCCGCCACGTTACGCTGGACAACTACCGTATCGTTGGCGAGCTGACGGATATGCCCAAGTCCATGATCAACACCCTGTGGACCTCGCTGCTGGTGTCGGTGCTGCAGGTCGTCAGCTGCACGCTGGTATCCTACGGCTTCGCCCGCTTCGAGTTCCCGCTGAAGAAGTTCTGGTTCGCCTGCGTGGTCATGCTGATCATCGTTCCGCCCCAGACCATCCAGACATCGCTGTACATGAGCTTTGCCAACTTCGATATTCTGGGCATCTTCAAGGCGACAACAGGCAAGACCGTCAACCTGAGAACCTCGATCCTCCCCTATGCGCTGATGAGCCTTACCTGCATGGGTCTGAAGAACGGTTTGTACATCTACATCCTTCGCCAGTACTTTGTGGGCGTGCCCAAGAGTCTGGAAGAGGCTGCTTTCGTTGACGGCTGCGGCACGATGCACACCTTCGCCCGCATCATGCTGCCCGACGCTGTTCCCACCATCGCCAGCTGCTTCCTGTTCAGCTTCGTATGGCAGTGGACCGATGTTTTCTACACCAGAAACTTCCTGAGCACCTATTCCATCTACTCCAACCAGCTCAGCTCCATCGTCAGCCGTATGAGCCGCTACTTTGCGGAAGGCGCTGGTCAGGCCGTGATCGTGCCCAACGGCCGCCAGCAGCAGCTGATTGCCATCGGCGTGCTCATCTGCTGCGTACCGCTGATCATCCTGTACTGCTTCACTCAGAAGACTTTCGTTAAGTCTCTGGTCATGACCGGCAGCAAGGAGTAAGCATAAAGATGCACAATTGATACAATTAGCATCTTGCAACAGGGACAATTATGATGTATAATGTTCCCATCACCTGCCGATAAGGCAAAAATTCCATTGAAACTGTATGGCGCGCCTGTGTTTCTTACAAGCACCCATATAGAAATAAAAAGGAGGAACTTATCATGAAGAAACTGGTTGCTCTGCTTCTGGCCGTCATGATGCTGTCCTGCAGCGTTATGGCTCTGGCTGAAGTACCCGAAGGTTACCCCGAGATCGTTCCCGAGATGATTCAGGCTGAGCCCCTGACCATCACCATCTACGACTACTGGTCTGGCGACGGCGCCCGCGCCGAAGAACCCACCGAAGAGCAGCAGGCTCAGTACGACTACCGCGACTGGATCGAAGCTACCTACAATGTTAAGGTAGAGCAGAAGCAGGGCGGCGACTGGGGCACCTGCGCCGAAGAAATGATCAACTTCACCTCCGCTCCCGATGGCAGCCTCCGCGCTTACATCATCGAGCCCGGTAAGGTTGGCTCCCTGGTTTCCAACGGCGTTGCCGCCTCTTGGGGCGACTACGATTTCTCCGCTGAGAAGTGGAACGACTTCACCCTGAACGCTTGGAAGATCGGCGATGCCACCTACGGCGTCTCCACCGGTGCTACCGAGCCCCGTGGCTGCATCTACTTCAACAAGCGCCTTCTGGAAGAAGCCAACATCGATTGGAACACCATCTATGACATGCAGGCTAACGGCACCTGGACTTGGGCCGCTCTGGAAGATCTTCTGAAGAAGACCACCCTGGACACCGACAACGATGGCGCCATCGACAAGTGGGGCATCTCCGGTTCCGGCGATGACATGTACGTCCTGGCTACCTTTGCCAACGGCGGCACCTTCTTCGACTTCGACGCCGAAGGCAAGCTGCAGCCCACCATGAACAGCAACGAGACCGTTGAGGCTCTCAACTGGGGCAAGACCATCCAGGCCAACTACTGGATGCACACTCCCGAAGGCGCCAACTGGGATTGGTACAAGCAGGCTTGGAAGGAAGGCCAGTTTGCTTTCTACGTATACCAGACCTACGGCGGCTACAATGACAACAGCGAAATGGCCGACATGGAAGACGAGTGGGGCTGCGTTGCTTTCCCCGTGCCCGTCGAAGGCGGCAACTACCTGCACGTTGCTTCTGAGAACACCACTCTGATCCCCGCTGTTTACACCGAGGACCAGATCAAGCTGATCGCTTTCTTCTACGATCTGTGGACCAACCCCACCCCCGGCTACGACGATGAAGATGCTTGGATCGGCAACAAGTACAACTACACCGACGAGCGCGCTGTAGACGAAACCTACGCCATGCTGCGTGAAGGCTCTCACGCCGTTGACAACAAGGTCGTTTACCTCGGCACCCAGAACGATATCCTCGGCGCCAGCCTCCTGTGGGGTCTGGCCGGCGGCGACGTCGCTTCCCTGATCGATGCCGGTATGCCCGCTTGGCAGGCCGCTTGCGACACCTTCAACAACAAGTAATTGACGGTTGAAACGTTTCGCAAAGGTTTACTCACCGAAAGGTGAATAAGCAATAGCAAATGAAAAGGCCCCGGAGGTTGCGAAAGCGCCTCCGGGGCTGATTCATTTCCTCTCCCCCACTCTTATCAGCAAACAGAAAGCCCCTGCATTCCCTTCCGGCACCGGAGGGAATACAGGGGCTTTTTCGGTTCAACAGGCTTATGCCAGCTGCTGTGCCAGCTTTGCAATGGCTTCCCGGTTCTCTGCATTCATGGCAGAGCGGATGGTGACCACATCCTCCAGCACGGTCAGGTTCTTGCAGCCTTCCAGCATGCCGCGCATCACCTTGGCGGCATTGGGCGCCCAGGTGCCGTTCTCGATGAGGGCAACGGTGCGGCTCTGGTAGTTGCGTTCGGTCAGGTGATGGATAAAGGTCTTCATGAAGGGGAACACATCGTTGTTGTAGGTGGATGCAGCCAGTACCAGCTTGGGGTAGCGGAAGGCATCTTCCACGGTTTCTGCCTGATCGCAGCGTGCCAGATCATGCAGGGCAACCTTTACGCCCAGCTTTTCCAGTTCTTCTGCCAGCAGCTGAGCAGCCGCAGCAGTATGCCCGTAGATCGAGGCATAGGCAACGGTAACGCCCTCGTCTTCGGGGGTATAGGTGGTCCAAAGCTGGTATTTGCCGATGTAGTAGCCCAGATCCTCCTTCAGTACGGGGCCGTGGAGGGGGCAGATGGTCTGAATATCCAGCCCGGCAGCCTTCTTGAGCAGCGCCTGTGCCTGTGCGCCATACTTGCCCACAATGCCGAAATAGTAGCGGCGGGCTTCACAGGCCCAGTCCTCTTCTGCATCCAGCGCACCGAACTTGCCAAAAGCATCGGCAGAGAAGAGCACCTTCTCGCTGCTTTCGTAGGTGACCAGCACTTCGGGCCAGTGCACCATGGGAGCGGTCACAAAGGTAAGGGTATGGCTGCCCAGATCCAGCGTGCTGCCCTCTGCGGCTACGATGCGGCGATCGGCATACTCTTCACCGAAAAACTGGTTCATCATGGTAAAAGCCTTGGCAGAGGCCACCACCGTTGTCTGAGGATAGGCAGCCAGCAGCTTGGCAACGCTGCCGGAATGGTCGGGCTCCATATGCTGCACCACCAGATAATCCAGCGGGCGGTCTGCAAGCTGTTCCTGCAGCTTGGCCATCCATTCGTCGCAGAAGCGGCTGTCTACGGTGTCCATAACACAAGTCTTGCCATCAAGAATCAGGTAGGAATTATAGGCCATGCCGTTGGGCACAATGTACTGGCCTTCGAACAGGTCGATATCGTGGTCGTTTACGCCGATATAACGGATGTTTTCGGATACGTGCATATGTGTCTCCTTTGCTTGATCCCGTACAGGGAGGATAGCATTATGATAGCATGTTCTTTCCTTTGGAACAAGTGAACTTTTTTCAATTTCTCTGCGCAGCTTTGCTGACATAGTGTACCAATACAGGCTGTGCATAGTGCTCCGGATTCTCAGTATCGGCAACAGACGGATCCCCACGGTCTGCCCAAAAGCGAAGGGTGACCGATGGCTCCACGCCGTCCTCTTCGTCCGGCTCGCCGTAGTCATACGATGCTATCATGCAGAACGAAACGTCCGGTGCGTTCTGCTTCATCTCGTCCTCCCAGAAGCGAAGGATGCCTAGCATATGTTTCAGTAAAGCGGCAACACTGCCTGTCTCCCGGAGGGACAGGTATACTTCGTTATGATCCCATTCCAGCCACGAAAGATTGGTCGTTCCGGATACCGGCAGCGGCTTCTTGCTGCCCACAAGCCAATAGGGGCGGTCTTGCGGATCCCGATATTCGGTAATGGCATAATCGGCGTTCAAAACGCAGGGAATGGTTTCGTTTTCCACCTGCGACAGCAATGCATGCATACTCCTGTTCAGTTTCACGTTTTCACTCCCCCATAGATAAAAAAGAAACAACCGCAACTTCTGTCACGGTTGTTTTGGCGGAGAAGGAGGGATTTGAACCCTCGCTGCACTTTCGCACACTACTCCCTTAGCAGGGGAGCCCCTTCGGCCACTTGGGTACTTCTCCATGTGGACGGCCTGTATGCCCTTGCTTCTGAAAGAAGCTGGCGGAGAGAGAGGGATTCGAACCCCCGGTACCTTTCGGTATCACTGGTTTTCAAGACCAGCGCCATCAACCGCTCGGCCATCTCTCCTCGTTGGAACCAGCGTTGATTATTTTAGCACAGTTGTTATGTTTCGTCAATCCCTTTTTTCAAAATCGCTGCATTTTCTTTTTCCCGACACCGGCGGTAGTCGGGTACGGCAATATGGCGAAATTGTAAAATAGTGAAATTCCTTTGCACATAACGTTTCTTATGCTATAATGTATACAGCCGTACCAGAAGCGGCACGAGAGGAGATCCGGCCTTGTTTATTGAGAAACGCCACATCCGCAAGATTACCAAAGTGTTTGAAAACCTCAGCATTCCCCTGAGGCTGGTGGAAGCATCCGGTCAATGTATTGTACCGGAGGGCGGCAACGCTTTTGCATTGCCCGATACGGTGCTTTCTCCCGGCATCAACCACAGGGTCGGGCGTTACCTTTGCCGCGGTCTGGATATGAATCCCCCGCTGTATCTGGTAACAGAATCCACCGGCACCAGCGTGGAGGATCTGCTTACCGTGACCGACGCCATGCTGATGTCCATGCTCAAAAGCAGCTATTCCATCTCCGGCTTTTCCGATGTATACCGCCGGGTGCTGCGCCAGGAACTGAGCAGCATGGAGATCGGCAGCCATGTAAGCGAGCACCAGATCGTTGTGGATATGAAGCGCAGTGTTCTGCTGTTCCGCTTCGAATCCCCCCAGAAAAGCGCGTACACCATTCTCGGCGAATTGATGCCCCTGTCCGATACCGATGTGTTGATCGAAATGAACCACACCAGCGCAGCCCTGATCAAGGATATGCAGGGGGTTGACGGTCTGGAAGATCTGAACCAGTACGCACAGGCCGTACGTGAAACGGTTCTGGAGGAAGCCGGGCTGGATCTGCTGGTCGGCATCGGCGAGGAAAAGAATACCCTGATGCAGCTTGGGGAAAGCTATGCCGAAGCCAAGCACGCCCTGGAGGTCGGCTATCTGTTCCAGCCGGAAGAGCACATCTACATTTACAGCCGGCTGCTGCTGGAACGCTTCCTGATGGGCATTCCCCAGGAGGATTGCCAACACTTCCATTCCCTGCTGTTCAACAGAAGAACCAACAAACTCTTCAACGAGGAAATGCTGCAGACCATCGATATGTTCTTCCGCAAGGATCTGAACCTTTCCGATACCGCCAGGCAGCTTTTCATCCACCGCAACACGCTGGTTTACCGTCTGGATAAGGTGCAGCGTCTTACGGGCCTGGATCTGCGCCATTTCGACGATGCAGTCACCTTCAAGATCTTAAACGAGCTGGGCAAATGCGGAAAAGAAAAGCCCAGCCCGATCGAATAATATAAAGCGAGGTAATCTGTATATGAATCATACCCCCAAGCTTCTGACCAAGATGCTGATGCTCATCCTCTGCGTAATGCTGATGCTGACCAGCTGTTCCCTGCTGCCCACCGAGCTGAGCGAGGTGGTATCCGGCATGTTTGGAGGCGCCAGCGGCGATACGGTGACCATCTCCCGGGAAGAGTACGACCTTTTGCAGGAGTACAAGCAGCTGGCCGAGATGATGGAGATCGTGGATATGTATTACTATCAGGAGCCGGACAAGCAGGCGATGATGGATGGTGCATGCACCGGTCTGCTCTACGGGCTGGACGATCCCTACACCTATTACTACACCCCGGAAGACTACGCCGCCATGTACGAAGAGGATAAGGGCGAATATGCCGGTATCGGTATCCAAATCATGGGCAACTATGTTACCGGCATCTGCACCATCAGCCGCGTTTTCCTCGACAGCCCCGCCATGGAGGTGGGTCTGCTCAAAGGCGATATTCTGACCAAGGTGGAAGATATCGACGTGGATGCCTACACCATGCAGGATGCCGTTGACATCATGCGCGGCGAGATCGGCAAGCCGGTCAATATTCAGGTGATGCGCGGCGACCAGCTGCTGGATTTTGTTGTTACCCGCCAGACGGTACATGTCAACTGGGTCAACTCCATCATGCTGGAGGGCGATGTGGGCTACCTTTCCCTCTACGAATTCAGCGGCGATTGCAGCGCTGCCTTCAAGCAGCACTACGACAAGCTGCTCCAGTCCGGCGCAAAGGCGCTGATCCTCGACCTGCGCGACAACCCCGGCGGTTGGGTGGATGATGCCGTAAAGATCGGCGACATCTTCCTGGACGAAGGTGTTATCGCCACCCTCCAGTACCGGGACGGCAGCGGCGAGACCTATTCCTCCAAGAAGGGCGCCGATACCATACCCATGGTGGTGCTGGTAAACGAGAATTCCGCTTCTGCCAGCGAGATCCTTTCCGGCGCGCTGCAGGATCGCGACCGCGCCACCATCGTGGGCGTGCAGACCTACGGCAAGGGCGTTGTGCAGTACGTACTGCCCGTTGGTGAGGAAGGCGCAGGCATGCAGCTGACCGTAGCCCAGTACTACACCCCCAACGGCAACGAAGTGCACAAGATCGGCATCACCCCCGATGTGGTGGTGGAAATGCCCGAGGAACAGAAGAGCATGTTCTTCGAGATCGGCGACCTGACCGACGTACAGCTGAACGAAGCCTACCGTGTTGCTCTTGACATGCTGAAGGATGCTCAGGTAGAATAACAGATGACAACCATTGCGCTCAGCCGCCAAAGCCAAGCGGCAACGTGAAGCCCAGGGGGCTGAGCGCATCATATCTCCGGGTTGCGGGTGCGGGAAAATGTTTTCCTTCGCCCAAGATGAGGAAGGAGGCGCATTTATGCTGCAAACTCTGTCTCCGTAGACGCAACCCCTGTTGTGCTCTTCGGAGATTTTTTGGTTTCACCAAGGGAGGATTTGGGTACGATGGAAGAGAGGTTAGGATTTGTCGGTATTGTGATCCACGACCGCACGGTTTCCGAAAGCGTGAACCGGATCATCAGCCAGTATGCCCACATTGTTCGCGGGCGGATGGGGATCCCGGATCAGGACAGCGGCGAAGCCGTTATCGGGCTGATCGTACGGGGCGGAAACGACGAGTTGGGCGCTTTGACCGGCAAACTGGGCAATCTGCCCGGCGTGCAGGTAAAAAGTGCGCTGACTGCCTCCAAAGAAAAGAAAGGATGATAATCAATGAAAAAGATCATTGCTGTTTTGCTTACGCTGGTACTTACCCTGTCTCTGTACACCTTTGCCGCTGCCGAACCTGTGGCCGATGTGGCTGCCCTGAAAGGTCCCACCGCCATGGGTATGGTCAAGATGATGAGCGACGACGCCGGCGCCAATTGGAATTTCACCATTGCCGCAGCCGCTGACGAGATCGCTCCCAAGCTGATCCAGGGCGAGCTGGAGATCGCTGCTGTACCTGCCAATCTGGCTGCCACCCTTTATAACAAAACCCAGGGCAAGGTACAGGTGCTGGCCATCAACACGCTGGGCGTGCTGTACATCATCGAAAACGGCGAGACCGTGCAGTCTGTTGCCGACCTGAAGGGCAAGACCATCTACTCTGCCGGTCAGGGCGCAACCCCCGAGTATGCCCTCAACTACATCCTCAAGGAGAGCGGCATCGATCCCGTGAACGATGTGAACATCGTCTTCAGCAAGGAGCACACCGAGTGCCTCAATGCTCTGCTGAACGATGACAACGCCGTTGCCCTGCTGCCCCAGCCCTTCGTGACCACCGCCATGACCAAGGCTCCCGGCGTGCGCATCGCGCTGGATCTGAACCAGCTCTGGGCCGATGTACAGGAGGGTAAGGAGAACCCCAGCGCCCTGCTGACCGGCGTTGTGGTCGCCCGCACCGAGTTTGTTCAGAACAATCCCGAAGCTGTGAATGCTTTTATGGATGCTTATGCTGCTTCCGTGCAGTATGCCAACGAGAACGTGGATGAGACCGCCGCTCTGATCGGCAGCTACGAGATCGTGCCCGAGGCGGTTGCCAAGGCTGCTCTCCCCTACTGCTGCATCGTTATGATCGAAGGCGAAGAGATGGTGCAGAAGCTGTCCGGCTACCTGCAGGTGCTCTTTGACCAGAACCCCGCTGCCGTTGGCGGCGCAATGCCCAATGAAGACTTCTACTTCCAGCGCTAAGCGCATTTCCCTCTGGGCAGTGCTGTTCTGGCTGCTGGTATGGCAGATCGGCGCGATGGTGATGAATCAGCCGCTGCTGCTGGTGTCTCCGCTGGAGACCCTGCAGCGGCTGAGCACCCTGGTGCTGGAGCCTGTCTTCTGGCGGTCGGTGGCGTTTTCCGTGGGGAAGATCATGCTGGGTTTTTTGCTCAGCTGCCTGCTTGGCGTCGCGCTGGCTGCCCTGGCGTACCGGTTTATGCCGGTACGCCGGCTGCTGGCGCCGCTTACCGCCACCATCAAAGCCATCCCCGTGGCCTCCTTCGTCATTTTGGCTTTGCTCTGGGTAAGCAGCAAAAACCTGTCGATCCTGATCAGTATTATGATCGGCTTCCCGGTGATCTATCAGAACACCCTTACCGGGCTGGACAGCATGGATCGAAAGCTGCTGGAAATGGCGCAGGTGTTCCGCATTCCGTGGAGAAAACGGCTTGGTGTGGTGTACTTCTGTCAGGTGCTGCCCTTTCTGCGCACCGGACTGAGCATCGCCATCGGGCTTTGCTGGAAAAGCGGCATTGCCGCCGAAGTGATCGGCATCCCCTCGGGCTCTGTGGGGCAGCAGCTCTACAATGCAAAGGTTTATCTGGAAACCGCCGACCTGTTCTGCTGGACGCTGGTGATTGTACTGCTGAGCGTGCTGTGCGAAAAGCTGCTGGGTCTTCTTTTGACCGCAGCTGAGAAGGGGGCGTTGAAATGATCCATATGCATCAAATCAGCAAGCAATTTGACGGCAAGACCGTGCTGGATCGTCTGGAGCTGCATCTGGAAGCCGGACAGCGGTATGCGCTGATGGGCGTTTCCGGCAGCGGCAAGACCACACTGCTGAATCTGCTGATGGGGCTGGTGAAGCCCGACAGCGGAACCATCGAAATGCCGGAAGGGCTTCGCATCAGTACCGTATTTCAGGAGAACCGACTCATCGAGGGCATGACCGCCGTTGCCAACATACGTCTGGTATGCCCTGTATCGCCCGAAAACGCCCGTTCCTTGCTTTTGGAAATGGGTATAGAGGAAGACAGCCTGCCCCAGCCGGTAAGCGCCTACAGCGGCGGTATGAAGCGCAGAGTGGCCATTGCCCGCGCGCTGTTGGCAGAATACGATCTGCTTTTACTGGACGAACCCTACAAAGGGCTGGACGAGGATACCCGCAGGCAGGTGGCTGCTGTCGTGAAGCGAATGACCGAAGGCAAGACCCTGCTGATGGTGACCCATGAACCGGAGGATGCCGACGGGCATCACCTGATCGAACTGAACAGCGAACAAACCAACGCATAAAACCGGAATCGCTTCTGCGATCCGGTTTTTTTGCACAAGAAAGCCCCGCCGCACAGCTTACGACCGTGCGGCGGGGCAGTTTGTTTGCCGGAAAAAGCCCCCGATCACTCAAGGGTCAGGTGGATATCCGAGAAGGTCACATTGGCGTTGCGCACCGCGTAGAAACCCACATAGATGTGATCCGGATCGATAGTGGTGAGGCGGTAGTCAAAACCGGCAGAAACAGGCTCGTGATCGCCGTATTGCAGGGTGAAGCCGTCTGCCGTGCCGCTGAGGGTCAGGGAAACGGTATCACCGGGCTTATAGGCGTTCTTGGCATCGGGGCCGTCCACCAGCTCGCCGGAACGGCGGCCGAAGCAGTTGACCGCGCCCTGATTGCGGCTGCCAGCCGCCACATAATCGCCCATGGTCTCCTTCACATAGGTATCCAGATACAGATCGTCACGGGCCATCAGACCGAAGGACATCTGATTGTTACCGAACAGGTCGTTGACGGTCGCCGTTGCGGTCAGGGTGAAGCAGGCATCGGCAGGCAGGGCGGTGTAGTAGAAAATGAAGCCGTCGGTGGCAGAGGAAATCTTGCCGCAGTTATCGGCAACCCCCAGCGTCAGCTTGCTGTCTTCCGCCTCTGCGGTAAAGCTGCCGCTGAGGATCTTGCTCTCGCCGCCTACATCACCGAAGACGGTGCCGTTCCACACCCGACCATCACCATCGGTAAAGGCAGGCCAGTTGGCAGAGACGCCCACCGGCGGCTGATAATCGGCGGGAACATAATCCGGGTTCACGGAAGCGGCAAAATCCTTCTCGTAGGTGGGAGCTTCCCGGCCGGGCTTACGGTAGGTGTCGAACAGCGCTTCCCCGGCAATGAGCCATGCATGCATTTTGGCGCCATAGGAGCTGGTATGGGTCTTGTCCAGCGCCGCAGGGATCAGTTCTTCCCCCTCACCGCTGCGCTTTGCACCGTTGAAGGCATGCAGCCACTGTGCCTGCGCGCCCAGGGAAACGTTCAGTTCGATGGTGGCAGCCGTCAGGTCTATGCAGGGAAGCTGCAGCGAAGCCGCCAGCTCTCGGATCGCCTGCGCATAGTCGCCGCCGGGATAAGTAGTGCCGTCGATCACGGTATCCTCGGTAATGTGCCCGGATTCGCTCTGATAGGACTGGGTGGTATTCTCATCCGTCAGACGGGCGATGGGCGTCACCAGCACCGGGGTGACCCCGACAGTCTGTGCGGGCAGAATATAATTCGTATACAGGCTGTTGGCGAAGCTGCCCTCGGTCAGATAGTCGCCCACAGGAGAGGTAAAACGCGCCGCTTCGGTCTTCTGATCGTTGTGACCGAAGCCGATCAGCAGAAAGCTCTCCCCTGTCGTGTTGCCCATGGCAGGTATATCCTCACTACCGGAAAGCAACGTCCGGTATTCCGGCATGGTGGTGAAATCTTTGGAGGATGCGCCGGATCGCGCCAGATTATACACCTGAGCATTCAGATAGCGTTCCAGCTGTTCGCCCCAGCCCTGCCGAGGAATGTAGTACTGATCTTCAAATGCCGAAACGGTGGAATCGCCCACCACCCAGATGGTGGCAGAGGGGGCTTCGGGCTGTCCCCAGGCCGCGCCCTGTGCGCCGCTGTCGTGGGTGCGGGCTTCCTCGGTCAAAAGCAGCAGATCGTGCATATCAATGCCTCCGTTGGCAAGCCGGGTGGGGATCACAGAGGTATCCAGCGACAGGAACCAGTCTGCGGATACATCGCCGCTACCCGGCCAGTAGTGGTTGGTATCATTGTATACGGCAAAGGAGGACTGCTTCTGCAGCTTCAGGTTATCCTCTGCACCGGCTCCGGTGCGGAAGGACAGCACGCCTTCGGCCTCATAGCCGGTCTTGGCATCCTTGCTGCCGGTATACAGGGCAATGTTGTGGGAACCATTGTTGAAGGAAGTACAATCGTACACCTTTACATCCGGGCAGGAGTTGGCATCGATGCCCTTCTGCTTGTTTTCCCACGCGATGGAATTGATCAGCCTGTGCCCGCCGGGAATGTTGGTGCCTCCCAGCTTGAAACCGTTGCCGTTGCCGGCTTCCACAGCGGTGATATCCTCGCCGGTAAAGGACAGGGAACCGTTCTCATCCACGGCAATGTCTGCAAACAGAATGTTGCTCTTGGTGCTGCCGGGCTTGACCATCAGGTAGCCGTTGCGGTAGGCGGCACAGCCACGGATCTCCACTTTGCCGATGGGGCCGGTTGCGGACTTGGCGAACAGATCCCAGCCATCGTCGGCATTGTAGGCTGCAATGCAGCCGATGAACACATTTCCTTCGCCGCAGGTGAGCTTGGGAGCGAAGCCGTCGGCATCCTCATAGCCGGGATCGCCGTTGTTCATGGCCGTACAGTTGATAACAGTGTTGTGGGCAGGCCATGCGGCGATGGTATCGCTGCTGGAACCGGAAAGCTGCAAACCGGTTGTGCCGTTGTTGTAGAAATTCATGCTTTCCAACACATTATGGCTGCCGGAAAGGGTCATGCCCTTCTCCAGCGGCGCAGTGTTGCAGATGTTCAGGCGGCTCATATGCCACCAGTCGCCCGCTGCGCTGAAGCCCATGCCCGTGCCTTTGAAATCCAGCGTGGCAAAACCGCCGTCAGTGGTCAGGACGATGGGGGCATCCTGCGTGCCGTCGCGACCCCGGGAGATGTTCAGCGTGCGGTAGGAGAATTCATACACGCCGCTTTTGAGCAGTACAGTCTGCCCGGCGGCTGCATAGTTGAGGGCGGTCTGCAGATTCACCGCATCCTCAAAGGAGGTGCCGCCGTTGTTTTCTTTGCCCTCGGGGGTAACATAGATGGTGCCGTCTTTGCCCAACGTGCGCTTGAATACCAGCACCAGAGCAGTCTTGGTATCGTAGCTTTCCAGCTTTTCAAAGCGGGAGAAAGCAAAATCCGCATCCGGGGTAAATGCCACGGAGATAACCGCCATATCGGTGCTTACGGGGCAGGAGACCTTCACCTCTTCGTTGGCAGTAACGGGGATCTGCTGCGCAACGGGGATCTCGTCCACCATCACATCGGCAACGCCGTCGGCGTTGGTGCGGAATACCAGCCTGTAATCCTCCTCAGCCATGCTTTCGCCGGAACGGATCACGCACTGGGTCTTTACATAGGAGGTAGGCTGCACCTTCCATTCTTCGGCCTTCCACGGGCTTACGGTGAAGGAGATATTGGAGAAGGTAGCATTGATACCACGGGCGGTGACCAATGCCAGATAGGCCGTATTGGGCTCCTGCACGCACATGGGGTCGTCCAGCTCGGCGTAGGAGGAGACGGATACCGCTTCGGGATCCTTGGCGGGGATATACTGGATATGCTCGCCCAGCAGATCGCCGGTGGAGCCATCTTCGTTAATGGCATACTGTCTGGTAATATAGGCGGAAGATGTCTTTTCCAGACAAACGCGGTAGGTCGTCCCCTGCGTGACAAGATCTTCCGGGTCGGCGGTAAAGGCAAGGCGGGTCTCAACGACTGCGTTCTTTGCCGCATCCTCGTTGGATACGATGCCGGAGTAATTGCGGGTACCCAGCACGCCCTTGGTATCCTTACCGCTTACCCGCAGCTTGGAGGCCGCCACAGAAACCGTGTTGGAATAATAGCTGCCGGAGCCGGAGATGCTGTCCCGGAGCATGAGGGCAAAGCCTTCCTGCCCATCGGGGGTAGGGTTGAGATAATCGACGGTAACATCGGCCATGAGGCAGAAGTTTTCCTGGGTAGGATCAATGGTGGTATAGTAGAAGGATTCACCGTCTGCGGGGGCATCGGCAACAAACTTACCGCCCTTCTTGACGATATCGCCGTTGGCATCGAAGGTGCAGGAATACAGCGTTACCGACTCAGCGATATCCGCACCGTCTTCTGCACGGTTGGCAGCATCGGAGGTGGAGGGGCCGAAGCGGACGAATTGCCACGGGCGCTCATCCTGGGCAGAGGGATCCTCTGCGGGAGCAAAAGCAGCATCAACAAAGGTGACCGCGCCATACTGGAACTTGGAACCGGCGGCATAGAACCACACGGTCTCCCCCGCTTTTGCCGTATATTTGACAGCGATCTCGCCCGCCTTGGCGACCGTATAGGCTTCGCCGCCCACAGGCACCACCCAGAAGGTTTTGGGCGTCCCGTCGCCGGAGTTGGTGCCGTTGACGCCGTATACTGTGATCACACCATCCGCAGGAGCCGTAACGCTGACGGCTGCGCCGCCATCCGGCACAGAGCCCTTGGCGTTGGAACCTTCTGTCTTGGGATTGTTGGAACCCTGTACCGCCGGGTAGACAACGCCATCGACGGTTACTGTCTTTCCCTTGTCGGACATTGCTTCCAGCACGGTGACCGCACCATACTGCCCTGCCGCCCGTTCTGCCCCATCGGGGCTGAAGAGGAAGGTGAAGCTTTGGTCGGCTGCTTCTGCATGGACAGACAGGAGACCCCCGAACACCAGCAGTGTACAGAAAAATAACAGACAGGCACGCTTCATGGTTATGCTCCTTTCCGAAACGCACGATTGTTGAAAGTGCTTACAGAACAATTTTACCACATTTCCGTCACATTTCAACCACCATTTTTGTCCTAAAGCTGCATGAAGCGGATAACGCTTCCATTCTCGCCAATGCAGCAAAACGCCGGATGCACATGCATCCGGCGTTTTGGTCGATTCGATTGCTACAGCTCACTTTCCGGCGCGCTGCAGGGTGGCTTCCCAACCCAGCTCGATCGTCTTCTGGTGAGAGGTGGCATACGGTCCGATAGACTCCACCTGCGCCTGCGTACGGGGGAAATGGATGCACAGGTGACCGTCGAAATTGTTGTTCTTATTGTGGTATACCTCGTGGGGCGTGTTATGCGTGGAAGCCATGTAGACCGTTCCATCGCTGAACACGACCCAGACGGCCTTGGGCGTCCAGGTGGTCTTGCCGCCGAAAGCACGGTTCATGTTGGCGGTATCCTCTGCGGTAACAGGCTCGGCATCGGCATGCGCGCCGTTGGAGAAGATGTTCACCCGCCAGGAGATGCCGTTGGTAAAGTCGTAGACCGTGGCATTGGGATAGGTACGGGCCTTGGTGCGCACTTCGGTATACCAGTTGGCGTAGCGTACGCTGCTTGCGGGAATGGTGCCCACCTGCAATGCGCCGGTGGTGCTGCCGGTACCGGCGGCGGATACGGCATTGGGGTTGTTCAGCTTCTTCAGAGTCTTAACACCCGCAATACCGTCCGGGGTGAGCTTGTTGGCGTTCTGGAAAGCGATCAGCGCAAGGTTGGTCTTTGTGCCGAAAGTGCCGTCTGCCTTTCCGGTCAGGTACCCGAGGGTGATCAGCCGGTTCTGCAATGCGGTAACAGCCTCGCTGACAGAGCCCAGACGCAGGGTCTCGTCGGTGTTTACGGTGTTGGTAACAACGGAAGAGGACCGGAGGGCTTCCAGTGTTTTGGTGCCCGCCACGCCGTCGCGTACCAGACCGTTGGCTTTCTGGAAGGCGATCAGGGCATCGCGGGTGGCTTTGCCGAACTGACCATCTGCGCTGCCGGTCAGATAACCGAGCGCGATCAGGCGGTTCTGAAGATTGGAAACCTCGGTGCCTGTGCTGCCGTAGCGCAGGGTCACGCTGGTGGTGATCACAGCATTGCCGCGCACGGCCTCATCGCTGTAGAGCAGCTTCTGGGTGGCGTATCCGGCCTTGCCGTCTACCTTGAGACCGTTTGCGCTCTGGAAATTGCGGATAGCTGTCAGATCGTCGCTGAGGCAGACACCGTCCAGACGGGAGGAATAGTAGCCCAGTTCCTGCAGACGCTTCTGTAGCTGCAGCACCATATCGCCGCGGGAACCCGCCATGATCAGGATGGTGTTTTCTTCGGTGATCTCGGGGTAGCCGCTGCCGCTGCCTGCGGAGGTATCCTCCTCGCCGGAGCCGGGGGCAACGGTGGGCACAGCATATACGGGATGGGGCGCAAAGAGCACGGCGCGGGTCTTCACGCCGCAAATACCGTCGGGATTCAGACCGTTCTTTTTCTGGAAAGCCTTCATAGCGCTTATGCTGCCCGTACCGAAGGAGCCGTCCAGCTGACCGTCGTAGTAGCCAAGCTCCTTCAGACGCTCTTGCACTTTGAGCGCATCGTCACTCTTATCGCCGGGGCGTACGATGCCGGCAGGGGGCGCAGGCGTGGGGCTGGGTGCAGGGGTAACGACCACGGATGCGCTCATGGCGGCTGCGCTGTAGAGAATGTTCTGGTCGGCGGGATCCAGCTCGCCGTCCTGCATCAGACCGTGCTTGGCCTCAAAGGCCTTGATGGCGGTCTGGGTGGCTTTGTCGTTCAGGTCGTTGATCTCGCCTGCGTAATAGCCAAGCTCCTCAAGACGGGTCTGGGCACGACCGACCGCCTCGCCGCGGGAGTTTTCGTAGATATAGGGGGTACCCACAGGGGCGCAGGTCTTGAGCACCTTGCGGTAGCCCTGCTTGTTCTTGGGTTTGCCTTCATAAAGCAGCAGCTGCAGTTCCTGATCGGCGGTACCGGTCTGCTTAAGACCGTTACGCTTCTGGAACAGCTTGAGCGCCTTTTCGGTCTTGGCGCCGAACTTGCCGTCGGCATCTCCGTCTTCCAGATAGCCAAGCTCGATCAGCGCAAGCTGCAGGGTCTTGACGGTGGGGTTGGCATCGCCGCTGGCAACGGTGGTATACTTGAGCGCATCCGGATGCACCGTGGGCGCAGGGGTGGGGGTAGGCAGCGGAATATCTGCCAGATTCAGATACCCGGCGACCACATAACCGGTCTTGCCCTCGTTCTTGATCTTGGCAAAGCCGTTTACATCCACATCGATCACTTCCACGGCTGCGCCGGGCAGCAGGGTGCGGATCACCTCGGCATCCGCAACAGCCTTCTTGCGCATCTTGACCATTCCGGCAACTGTGGTGTTGTAGGGGTAGGTGCTGATGGCAGAGGGCGGATCCAGCCGGATGGAGGGATCGGGACTGGGATCGGGACTGGGATCCAGACCATCCACGTACACGCACATGGCATAGCCGACCTGTCCCTTGTATTCCACCTTGTAATATGCGCCGCTCTTGCCCAGCACGCGGATGGGGTCGCCGACAGCGATTCTGGCAAGAACCACAGAGCTGCCGCTGGCGCGCTTGCGCAGATTCACATCATCCATACTGACAGTGTCGTACGGATAAGAAGCGGCAAACGCCGGAACAACGGCTACAAAAAGCAATACCGTAAGCAGTACGGCTGCTACCAGACGGATCAGAGACTGACTGCGCTGCATCGTGCACCCTCCAAAAGGCATATGGTTTGTGCGCCCGGCAGCGGAAAACGGTTTTCCGCAACACTGCGCACCTTTCGCTTTGTTACCATTCCATATTGTAGGGTAAATTATTAACGATGTCAAGTATTTACGTTACAAAACCGTAATATTTTTGTTCAGATCCTGGCAATGGCCTCGATCTCCACCAGACCGCCCAGGGGCAAAGCCGCCACCTGTACGCAGCTGCGGGCAGGGCAATCGCCTTCAAAGTAACCGGCATAAACCTGATTCACCTTCGCAAAGTCTGCCAGATCCTTTACAAAGACCGTGGTTTTGAGAATGCTGGCATAGCCTGCGCCTGCAGCCGCAAGGATCTGTCCAAGATTCTTCATGGCAGCATGCGCCTGCGCTTCCACGCCCTCTGCCAGCTTGCCTGTTTCCATATCAATGCCCAGCTGACCGCTGGTAAAGATGAAATCGCCCACTTTCTGCGCCTGCGAATAGGGGCCGATGGCTGCGGGAGCTTTTTCGGTACGAATGGTCTGTTTCATGTTCGTTGTCCTCCTGTGTTCATATATTCCGGGGTATGATGACAATTGTTACTGTTCTGTTTCGAAACTGCGCACACCGTCCCGGACGACCCGACGGTAATTGACCGGATCGGTATCGCCCTCGGTAGAAAACAGCAGTACACAGCTGGTTTTATCCATGCCCAACGCTTCTTTGAGCCCGCTGCTGCCCTGCATGATGGCAGCGACCAGCCCCATGCCCACCGCACCGCTCTCGCCTGACACCATGGCAGGATCGCCAGCCGCCGGTGCCGCCAGCATGCGCATGCCCAGTGCAGACACCCAATCCGGACAGCTGACAAACGCACCGGCATGCCTGCGCAGGATGCGCCAGGAAAGCGGGTTTGGCTCGCCGCAGGCAAGACCTGCCATCATGGTGGGCATTTCGCCCTCTACCACTGCCGTCTGTCCATCGCCCCGCAGAGCGCTGCGGTAGTGGCAATCTGCAGCAGCGGCTTCCACCACAATGATCCTGGGCGGCGCATCCGGGTAACGTTTGACCAGATACCCAGCAACCGCTCCCGCCATCGATCCCACCCCGGCCTGCAGAAACACATGGGTCGGAGGCTCGGGCAGCTGATCGGCGGCTTCCGCTGCCATGGTACCGTAGCCCTGCATGATCCAACCGGGGATCTGCTCGTAGCCCTCCCATGCAGTATCCTGCATCAGGACTCCGCCCGGGGTCTTGACTGCCTGCTGCGCTGCCAGACGAACACAATCGTCGTAATTCATGGCTTCGATGGTAACCTCTGCGCCCTCTTTGCGGATGTTTTCCAGACGGCTCATTGCCGTGCCTGCGGGCATTCGCACCACAGCGCGCTGCCCCAGACGGTTGGCTGCCCATGCCACCCCGCGACCATGGTTGCCGTCGGTGGCAGTGAAAAACACGGTCTCCCCCATCTCCCGCTTCAGCTGCGGATCGGTAAGAGTCTGAAAACCGATCTGCCCCATCTCCCTGCCGGTCTTCTGCGCCGCATAGCGGGCAATGGCATAGCTGCTGCCCAGCACCTTGAAGGCATTGAGCCCGAAACGTTTGCTTTCGTCCTTTACATACAGCCCGCCAAGCCCGAGTGCGGCAGCGGTATGCTGCAGGCTGTGCAGCGGGGTGGGCAGATAGCCGGGGATGCTTTCGTGGAATGCCCGCACCTGTGCGATCCGGAGGGGATCCATCAGAAGGCAGTCATCTTCTTCGAAGGCAGGTAGCTGATTGGGAATCCACCGGAGCTTCTCCATAACATTTTCCTTCCTGAATGCAAAGATCGACACTCAGAGAAAACGCCGCCGGGGGGCAGCGTTTTCTGATCATCAGGGCACGATGGCCATATCCAGCAGCTGGAAGGTCTTGCCTTCGTCACCCTCCGCCATACGGATCTCCACCGTATGGCTGCCTTTGCCGGAAAAACTGACCAACTGGGTCTGCACATTGCCCCAGGCATTGTCGGCATAGCCGGGCAGGGTCACTTTGTATTCGCCGTCCACCCATACCTCTGCGCTGCCCCACTTGGTATCCTTCATCTGTTTGAAGGCAAAGGTCATGCGCACGCCTTCCACGTTGAGCACAATGGGATCCTTGCCGTCGATCAGACCCTTGTGGTGCCAGCCCATGTGATAGCTGTAGCAGGATACCGGCCCGATGGGGAAACCGCCGGTGGATACGATGCGTCTGTCGCCGTGGCGGATGTTCTCCAGCCCCTCCAGCAGGTTACCGATGCGTACGAACTTGGGCATGGCATAGGGTTCGGGAGCCACCTGCTCTGCCAGTTCAAAATAATAGTCGATGGCATCCGCCATAAAGGCGTGGCCGGCGTTGTTGGGATGCACATAGTCGGCGGAATAATCGCTCCAGACCATGTTTCCGGCTTCGATCTCCGGCCAGATGGCATTCTTGACACTGATCATGCCCAGCTTATAGTGGGCGCCCAGCTTGGACATATGCTCCTGACAGGAATTGCCGCCGCTGAGCACGGTGAACACCAGAATAACCGCGGGCTTGCACTCGGCGTTGAGCAGCTGGCGCAGCAGGCTTTCGTAGGTGCTCTGGCTTACGTTGTCGCCGGAATCGTTTACGGCAAACTCCACGAACACGATATCCGGCTCATGGCTCAGCACATCCGCTTCCAGACGGGTGATGCCCAGCAGGGACGGGGTGCCGGAGATGCCGGCGTTCACATAGTTCAGTTTGGAGGGGTCGGGCATGAACCGCTTGGCAAAAGCCTGGGCAGACAGGTAGGCATAGCACTTGGTCTGCTGGGGCTGCGCCAATGCGCCCTCGGTGATGGAGCCGCCCAGATAAGCGATGGTCACGGTTTCGCCATTTTTGGCCTTGGTGATGGCGGCATGCAGGCGTTCGGTATTGCCCGTATCCATAAAGGTTTTCTCTACCATTTCGCGGGTAAAGGAAAAGGGGGCTTCTGCCGCTGCGGCGGTGCAGACCAGCGCGCAGCAGAGCAGCAGGGTGCAAAGACGGATCCCGGTACGTTTCATGGGTGATCAATCCTTCCTGTTGATAGTGGCAATATTATATCACCTTTGGGCCGAAAATGACAATCCGGCGGATGCAGAAAGCCCCTGCGCACGTTCGGTACGCAGGGGCAAGAGGGTCAGTTGGCGATACCGAGGCTGATCTTTCTGCCCTCCGGTGGCTCTGCCGCCCGCAGGAAGCTGATCTGCACATCCCCCGTCAGGCGAAGGGTAATGCTGCCTTCGGCCACCCCTTCGGGCAGCAGGAAGTCGATATCCTCCCAGATGGGGCTGCGCTCTTTGGCACGGGCAGCGATCATCTGCTGGGCAAAGCGATCCATGGGCGGTGCGCTGCGATGCTCGCAGGTGCGGGTATCGCCCTGCCAGCTGCCGATCTGCTGCCCGTTGACCAGCACGGTGATGCTGCCGCCCTGTACACTCATGGTGCGCAGGGAAAGCAGGCAGCAGGTTTCATCGAAGCGGCAGTCCCGGTAGACCGCTTCGGCTGCCTCCGCCCCGGGAGCGACGGAAATGGCGCTGTAGCCCAGCGTGCCCTCCAGAATATTGATCGCAGTGCAATCGTCATAATGGTCGGCGGGGGTGATCGCTGTCAGATCCCGCTTGCCGAGGGTCTCGCCCTGCACGAAGCAGGATACAGTCAGCCGTTCATCGTCGCTGGCAGAGCCTGCAAAGAAGCGGTATTCCCCGGTCTCCACCACCAAACGGCGGCTGATCACATCATAGAAGCGAAGCTCCTCCACAGGGACGCGGAAGGATACCTGCCGCTTGCTCCCGGGAGCCAGATCGGCGATGCGCTTAAAGGCCACCAGCTGCCTGATGGGCTTTTGCACCCGGGATGCGGGCGCGACCGCATAGAGCTGCACCACTTCGTCGCTGATGCGGCTGCCAGTGTTCTCCACCCAGAGGGTAAAGCGGAGGGTATCACCCTCGTTCTGAACGGTGAGACCGCTGTAGGCAAAGGTCGTGTAACTGAGTCCGTGCCCGAAGGCATACAGGGGCTTGCCCGTGAAATAGCGGTACGTACGTCCGGAACGGATGATGTCGTAATCGTCGATGGAGGTCAGATCGCTGTCAGAGGCGTACCAGGTCATATTCAGTCTGCCTGCGGGAGAGAAGACGCCATACAGCGCTTCTGCCAGCGCAGCGCCCATATCCTGGCTGCCGGTGGCACTGTGCAGGATGGCAGACAGCTTTTCTTCCGCGCCACCCAGCGTGTAAGGATAATTGCTCAAAAGCACCAGTACCGTGTTGGGGTTGGCGGCAAGCACCGCATCCATCAACCGCTGCTGATGCTCCGGCAGCGCAAGGGTATGCCGGTCATACTCTTCCTTGGCAGGGATCAGCGAATGGCTGCCCAGCGCAAGCACCGTAACAGGCGCATCCTTGGCAAGCTGCACCGCCTTGGCGATGCCGTCCTCCACAGGCTTGATGGTACAGGGCGTACCCAGACAGTTCCTGCCGGAGGTGAGCCGGTCGCCTTCCACCTCCACAGGCCAGTGGAAGCGGTTGAGCAGCAGCGTATCTTCGCCCCATTTTTCCAGATGGAAGACTTCCAGCACGAACCAGTTGAAGGCCTCCCTGCGTTCTGCCGCCAGCGGCTGCTCCGCGCCGGTGGGGCCGCCGGGCATGGTCATGGTCAGGTAGGTGCCGGTTCGCTCGCAACGGAAGGTATAGCAATCCTCACCCCAACATTCCATAGCAAATACGTCGCCGTCCTCGGCAAGACCCACGGAGCCGTCATCGGCGATGCGGGCTTCCATGCTGCCGAAGCACAGGTGTACCCGATCCCAGCCGTCAAAAGCGGTAAAGGCTGTGCCCTGCTGCCGCAGACCGTCTGCCAGTGTACGGCGGTATGGGGGTTCGCCGCCGTACCAGTCCTGGTACCAGCTTTCCCCCATGGGGCCGATCAAGGCAACGGGCTGCTCCTTGGCAAGGGGCAACAGACCGTTGTTCTGCAAAAGAACCACCGCTTTTTCGGCAGCCTTCAGTGAAACCGCAGCCGCCCCATCGGTGCAAAGGGCATCTTCGGTAATGGAAGCATAGGGGCAGGCATCCCCGTCGTAATGCCCGAGGCGCATGGCCACCAGCGCCTTGGCGGCAATGGCGCGATCCAGATCCTCTTCGGTGAGCAGCCCCTGAGCGTACGCCTCCCGGGCAGCCTTTTCCACCATTACGGGGTTATCGCTCATGCCGTCCACACCCGCCTTTACAGCTGCCGCCACCGACTCGGCATTGTTGCCGAAGCGGTGCTGACCGGACACCACCAGATTGAGTGCGCCGCCGTCGCCCACGGCATGGGTAAGCCCGTACTGCTGCTTGAGCACGGTAAGCACCTCATCGTTGAGAATGCCCACCTTGCCGTTGATGCGGTTATACGCCGTCATAATGCCCTGTGCGCCCTGCTCGATGCAGCGGCGGAAGGGTTCCAGATACAATTCGTTCCGGTTGCGGGGATCGATGGAGGCATTCTTCCAGACGCGTCCTTCCTCGGTGTTGTTGCCGTAGAAATGCTTCAGCGTGGCGGCAGTACGGATGTACTTGGGATCATCACCCTGCATGCCCCTGAGGAATGCGCCCGCCATGCAGCCCGTCAAAACGGGATCCTCGCCATAGCCCTCTTCATTGCGTCCCCAGCGGGGGTCGCGTTCCAGGTCCACCGTAGGCGCCCAGCGGCTGAGCCCCCGCCCGCCGTGGCGGTGGTTGACCGCACGGGCTTCGATGCCGGTGATCTCGCCACAGGCTTTGATCATCTCCGGGTCCCATGTCTCGCTCATGCCGATGGGCTGAGGAAAAGAGGTGGTGATATCCGGCACGCCGTGGTCGTTGCGCGCCTGCACGCCGTGGGCAGCCTCCCCGCCCAGCCCGAAGGGCTTGATGCCAAGGCGTTCGCACCCGGGCATGCGGGAGGAAAGCCAACCCAGTTTTTCGTCCACAGTCAGGTTTTGCAAAAGCCAATCGATGCGTTCTTCAAAGCTGCGGGAGGTATCGAACAAGATGTTTTCCGGTTGCATAGCAAGCCGTCACCCTTTCTGTATATACGCCCAGAGGCGATTGTGTTTTGCACTATTATATCGGGCATATCGGCAGGGTGTCAATGGGGCGGTACCGGATTTTTATCCGATGCTCAGGAACGGCTCCGACAAAGCGTTCCCGCCGGTTACAGGGTTTCGCCCTCCCCCAGATTTTCCACAAACAGTCCGCTGCATTCGATCTGCCGGATCACTTCATCGGGCAGGGTGGGACAATCGGCATACAGATAGTAATCGTACCCGAAGGTGAAGGAAAGCCTTCCCTGCCCATCGCACAAGGTTGCCCAGAGCAGCTCCCGCAGGATCATTCTTGCCAAAATGAGGGCTTCTTCTGTAGTGTAGGTGCGAGCAGTATCGACAGAACGGTACAGCTCAGTTTCCTCTCTGGAAAGCGCGAGACCGAGCCGTTTCATTGTCCGGCTTACCTCCCAGACACTGAAAAGCCGCTCCAGCTGCCTGGCACAGAATCCGGTGCATCCGTTGTGCTCTGCAATGATGCGGATGGCATCGATGTAAGCATTCTCTGTTGCCAGATATTCCTGCGCCGTCAGCTTTTTACCGGTGTAATTCCTGCCGATATCGGTGCAGGAAGTCCATTCATCGGGCAGGTATGCGCCCCGTGCATCCCGGAGGGCGGGGTCGTATTTGGTGATCCTGTAACGCATGGGACATTTCTCCTTAAGTCAGATCTGCATAGCGGTATTATAGAGGAACGGAACAAGGTTTTCAACATGCGGGCTGTTGAAGAAAGTCTTATTGTATGTTATCATTTCTGTACCGAACAAATCGACCCGGTAACGTTGTGGGAGGCGCGCATGTATACCAAGGAGCAATTATCGAAGTACCCTTATTTCGAAGAACTGTTCAGAACCACGGATGCGGGCAGTGTTGTCGATTCTTTGACCGGGCTCGTTTCCAGAGGCTATATGGTGGAATTTATCCGGAGCCTTATTGCAGGCAAGATTCCCTTTTCGCTGGCGCTTCTGGATCTGGACAACTTCAAGTTTATCAACGATACCTATGGGCACAGGATCGGCGACGGCGTGCTGGCGGGGGTATCCGGCGATCTTGCAGAATACCTTGAGGATTACGGTGTTGCAGGCAGATTCGGCGGCGACGAATTCCTGATCGTCAACTTCCGTGACTGCAGCTACGATTCTCTCAAAGACTTCTTTGCCGGAATGTATTCCAACTTTACCGTTCTGCGCAAAAACATCATGCTGGATGCCTGCGAGCCCTTCATTACCGGCACCATCGGCTGCGCCACGTTTCCCGGGGACGCACAGGATTATTCCACCTTGTTCGCTCTGGTGGACAAAACACTGTACCGGGGCAAGACCAAGGGCAGGAACTGCCATATCATCTATGTGGAAGAAAAGCACAAGGATATTTCCATGCAGGAACTGGCGGGCCGGGGCATGTATGCCATCTTTCACGATCTGTCCTGCCGGTTCGACTCCCGCTCTGCCCTTTCCGACAAGCTGAAAGCCATGCTGGACATTCTGAAGGAGGACATGCGGATATCCGATCTGTATTACGTCGGGCAGGATGATCACTTCAGAAGCATCAGCACAGGCGATTCTCTCGGTAATGTACACGATCTGGACGGGCTGACCCGGGAGACGATCTTCACCACCAACGAGATCCGGCGTATCGAAGCCGTTTCTCCAAGCATGTACGGGCTGTGCCGCGCCCGGGAGTTCGAAACCGTACTGATCATCCGGATCGGGATCCAGGATGAGACCTTTGGCTATCTGATCTGCGCCGAAGCGAAAAATCGCCGCATCTGGCAGGATGATGAATACGCCATTATGTTTTTCGTTGCCAGGATGCTGGCAGTCTATCTGCATGCATCCGGCGAAGTGATCTGATATTCTGAAAAAAGGTGTAACCGATATGAACAAGCATATCCCTGTTCTTGCAGCGGCGTGGCTGATGCTCTGCCTGCTGCTTGTCCCCGCCTGCGCTGAGGAGCCTGCCGTGGTGGATTGGAATTCCCTTCTTTCCATACCGGCGGCAAACACCCGGGACGAAGCCAACCCGGACAACCGCATGGCGCACAACATCTATTCGGATCCGGATCTTTCCTCCACCTGCGGAAAATTCGACGGCTTTCTGATCGATTTCAAGGCAGACCATGCCGCAACCGGCACCTATTGGGCGCTTTGTAACTGGCACATGAACACGGACGATCTGATGCAGAAATACGATACGCCAGATGCATATGCAGGCGCCTATGCGGGGCTGCAGCTGCGACCGGACGGGCCGAAGGCGATCATGTCGTTCTGGGAGATCCCTTACCGGGACGAAGCCGGAAACGAACAGGTGCTTGAAGCGCAACGGGTATACCCTGCCGACGGGGATACAGACCGTTTCGGCGGGGAGGGCGAAGGCACCCATTACATTTGCGATTATCCGTGGGAAGCGGGCAAATGGTACCGCATGTACCTCCGCTGCCTGCACGACGAGGAAGGCAGAACCTTTGTTGAGCAATGGATGGCGGATCTGTCTACGGGCGCGTGGGCGCTGATCAGCCGTTTTGATACCGGGCTGTACCATTCGTATTTTCAGGGCGGAATGTCTCAGTTTATGGAGAACTACGACCATGAGTACGCCGGCGAAACAAGAACGTTTGAGTACCGGAACATCCGCGTGCGGGAATATGGTGCAACGGAATGGACGGCGGTGAACAGTGCAAAACTGTCGGTGGATACTTTCTGGGACAATAAGAAAGGCAATGCAGTCTTCGGAGCTGCGGCTGACCGGTTCTATGGGATCGCCAACGGCTGCGGCGCAGATGTCTTTGAAATGGGCGCGGATGTGAGCGGGATCTATACCGTCGAACCTGCGGAGTGTGCGGTTGTTCTCCTGCCGGAACGCGTCAGATAAGCGGGCTGTACCGCTTTGGGCATATGCGCATGCCGGGCGGAAGACGGCCGGATACAGGAACCCCCTTGAAGCACGTTTCAAGGGGGTTCTCTTCATTCATCGGCAGGAATTCTGCTCAGAGGGGTTCTGTAAAAGAACATCTGCTCCATCAGCGAAAACGGGGTATCCGCTTGTACCTTCTCCAGAATACGCACACGATCCTCCCCTTCGGCAATGACCGGGCAGTAATCGTTGATCCCTTCCTTCGCACCGGAGCTGGTAAGCACAGGGATCAGTTCGATGCCACAGCCGACATAGCCGTTTTCATCGAAGCGCAGCCGAATTCGGGCAAGCATACCGTCGAAAGTGCTCATCTCTATGGTACCGCCGAACATCAGATTGCCAAGGCTATAGATAACAGGCACATTGCCGACGGTGCCTATTCCCTGTACCACATGCGGATGCCCGCCGACAACGATGTCTGCGCCAGCTGCCGCAGCGGCAGCCGCGATCTGTGTCTGGAGGGCGTTATGCCCGGTGGCGTATTCCTTCCCCCAGTGGCAGGTATAGAGGATCACGTCGCAACCGGCATCCTTCAGACGGCGGATGTCTCTGCCCAAAACATCGGGGTCTTGCTTATAAACGGTTTCTCTGCAGCCCGCAAAGCCGATCTTTCGCCCGTCCTGCTCCCAGATGTGGAGATATTCAAAACCGCTGTACACCACATTCCCCGCTTCAAGGGCTGCACGGGTGGCCTCGCGCCCTGCGCTGCCATAGTCGATATAGTGGTTGTTGGCAACGGAAACCTGTTCGATACCGGCCTCGGTCAATACATCTGTCCATTCGGGCAGACCGCGGAAGCGGTATTCTTTCTCTTTGTTTTCTCCGGCCGCATCCGCCTTCAGAACGCACTCCAGATTCACAAACGTCATATCATCCTGGGAAAAGATCGTTTGCAGATTCCGGAATGGATAGGCATCGCCATATCTGTACAAATACGCAGGAAACGCATCCTCCCTTTTCCACCACGCTTCTCGTGTGCCGAGCACAACATCGCCACCCACGGTAAGCACAAGCTCCGTCTCGCCCTCCCGCAGTGCAGGCGGCTCCACCGCAGCAGCAGGCGGGCTGTCCGGCAGGATCCCTGCGGCGATCTTTTGCATCTCCCGCTGCTCCGGATCGTCAAGGATCAACACACGGGTACCGCAGGGCAAATGGGTATACAGCCAGTAGGCGTTGATCCCCGCTTCGCCGGGCAGATCGGAAACACGTACGCAGCCCTGACTGGCCTTGCTGCCGATCTGCTCCCGCTGAACAGAGAAATCGCGTTTTCCGGAAACACGCTTATAGCCGATCTGGTGAATCAGGTTTCCGCCATCGTAACGGATGGCATACTCACATCGGTAGCCGTTATCACTCTGAAACGGGCTTACCCTGTCAGCCGTCAGGAACGAACCGGCTGCCGTTTCCCGGATCAGTCTTTCTTTGGCGATCAGCCCTGTGGAGATGGAGACGGTTCCCAGCAGCTTGCCCCGTTCGTACACCTTCATGATCTGCCGGGCTTTATCGATCAGCAGACCGTATTGTTCATCCGGACAAACGACCTTCAGCTTGTTCAGCGGTACCCAGCCCTCGATATAATCCCCCGATTCATGGTTCCATGCGCCGATGAAGGCATGCCGCCCTTCAATGTTGATCACTTCCACCGCCTGCGACTGACCGTGGAGCGTACCCAGTACCTTTCCTTCGCCCTTCTTTGCACGTACAGAAAGATGATCCGTCGGCTTCTCCAGATCCGCAACAACAGACGGCTGCTGCATCAGCGTCCAGAGTTCCTCATTGGTCATGCCGGGCGTTGGCATGACCGGTCCGGTGATCGTGACCTCCGTTTCCGGCGGCTTGCTTTCGGCGATCGTCACAATGGCTTCGTGGGCATGCTCCGGTGTGTTTTTTTCGTAAAAGCGAAGCAGATAGATACCCGGCTCAGCCTTTTGACCGTCGATCTTTCCATCCCATGTGTAATTGATCAGGACACCGTTCTCCACCAGATTCCGCTTTGTTCCAAGCAGTTGGCACGAATCATCAAAACGATAGAACTCTGTAACGATCGTGCCGTTGGGGCGCGCCAATTGCATTTCGCAATGCCATCTTCCCGCACTACCGGTATAGATGGTATCGCTTTTAGGCAGTGCAAAGAGCAGGGCATTTTGACATTTGGCTATGGTAAATGGCGTTTCGGCGGTCACCGTCTGCCCGTCTTCTGTTGCCAGCGAAGCAACCATGAGGTAAGTCCCTTCCGGGATCACCTCGTTATGGTATCCCAGACCGTTCCACGAGAGGCTGCTTTCGCCGCCGGGTACGGCTACCGTCCACGCAAACAGGGTATCGGTATCTGTGGCAACAGACAGGGAAAGCTGCCCCGGAGCAGGCGAACATATCAAGATTTCGTTGACGGTAAAGCCCTTGACCTTTGGCATCTCCACGGTCAGTTCTTCGGCAGAGGCAAAAGCAGGCAACAAAAAAAGCAGCAGCAAACAACAAAAACGCTTCATGGTTCTTTCTCCTTCTTTTGTTCGGATGCCGGGCAGCGTGTCCGGCTGTGAAGCTATTCGGTTTTCTGTCTGCAGGCCTGTTTACAGAAATACGTCCGCAAAGCAGACGAACATATATCAGACGCCGCTGCGGACGGAAAGGTTTTTGGGGGAGAATGTTTTTGCTGTGCTTTTTGGTGCTATGGTTTGGTTGAAGTCATAACCACCGGCTTAGCCGGTGGCTTGATTACGCCCTATAAGGGCGGATTACCGGCAGCGCTAAGAGCGCTCTGAAGATCTGCCAACCGCACCACTTTTACAGGCTGCCCCTAAAGGGGCGGCTTATTTTTTGCCCC
>JAFXBE010000113.1 GCA_017516765.1 Clostridia bacterium | reverse complement strand
TCACCCTTCCGGTGGTTTCGGAACCCTTGCGTAGCAAGGGGTTCCTATCGCCGTTTGCCGCCCGGGGAGCCGTAGGCTCCTAGGCAAACGGTGCAAAAGTCGTCAAAAAAGCCGCCGCAGGCGTGTTTTTTGACGAACTGATGCGCCTGCCGCGAAAGCGGCAGGCGCAGTTTTTGTCTTTATTCCGCAGCTTCGGCGGGCAGGTACGGCAGTACCACGCCCTGCCCTTCCACATAGGGCGGCAGGTCAAAATCGGTATCTGCCTGTACAAAGGTCATCACGTTTTCGGCTTCTGCGCCGGTAACGGGGCAGGGCTGGTAGTTGTTGCCCGGCTCCCCGGTGCAGTGCATGGGGTGCAGGGTCACCTGCTGACCGGTGTATACGCCGTCCTCGAAGGTCAATTGGGCAACCGCCACCAGCGTGGGCAGCTCTTCGGCGTTGATGAGCCGGTCGCCGCCGAAGCAGAAGTTGCCGAGACTGTAGAGAATGGTTCGGTTGCCCATCACATCCACCCCCTGCAGCACATGGGGATGGTGCATGATCACCAGATCCACCCCGTCCCGTACGGCGGCGGCTGCGCTGTTGCGCTGGGTGGATACATGGGTGGGGGAGTATTCGTTGCCGATGTGCAGATTCAGGATCACTGCGGCGCAGCCCTGCTCCTCCTTCAGCTCCCGCACGATCTTGTCCAGATCGTCCATCCGCTTGAAGAAGGCATCCTGCAGGTAGCCCAGAAACGCTACCTTTACGCCGTCCTTTTCGTAGAAAAACACATCATCGTCCCGCGTCCAGCCGATGCCCGCGGCATCCAGCGCGGCTTTGGTGCTGGCAAGCCCGGTTCTGCCGAAATCCATGGCGTGGTTGTTGCCCAGGGTCACCGCCTCCACGCTGCCGTGGGTCAGAAAACCGGTGTAGTCCGTCAGCCCCCGGAAGTTGTACCTGCGCTGCCCCCGGCGGTCGGTATCATCGTTCTGCAAGACCCCCTCCAGATTGACGATGGTCAGGTCGTCGGCGGTAAAGAGATGCTGCACCTTGGCAAAGGGGTATTCGTAGCCCTTGGGTACCGCTACGTTGGGGAATGCGCTCTCATCCTCCCACCATGTCCAGTCGCAGCCAAGGGTCACATCACCGGTAAAGCTGAAGGTCATGGTCACGGTATCGGCGCAGGCGGCGCTGCACAGCAGGCACAGGGCAAAGACCAGCGCGGTCAGCCGGGTCAGAAAGGGTTTCACAGCCGGGTTCCTCCTTGCCGCCCCGGGCAGGGGCGGGGTTATTTCAGAAAGGTGAGGTAATCCTCATAGTTGCGCTTCAGCAAGGCGGGGGTATCCAGCCCGTAGGGGCATTTTGCGCTGCATTGCCCGCAGCCCAGACAGCCTTCGATCTTTTTCATCATCGCCTGCCCGCCTTCGGACAGATGTCCGCCTGTGGGGGAGCGGCGCAGCAGCAGGCTCATCCGGGCGCAGGTGTTGATCTCGATCCCCGCCGGGCAGGGCATGCAGTAGCCGCAGCCCCGGCAGAAATCGCCCGCCAGCGCCTGCCGCTCACTTTCGATAAAACGCAGCAATTCTTCGGTCATGGCAGGGGGCGCGGACTGGTAGGAGAGGAATTCGTCCAGCTCGCTCTGCTTCTGGATGCCCCAGATGGGCGCAACGGGGAACTGCATCAGGTAGGCATAGGCGGCATCCGACCGGGTGATCAGCCCGCCCGCCAGCGCCTTCATGCAGATAAAGCCCACGTCCTTTTCCTCGCACAGCCGTACCAGCGCTTCCTCCTGGGGGCTGGCCAGATAGGAGAAGGGAAACTGCAGGGTATCGTACAAACCGCTTTCCACCGCCTCCTGCGCCACCGCCAGCCGGTGGTTGGTGATGCCGATGAAGCGGATCTTGCCCTGCGCCTTTGCCTCCAGCATGCACTCGTACATGCCGGTGCCGTCGCCGGGGCGGGGGCAGTATGCCGGGTTGTGGAACTGGTAAATATCGATGCAGTCGGTCTTCAGCAGCCGCAGGCTCTGCTCCAGATGCTGCCAGAACCCCTCCGGCGTGGATGCGCCGGTCTTGGTGGAGATGATGATCTTCTCCCGCACGTGGCTGAGGGCGTTGCCCAGCTTTTCCTCGCTGTCGGTATAGGAGCGGGCGGTATCGAAATAGTTGATGCCGCCTTCGTATGCCCGGCGCAGCAGGCTGACGGCGGTATCCATATCCACACGCTGCACCGGCAGCGCGCCGAAGCCGTTTTTGTTTACCCGCAGGTCTGTGCGTCCCAGACGGATGGTATCCATGGATCCGATCCCCTTTCTTTCGTTGTTTTTCCCAGTATAGCACAGGGGTGTGGACATACGCAAACCGGAATCGTTCTATTCCTGCCCCCGGGTCATACAATAGAGCACAACGCCATAAAGGGGGATATCTGCCATGAAGCGCATTGCCTGTTTTCTTCTCATCGCCGCCCTTGCCATCCCTGCCGCCGCCCTTGCCGCCGCCGTCGCCCTGCCTTATCAGGATGGAGTCTATCAGGATCTTGCCCCGGGCTACGGGGATGATGTGATCGTGACCGTTACCGTGCGGGGCGGACGCATTGTAGAGCTGGATGCCAAAAACCGCAATGGGGGCGAGAGCGAATACTTCCTCAAAGCGCGGGACGGGCTGGCAAAAGCCATCATCGAAGCGCAGGGGATCGAGGGGGTGGAGGCGGTCTCCGGGGCCACGGGTACCTCCGGCAGCATCCTTGCCGCCATGGAGGGCATGCTGCTGCAGCTGCGTTATACCGGCGGGGCGGGAAAGTGAATGAACCTGTAAACATTAGCCATGGTTAAGCCTGCTGCGCTTGAAAAACCCCTGCCGCTGTGTTACCATAGAACCCGAGGAGGCGAACGCCATGAACATCCGTGAATCCGCAGAGGATTATCTGGAGATGATCCTGATGCTTTCCGAGAAGAAGGGCGAGGTTCGTTCCATAGACATCGCAGCGGGGCTGGGGGTAAGCAAGCCCAGCGTCAGCGTGGCAATGAAGCAGCTTCGGGAAAACGGCTACATTCTGATGGATCAGAGCAATCTGATCACCCTGACCGAAGCCGGTCTGGCCATTGCCCACAAGGTGTACAACCGCCACAAGACCATCACCCGTTTCCTGATGCAGCTTGGGGTGGACGAAGCCACCGCCAAGGAGGATGCCTGCAAGATCGAGCACGATCTTTCACCAGCCACATTCGAGGCCATCCGCGCCCATACCGAAGGGGCTGAATAACCGCCCCGGACACGGAAAACGACCCCTGCGCCCATGCGGCTGCAGGGGTCGCTTGCCGGTTACAGCCATTTCACAAAGGAGGGAACCATGATGTCCGAACCGTTGTATACCCGTCCCATCCGTACCTTTCACCTGATCGAGGGGGCAAAGCAGGCAGAGGGGCTTTGCGTGATCATTGATGTGTTCCGTGCTATTTCGCTGGAATGCTGCCTGTACGATCTGGGGGCGTCTCTGGTGCGCCCTGTGGGCAGCGTGGAGGATACCCTTGCCCTCCACAGTCGCATCCCGGGCAGCCTGCTCATCGGCGAGCGGGGCGGCGCGAAGATCGAGGGCTTTGATTATGGTAACTCCCCCAGCTCCGTTACCCGGGAGGGGATCGCCGGGCGTGTGGTGCTGCATACCACCAGCGCAGGCACCCAGGGCATTGTCAACGCCGTACATGCCGACGAGATCCTCACCGGCAGTCTGGTCAACGCCGCCGCCGTTGCCGCCTATATCGCCAAGCGGCAGCCGGAGCAGGTGTCGCTGGTGTGCATGGGCAATGCGGGCATCGCCCCGGCGCAGGAGGACGAGCTGTGCGCCGCCTACATCGAAAGCCTGCTCCGGGGGCAGCCCATGGAGGACATCGCCCGGCGGGCAGCCGCTTTGCAGCAGGGCGGAGGCGCACACTTTTTCGACCCCGCCCAGCAGCACATCTACCCGGAGGCGGATTTCCATTTCTGCATCCGCCGGGATGTGTATCCCTTTGTCCTTCGGGTGGAGAAGGATGAGCTGGGCTTTTTCTCCCGCAGGATCGATCTGTAAACGGTTTGTATGCGGGTGCTGCCCGCAGTGTGATCTGAGGAGGTTTGCAAAACGATGGCCAACGATTTCCGCTCTGCCCGTTTCTGGGCGCAGGAGATGATCCAGGCGGCCCTGTACGAGGGGGCTGTGGCGGTGGATGCCACCATGGGCAACGGGCACGATACCCTGTGGCTGTGCCGTCAGGTAGGGGAAAGCGGGCATGTGTATGCTTTTGATGTGCAGCAGCAGGCGGTGGACAACACTGCTGCCGCGCTGGAGACCGCCGGTGTGCGGCAGCGGGCGCAGCTGTTTTGCATCGGGCACCAGCACATGGCGCAGCATGTGGATCGCCCCGCCGATGTGATCATGTTCAATCTGGGCTGGCTGCCGGGGGCGGAGCATGGGGTGACCACCCTTGTGGAGACCACCCTGCAGGCGGCGGAGGCAGCCCTGACTTTGCTCAAAAAGGATGGTCTGCTGACCATCTGCATCTATCCCGGGCATGAGGAAGGCACCCGGGAGCTGGAAGCCCTCATGGACTGGGCTGCCCGTCTGGAGCCCAAAAGGTATGATGCTTTGCTCAAGACCTATGTGAACCAGCCCAATCATCCGCCCAGGCTGCTGGCGGTGCGCCGGGTGAAGTGAAGGGGGCGCTGCCCCCATAAGGCTCCCCTGCAAGGCACGGTCGGGAAGCGTGTGCCCGGTGAGCACTTGTGCGAAGCACAAAGCGAGCCGCAGGCTGCCATCGTAGCCCTCTCATAAGGCTCCCCTGTGTAAGGGGCGACGAAGGGAAGCGCGTGCGCAGTGCGCACAACGCCGAAGGCGTTAGCGACCCGCAGTCGACAACCGAAGCAAGTACAGACCACGGTTAGTGGGCTGTACGCCGACTGAGGTTGCGGGC
>JAFXBE010000112.1 GCA_017516765.1 Clostridia bacterium | reverse complement strand
GCACACCTTCAGCACCACGCCCAGCGTGACCGCTGCAAGGATGAACAGCATGGAGGTGGTAGCCACCTGACCGTTCGCCAGCGAGACCTCCGGAGTGGCGGCAAAGCCGTTGAAGGTATTGGCAACCACGTCCGCAAAGGCAGCAACCACAAGGATGGAGAATAGCCAAACAAACAAGGTAAAGAGCTTTTTACCGATCTTGCCGATATACAGCTCAATGATATAGCCGATGGTGCGGCCCTTATTGCGAACAGAGGCATACATGGAAACAAAGTCCTGCACAGCGCCGAAGAACAGGCCGCCTACCAGCACCCACAGCAGCACCGGCACCCAGCCGAAGATCGCAGCCTGAATGGGGCCGTTGATGGGGCCTGCGCCGGCAATGGAGGCAAACTGGTGACCGAATACCACACCGGGGGTGGTGGGGGTATAGTCTACGCCATCCTCCATTTCATAAGCAGGGGTCTTTGCCTTGGGGTCGATGCCCCAGGTCTTGGCCAGCCAGCGTCCGTAGAGAAGATATCCTGCGCCCAGCACAACCAGTGCGATGAGCATGATGGTGATTCCATTCATTCCAAAACATCCTTTCTTTTTTGTTTCGCTTATCTCTGGCATTTGCGCCGCGGTCGCATCCGTCCGGGAAAGCGTGCTATATATAAAAGCCCGTCCCTCACCGATCTGAATAAAGATCTGTAAGAGACGGGCTGTATATCCCGCGATACCACTCTTGTTGCCGCATCCAGTGCGGCCTGCTCTGCCACATCGACCGCAAGGGGTGAATGTGCTCTCCTGTAACGTGGAGACGACGGTCCGACCTACCGCCCTCCCGATCCCGGGGGGAGGTTTCAGCGGACTGCTCATGAGGGATACGCTGACCTTTCATGCTTGTCATGCCTCGCACCAACCGGCATTTCTCTGGGGACGCTGTGAAAGCGCGCTTGTCTCAATCACTGCATTGAGTATGTGGTTTACGCGAATAAAATACGCCTGCTTTGCCCAATTTGTCAACAGGAATCTGCCGGAAAAACAATGCAAAAACATTTTGCAATGGGTGCTTTTCCGGTGCTAAAATGCATACGAAAAATCCCGATTCCATCGATTGGCGGTGATGCTCTTGGACGAAACCCACGAATTTTTGGTGCCTGATTACTATGAACATTTTGCCTGTAAAATGGGCGCGTGCCGCTCGGCCTGCTGCGAAGGCTGGCCCATCTCTTTTTCGCTGGATGACTATTATCACCTGATGAGTCAGGAATGCTCCCCGGAGCTGAGGCGCAAGCTGGATACCGCCTTGCATATCAAGCTGTCGCCCACGCCGGATGCCTATGCGGAGATCGCGCCCCGCTTTGACGGAGCCTGCCCCATGCGCATGGAGGATGGGCGCTGCGCCCTTCACGCCGAAATGGGCGTGGGCGCGCTGAGCTATGTTTGCAGGCTCTATCCCCGGGGCGTGCGCACGCACAATGGGTTCGAATGTTCCTGCGCCAACAGCTGCGAGGCGGTGCTGGAGCTGCTTTTTTCCCGGGATGAGCCCATCGAGTTTGTCAAAAAGGAGCTGTCCTTCACCCTGCCCCGGCAGAGCCAGCCCACCATCCGGTTTGAAACCATGGGCAAGGAGCAGGAGATCCGCCTGTGGCTGATCCGGCATATGCAGAACCAGACTCTGCCCATGCCCCAGCGGCTGATGGCCATGGGGCACGCGCTGGCAGCGCTGGATGAAGCTCTTGCTGCCCGCGATGTCCAGCAGGTGGAACGCCTGCTCCGTGGCCAGAAGCGGATCCAACCGCTGAAGCCAAAAGAACTGTCTCAGGGGCATCTGGATTTCGGTCTCCGCTTCGCTTCCGGGCTGATCGAGCTGCTGGATCAGCGCAGTGACAGCATCCGCGCCTACGGCGAGGACGCGCTGGCCTATTTTGACGGTTCCTTCGATCGATATGTGAAGGCCCGCGACCATTTTGAAGCCGTGCTGCCCAAGTGGGATGTCTGGTTTGAGCACATGATGGTGAACCATATGTTCTTCGCCCGCTTCCCCTTTCAGGATCGTCCCGTCAGCCTGCCGGATGAGTTTATCGCCCTGTGCGCGGTTTTTGCCATGCTGCGCTTCCTTGGCATCGGACATATGCGGGATCAAGCCGACCCCAGCCACTTTGTGGATGTGGCGGCTGCCGTGTTCCGGCTGGTGGATCACACCGCCTTTGACCACTATGCAGCCGGCATGATGAAGGAGCTGGGCTGTGACGACTGGGATCGGGTGCATGATCTGATCAGCCTGTAAAGCAGCGATCTGCAGCCAAGAACCGCTCGTCGGAACGGACAGGGCACAGATTGTTTTCCTCTTTCGTGAGCAATGCGAACAAACCGAACAGAAAACCCTCGTGGCTTGCACTTCCCTATGTGCAAACGGGTATCCGGAATCATTCACCGGATACCCGTTTGCTTTTTCATTGACCATATGCCGGCAAAACCGGAATCCCAGCCCATCCCATTCAGACTGCACCGCCATCCCTGCAGCGTTACACAGTTGCATCCGTCCTCTCATTACCATATGTAACCAATATTTTACCAAAAGTAATCATTTTGAAAGGAAACGCAGGTTACAGCAGTAGACAAATGCAAATTTTTGCACTATAATGAATTGTATGGAATTACATTATATTGTTCTATGTCTGACAGAAACGTAAAACAGCACAGCACAAACAACAGGTTTGCCCATGTCTGCCGCAGACCGGCAGAACCTTTGTCTTATGTGAAGCATACCATACAGCTATAGATTGTTTACAAACCAAAGAGAGAGGTACCGGAATGAAAACCACACCCATCATCACCACAAAGAAGCCCCCGTATCCCGCACTGCAAATGGTCGCAGCCCTGCTGCTGTGCATCATGCTGCTCTGCTGCCCCTGCCTGCAGACAGCCTCTGCGGCAGAGGGGGATCCCGGCCACAGCGGCACAAGCTCTTTCAACGAGGCGGACGGCAACAAGATCGAGTCCATCCACCTTGTCTGGAATACCGAGGATACCCGCGACAACGGAGATATCGACTTTTTGTGGCTGTCCTCCTCCAGCACCACGCCCCTTTCCATGAAGTTTACCCTTCAGGTAAACCTGTCCGGTCAGGCCGACGCAGGCGACTATGCCCCGGGCTCTCTGCGCATCCGCATCCCGCGCCAGATCTGGCACAAGCGCGATACCGCGGGCGAACCGGGCTCCACGCTGGAAGACCTCTACGGCAAGCTGGACGTGCCTGTTACCATCACCCCCAACCCCAATGTGGACTGGTATTACGAGATCGACGGCGATTATTGCGTTTTTGTCAACAACAAAAAGATCGGCGCCACCTCCAACCACTCCTTTGAATGCACCGTATACGACATCAATCCCCTGATGATCGTGGATGAGTCCATCTCCGAAAACCTGCAGGCGCATATCGACGCCGTTACCAGCCTGGGCAGCACCATCTGGATGGATTCCAACATCCTCACCGCACAGATCGATACCTCCGAGCGCATCAGCGGTGCCACCAAGAACGCAAAGCTGTACGAGTTTATCGACGATGACGACGGCGTGCCGCAGGGCGTGCTGGACAGGCTGCCCGAAGGCACCAACCCCGAAGACTATGTCTACGTCCGCTGGACCACCCGTTCCACCATGAGCGGCAACCAGTACTTCAGCCTTGCCATTGACGACCCCGAAACCTGGTGCTACGACCGGGTTCTGGATCCCGATACCCAGGAAGATGTGTACATTCCCGAATGTCAGGGTATTTTCCTTGCCGAGACCGATGCCGGTAACAACGTTCTGGTTGGTCTGGGCGATGAACCCCAGGTGGGCAGGGGCGAGATCTACAACGACGGCAAAAGCTATAAAAATGATTATGTAAGCATCAACTCCCACTACACAACCAGCAGGACCCTTACCCTGTGGGCAGCCTATCCCAACGCTACCTTCCAGGAAGGCCATACCTATTATTTCCGCAACAAGGATGAATGGGATCTGCTGGAATACGACCCCGAGGTGGAATACTGGGAAGGCACCGACGCGCAGGTGCTCACCGAAGCGAATGCCGCCAACAGCGTCAACTTCACCAAAATGAAGTGGGTCTACCCTCCGGGACGCTTTCTTGCCTTCAAGTTTATCGAAACCAACCGGGGGCATAAGCACCCCTACTACGATTCCTACAACAACTCCCACAAAAAGCAGCACACCTACGAAATGGCGCTGAACCGTCTGCGCGACGGTCAGGATGTGACCATGGAATACGAGCTGCTCACCGTGGGCTACGGCTACATGTTCACCGCAGGTCCTCTGGCCAACGTGGTGGAATGGGAGGACGGCAGCGGCGTAAAGCACTCCGCCCCGATCAACGATCAGTACAACGACAACTGGGATTCCGAAGAATGGATCCAGGATCCGGAGCACTTCTGCAACTGGTATTATGTAATGGATACCAGCGACCGCTGGGATTTCTTCAATTACGTAAACCGCGCCGGCGGCGATCCCCAGCTGACGGGCGACGACTACCAGTTCGACGGCGTTTACATCCAGGCGCCCGAGATCTTTGATTATGACCGCCAGAAGAATTCGTCCTACCGCTTCAAGGAAGACGTTCCCTTCGGCTACTACCCCAGCGCCGACACCGAAAAGATCCCCACGGTGGAGCTGTGGGTGGAATACGACAACGTCGCCCGCATCGACCGGGAAAGCGACTCCGGCAACCCGGAGGGCTGGACCTATATGGGCGAGTACGAGGTTAAGAACGGCCTCATCTGGATCCCCTTCGACAACACCACCGATGCAGGCATCATCACCGGTATCCGTACCCGGGTCACCACCAATCAGGCTGCCTGTAAGCTGAGCGTGTATCCCCACATCACCCTCAAGGCCACCGACCGTGTCCGTAGCATCGTGGAACAGCTCTTCGTGGAAAGCGGTACCCCCAGCACCACCTTCCGCAACGACGACAACCTGTATATCGAGCTGTTCAAGACTGCCGAGGATCAGTCTGTTTACAACGAACAGACCAACCCCGAAGGCAAGGTGCATCCCAACCAGCAAATGTTCCTGGATGAGGATGTCTACTTCCGTCAGGATATCTGGGACGACAGCGCCATCGCCAAGTTTACCGGCGCAGGTTACGGCATTACCCTGAACAAGCATGTCCGGTTCGATCCCAGATCCATCGAAGCGGGCGGCGACAACGATATTATCAACAAGCGCGCCATTCTGCACTATACCGCCACCTGCACCCAGACCAGCAACCTTACTTCGCCGGGGCTCTATAACGAAGCCGTCGAATCCGGCGCGGTGCAGCAGGACTACAGCTGCGTCTGGTACGATCTGCTGCCCGAAAAGGTGCAGCCCATCATCGAATCCGTCCGCATGACCCGTGCGGGTGACAAGGTGCTGCGCGTCACCACCATTCCCAATTACAAAGACACCGGGCGCATCATGATGATCGTGGAATGCGAGCTCAAGCCCAGCCCCGGCCGTCTCAGCGGCGGCTCCATCGGCGAGGAGATCCCGCTGGCGTTCGATGCCTACATTACCTGGCTGGATCTGAATTCCATGCCCGAAAACTACGAGTTCGTCAACTATGTTGCCTACGAATCCGGCATCGAGGGTCAGGTGGGCACCATCAAGGGCATGCAGGGCGAAAAGGACACCATCCTGCCCACGCCCCGTCTGAACAACTCCACCCCCTCCGGCGTTCCCGAGTCCATCGCTCAGGTCTTCACCGACCTGAACCCCGACAGCGACGAAGGCCGCTTCGTGTATGCCCGCGCGCCGATCACGCCCCGGGTCAATATGGACGCCCATACCGAATACGTCAAGTACGTACGCAACGATCTGGACGGCATCTGGACGCAGGGTCTGGACGGGCAGCATCAGGTTAACGTGTACGAGGGCCACAACTATACCTATCGGCTTACCGTAGCCTCTGCCAAGGGCACCAACACCTGGGACATGGTTTTCTACGACAGCATCGAGAACTACCTGATCCCCAGACCCGACCCGGACGATCCCATGCACGATGCCACCAAAGAAAAGGATTATCTGGATACCCGCGAGAAAGCCGACTGGCAGGGCGACTGGCAGGAGGGCAACGGCGGCGCACCCGGCGGTCAGTGGCGCGGCAGGCTCTATCAGGTGGATCTGAGCGAGCTGTATGAAATGGACTGCGCCCCCGTGCTGTACTACTGCACCATTCCCTGGATGCAGTTCAGTGATACCTACGGCGAAGTGGTGAATGAGAACGTCATCTTCAACGATGCCGCCGGTCACTACATGCTGGAAGACATCAACACCTGGACGCCCGTGGATATGAGCACTCTGGTGGACGGCAAGTGGAACGTGCCCGACGGGCTGGAGGTTACCGCCATCGCTGTGGATGCCAAGAAGACCACGGACGGCGAGAAGTTTATTCTCCGTTCCAAGGAAAGCGTTTCCTTCTACCTGCATATGACCGCTCCCGACGACCAGGGCATGGAGGATCAGTGGCATGCCAAGGGCGCATATGCCCGCTTCAAGGAGGATGCCTCCACCTTCGAGGATATCGACTGGGAAGCTGCTACCAACCCCGAAAACAACATGCACGCCTTCAACAACACCCGCCTTATCTCCAGGCAGGCCAACGAAGACGATTCCACCATGCGCGCCTTCCTCACCATGATCCGAAACGACTATACCCGCGTAGGCATCATGCCGGTGGTCAAGTATGTGGAAAAGGTCTGGGATGACGACGACAACCACGACAACCTGCGCCCCGATTCCATCACTGTGGAGATGCTGCGCAAGACCCAGCTGTCTGCCGGCGATTACGAGCCTGTTATCGATGTGAACACCGGCGAACCCGTTACCCTGACCATCACCCCCACCGTGGTGGAGGAAGAGGTAGACGGCGAGATCGTTGAAAAAGAGGTCTGGAAGGGCCTTTTCTATCAGGTGCCCGTGGTGGATGCACAGGGCAACCGCTACCTCTACCAGTTCCGCGATACCGTTACCGGCTATACCTGCTCCTCTGCCGAAGATGCGCAGGGCAACATCATCCTTACCAATACCCACGAAAACGAAACCGTCCTCATCAAGGGCGAAAAGCAATGGCTCATGCCCGATGGCGCAGACCTGTCCGACGAGGCGGTCGCGCTGGTGCCTGAGTCTATTACGGCGCACCTGTACCGCACCGGTCTCTCCGGCGAGGAAGAGTTCGTTACCACCATTACCGTAACGCCCGATGCCACCGGTAAGTGGACATACAACTTCGGTCCCCAGGAAAAATACGAGCGGGGCGGCTTCGCCTACACCTACACCATCAAGGAAGACCCGGTCACCGGCTTCGTTTCCTCCCTGATGGATCCCTCCCTGCTTCCCGAGTGGTATGAGGTACCTTTCCTCGGCAGCGCCGATTACAACCCCGACATGCTGGAGACCTTCTACAACTTCTATGTGCCGCTGGGCGACCTGGCTGTACAGAAGAACATTCTGCAGGCCACCGACGTGTCTTCCCAGAAGGACTTTACCTTTACCCTCGAGCTGACCGACCCCGACGACCCCGATACGGCTGTGGCAGGTTCGTACGACTATGCCGTATACACCGTGCTCACGGGCGGGGAGACCGGCGAAGAAACGCTGGCCGAGCCCGCCGTCCGAACCGGCAAGATATCCTCGGGCGATACCTTCACCATCAAGGGCGGGCAGCGCATCATCATCCGCAGGCTGCCTGTGGGCATCGATTATGCGGTAACCGAAGCCGCAGCCGACGGCTGGAACGTATCCGCCGCCCCCGGCGAAACCGCAGGCCCAGTTATGGAAAACGCCACCGGCATTGTCCGCTCCGGCGAAACCGTGCAGGCCACCTTCACCAATACCTATACCGCCTCCGGTTATGCGCAGGTCATGGCGCGTAAGCAGCTTACCGGACGGGAAATGATCACCTCCGCCTTCGGCTTTGAGCTGGTGGACAACAACCCCGACAGCGAAACCTACGGTCAGGTCATCCTCAGCGCCTACAACCAGACCCCCTCCGAGACCGTGCAGGATGATAACGGCGTTACCGTCTCCGTGGCGGATGTGAAGTTCGGCTCCCTCGCCTACACCGAGGCCGACGCGGGCAAGACCTTCCATTATCAGGTACGTGAGAAGAATGTGGGCAACCCCGGCTACACCTATAACGACAGTGTTTTCGATGTGACCGTAGCGGTTACCGACAACGGCAACGGTACCCTTACCACCGTTGTATCCCCCGCCGACCCTGCCGAGCTTGTGTTCGAAAACGTCTACGAAGCTCAGGGCGAGCTGACCCTGCGCGGCTGGAAGCAGCTGCAGAAGCGCGATGCGGAGGATGAAGAATTCACCTTCGAACTCTGGCAGAGCAACGCCGACGGCGAAAAGCTGGGCGGCGCACCCCTGCAGACCGTGAAGAACGATGCCGACAGCAACGTGATCTTCGCCCCCATCACCTTTGACCAGACCATGGTCAGCGTGGACGAGGAAAATCCCTTCGTTTACTACTACCTGATGACCGAGAAGGATACCGGGGATGATACCATCATCTACTCCGGCTATCAGCATCTGTTCATCGTAACGCCGCAGGACAACGGCAACGGTACCATCAGCTTCGACCAGCAGGATCAGGGCTTCAATGCCGATGGCAGCGAAGCGGACAGCGCAGTGCCCGTATTCATCAACGATGTGGAGAACGGTCACCTGAAGCTGAGCAAGGAAGTTACCAACGGCAACCCTGCCACCAAGTTCACCTTCAAGGTGAAGCTGGTGGGCATGGAGGGCGGCAGCTTCGATCTGGAACGCTCCGGCGGCAGCACCGCCGACGGCGAGGAGGATCCGGAGGAAGAACCGCCTGCCACGGCTTCCGGTCTGAAGCCGGTGTACTATGCACCTGCGGAGGAGATCAACGGCCGCGCTGCCTATGCTGCGCTCAACAAGACCACCGGTGAGCTGGTGTTCTTCCGTACCGATCCCAATGCCCCCATGGATCCCTGGGGCAATACCTTCACCAATTCCGGCTTCAGCAGCAGAAGAAAGGTTTCCCCGGATGGCAATTTCGTCTGGTACAACGACCTGGAAAGCTACAGCAGCGAAATCCATCCCTGGACCGCCAATAGCAGCGACCGTCTCAGCGTGCTGACCGTCACCATGCGAGATCCTCTCCAGCCCGGTTCGCTGAAGTATTATTTCCAGCAATGCAATAACCTGATTTCCGTATCTCTGGATAAAATGGATCTGCACGAATCGAACGGCAATGTCAAGAGCATTCCTCTGTGGTCCATGTTCGAGGGTACGCCCAACATCAAGGAAATCGACCTGGGAGCTTTGGATCTGGCAAAGGCTTCGGACCTTCAGTATGCGTTCAAGGGCTGTACTAGTTTGGAAACCCTGAACATCGGTCATTTGTCCCGTTCCGGAAGCGCGCTTTCTTCGAAGGTTTATCAAGACTATGCCTTTACCGGTACCAAGATCACCCGGATCACCATCGGAGACAGAACCACCTTCAGCGCTACACTGAACGGCGGTTTTTACGACCAGTACCCCAAGCCCCCCGCAGGCTATAACGACCTGTGGATCAACGTGGATACCAACGAGCAGCTCACCAGCCTGAAGCTGTTCACCGAAGGCGGGCACGGCGGCACATGGGAGCTGGACCCCAAGCAGTACAAGATCACCTTCGATGCCAACGGCGGCACCGGCGCCATGGCCTCCAAGACCGTCAACGTGCGTCGCGAGTTCGTCACCGGCTACAACTTCTATAAGTTCGGTTACGATTTCGTCGGCTTCCGCGACAACTACGGTACCCTGTACCCGGTCAACGGCGCGGGCAAGGTGACCATCCCCAGCAACACCTATACCAACAAGATCGTTGCCGGCGAAGAACTGCAGGTAACCCTGTACGCCGAATGGGCAGAGGTGGATAACTCCGCCAACGCCACCGGCGACACCCTCACCGTAACCCTCTACGGCGGCGAATCGGTCACCATCAAGAACCTGCCCGCCTACACCGCCTACGAGGTGTGGGAAGAACTGCCCTCCGGCTGGCGGCTGGTGAGCAAGGTGAACGATTCCGGCGAGATCCAGCCTCTAGAAACCTCCGAGTGCACCTTCACCAACAAATACGCCCCCAACGAGGCCACCGTCAACCTGAACGCCTATAAGCTGATGGACGGCAAGCGTGCCGGCGGCTACACCTTCGCCCTCTACGAGGCGGACAGCAACTGGCAGCCTGTGGGCGAGCCCATCGACACCAAGGTATCCTCCTCAGGCGGTATCGCCAGCTTCGACGTGCTCAGCTACGGTCCCGAAGATACCGGCGACCACCGCTACGTGATTGCCGAAGTGGTGGAGAATCCGGATCCCGCCATCGAATACGACACCGATCTGGAGCGGGTAACCGTTACCGTGTCCGACGACGGCGCAGGCAACATGTCTGCCGTGGCGGGCTACCACGTGGACGGCGGCATCTTCCGCAACAACACCAAGCCCGGCAGCCTGAAGCTGACCAAGAACATCGTGAACCCCACCACGGTATCCGCAGAGCAGGAATTCACGTTCCGCATCACCTTCTTCGACCGTCAGGGCAACCCCGCGGTGCTCAGACAGGCGGGTGAAGAGGTTACCAGCCTCAGAGGTATGATCGCTGACGAGAGCGGCTCTTCTCTGCGCCAGGTCACCTATACCGTTACCGACGGCGCCATCACCGCCATCCTTTCCGGCGGCGAGACCCTGAACCTGACGGATGTGATCCCCGCCGGTGTGAACTACGAGATCGAAGAGCTGAATCTGCCCCCGGCATGGAAGCTGACCGAGACCACCGGCGCGACCGGCAGTATCCTCAGCGACCAGACCAGCGAAGCGGTCTTCACCAACACCTACAGCGCCAAGGGCACCATCCCGATGGCGGTGGAAAAGCTGGTGGAGGGCGAAACTCCCGAAGCGGGCGCATTCACCTTCGAACTCTACCCCTACTCCAAAAACAATGCCGACCTGGGCATCTGGGACTTTGACAACGTATGCCCCCGCGAAGGTCAGCAGCCCCTGCAGACGGTCACCAACAACCAGACGGACAATCGTGAGCAGCTGCCGGTCTTCATCGCCCCGGAACACGGCACGGCAACGCTGCCCAACACCGAATACCTGTCCTCCATGGCGGTGTTCCAGCCCATCGAAGTAACGGAAGAAGGCTTCTACATCTACGCGATCCGCGAGGCGGAAGGCAGCGATTCCACCATGATCTACGATGAGTCTGCGATCTACGCCTGCGCACGGGTCACCGATGTGTTCGGCGACGGTCGGCTCATCACCGATTCCGTGGTCTACTACCGCCATGTGCCCGGTACCGACACACCCGAAATGCTGGGCATCTACGGCTACCTGGATCTGACCGCCCCGACCCCCACTCCCCTGTACTTTACCAACAACATCCAGCTCATCAAGAACAGCGTCTCCGTCACCAATCCCGTTTACCTGCCCATGAACGACAGCGAAAGCTACGCCCGTGCCTTCCTCAATGAGCGCAAGGACGGCGAGCTGGCGATCACCAAGCAGGTAACCGGCGCGACTGAGGCTTCCGACGGCGCCGAATTCACCATCACCGTCAAGCTGACCGACAAGAACGGTCAGCTGCTGGCAGACAAGACCTATCCCACCACCGTGGACGGCGCTGCCGGTCAGCCCATGACCACCGATGCCAACGGTATCGGTACCGTAACGGTTCAGGACGGTCAGACCCTCGTCATCGGCAGTCTGCCCCACGGCGCAGCCTACGAGGTATCGGAGACCGATCTGCCCGGCGGCTTCACGCTGGAGAACATCGAAGGTGCAGAGGGCGTCATCGTCGGCGCAGAGCAAAGCACGGCGACGGTACACAACACCTATGGCGCAGTCGGTTCTCTCGAACTGGTCGCCACCAAAGTGATGACCCCCGCCGAATTCCTGACGCTGGACGAAGGCCGTTTCACCTTCGAAGTAAAGGACGACCGCGGCAGCGTCATCCGCTCCGCCGTCAACACCGCAGACGGTCAGGTCGTCTTCGATCCCATCAACTACACCATGGCAGATCTGGACACCACCTTCCTCTATACCATTACCGAAGCCGGTACGGACAACCTTGTGGAGATCGGCGCAGAGAGTCCCTACGCCACTGACATTACCGTGTACACCGTACAGGTCACCCTGGCGGACAACGGCGACGGTACCCTGCAGGTAACGCCGAAGATCCAAGTGGCAGAGGAAGAGACCGACACTGTCCTGTTCACCAACACCGAAAAGACCAAAGTAGAAGTGACCAAGACCTGGGCGGGCGATGAGGAGCACCCCGAAAAGCGTCCCTCCTACATCATCCTCACCCTCCATGCCGACGGCGAAATGCTGTACAGCCGTGCAGTGAACGCCGAAAGAAACGGCACGGACGATCCCAACGTCTGGGCGTACACCTTCAACAACCTGCCCAAGTACAAGGACGGACAGCTCATTACCTACACGGTAACCGAAGAAACCACCGCCTTCTACTACCCCACTATCGAAAGCGAAGGCAACACCTTTGCTATCCGCAACACCTACAGCGATACCTCCATCGGCTTTGACGGCAGCAAGACCTACACCGATCACCTGACCGGCGAAGCCGCCGAGCTGACCGACGGTCAGTTCCGGGTTCGCATCGCGGGCAAGCGCGGCACCGAGCCCCTGCCCCAGCAGACCATCGTGGATGTACTGGCAGACGGCAGCTTCGATTTCGGTACCATCGATCTGACGCTGGAGGATCTGGGCGTGGATGCCGAAGGCCGCTACAACCTGTCCAATACCCTCACCTACCGGATCAGCGAAGTGATCCCCGAGGGCGTAACGGAAGACAGCATCGACCTTGATACCCACATCCGCTACGACGATACCGTGTACGAGATCAACGTGGCGCTCTCCTACGATCCCGCCACCGGCGAACTGACCGCTCAGGTGGATCCGTCGGCAGAGAACCTGACCTTTGCCAACGAAAGCAATGCAGACATTTGCGTGCTCAACCTGACGGCTGAAAAGCAGCAGGAAAACCGCGATCCGCTGGAGGGCGAATACACCTTTGTGCTGGATTGGAACGGCGACCGGATCGCCTCCGCTACCAACGATGCCCAGGGGCTTGTCACCTTCCCCGAGATCACCTACTGGGCATCCGATCTGGCAGACGCGCCTGTGGTGGACGGCACCCGCACCAAAACCCTGCTCTACACCATGTACGAGGTGGACGGCGGCATTACCGGCATCAGCTACGATGACCATGTGGAGACCATCACCGTTACCCTGACGGAGAACGAGGACGGCTCCCTCACCGTAAGCGCAGACAAGACCGGCGACGATCACCCTGTCTTCGTCAACACGCTGGAAACCACCGGCATCTCCGTAACCAAGGAATGGGTGAACATGGATCCCGCAGCCATCACCCTCACGCTGGGCAGTGTGCAGAACGATGCCTTTGTGGCGCTGGATCCCCAGCCTGCCGCAGAGCAGAACGGTCTCACCTACAGCTACACCGACCTGCCCAAGTACGATCCCACCGGTGTGGAGATCCTCTACGCGGTTCAGGAAGGCACCCAGCCGGAGCACATTCTCCAGAGCTACACCAACGATAGCGGCGAGGATCGTTTCGCGCTGGATGGCGGCAGCATCACCAACAGCTACACCGCCGAAGGCGAGATCGCCTTCTCCGGTCTGAAGACGCTGGAAGGCCGCACGCCGGAAGCCGACGAATTCAGCTTCACGCTCTTCGGCAGCGACGGTGAAGCCATCGAGACCGTGCACAACGATGCAGACGGCGCGTTCGCCTTCTCTGCGCTCCGCTATATCTACACCCCCGAAAGCAGCGACCTTGGCGAGCACACCTACACCGTCAAGGAAGAATCGGGTTCTCTTGGCGGCGTAACCTACGACGAGCAGGTATACACCATCACCGTGACCGTCAGCGACAACGGCGACGGCACCCTGGCAGTAACCGCCACCGACAACGCCGATTCCCTCAACTTCACCAACACCTACGAAGCCCACGGCGAGCTGGTGCTCACGGCTTCCAAGACCGTAAACGGCGCAGAGCCCCGCGAGGATCAGGTTTACGAATTCGTTCTGACCGCCGAGGACGGTACCGCTCTTACGGCTTCCAACGTAAAGGGCGAGATCACCTTCGACGCTCTCACCTACGACCTGACCGACGCCGGCAAGACCCACACCTACACCGTACAGGAGACCACTGCCTCCACCGATGTGCTGGCAGCGGACGAAAGCATCTACACCGTAGAAGTGACCGTTACCGATAACGGCGACGGCACCCTGAAGGCAGAACCCGTCATCACCAAAGACGGCGAAGCAGTCGATGCGATCGTCTTCGCCAACAGGCTCACCACCTCGCTGACCATCGGCAAGACGGTGGAGGGCATGGAATGCACGGACGCCTTCTCCTTCACGGTAACGCTGTACAATGCCGACGGCAGCGAAGCCACCGAAGCATACCCCGTTACCGGCGATCATACCGGCGAGATCCGCAGCGGCGAAATGCTTAAGCTGAGCCATGGCCAGAGCGCGACCATCACCGGTCTGCTGCCCGGCATGACCTATGCGGTTACCGAGTCCCCGGATACCTACTTCGATCCTTCCGTGGACGGTGTCTCCGGCAACACCGCCGAAGGCACCCTGACCGAGGATGCCGCAGCGGTCAGCTTCGTGAACATCCCCAAGACCACCGAGTTCTCCGTTACGAAGAACTGGCGCGGTGGCGGCGGCGGCCCCATCCAGCTGACGCTCTACGCCAACGGCAAGAAGCTGCAGCCCCAGCCCGCCTACAGCCGCGAAGGCGATGTGTATGTGTACACCGGCTTGCCCAAGTATGATGAGCAGAAGCAGACCATTCTCTACTCCGCCAAGGAGAAGTATGTGGACGGCTTCCTGACCATCTACATGAACGTGAAGCCCTACACAAAGCACACCAAAGCCATCTACAACGGCGGTACCATCATCAACAAGGCGTATGTAAAGGCAGACTTCTCCGTCAAGAAGGAATGGCGCGGTCTTGCCGAGGGCGAAACCGCCCCTGCGATCGAGCTGGTGCTGTACTGCAACGGCGAAGCGACCGATTACAAGACGCCGGATCCCGACCGCGACGGTTGGTACAAGTACTATGATCTGCCCGGCGAGGTAGACGATGTACCGGCTGTCTACACCGTAAAGGAAGTTCCCGTCGATGGCTATGATACCGCCTACCAGACGGCGGGCGGCGAGGCTGCCGACCATGCCGACAACGGCGGCACCATCATCAATACCAAAATCCCGCAGACCGGCGATGAAACGCCGCTGGCGCTGTGGCTGACGCTGCTGGCAGTATCCGCGATCGGGCTGGTGCTGCTGCTGAAGCGCAGAAAGTCATAACCCAGAAAACGCCCCGCCGGAGCACAGCCTCCGGCGGGGTTTTGTCAGTTATCGTTCCAAAAGCCGAAAACATATCCCGCCGCCGGTACGCCTGCCCGTCTTCTACAGCAGCGCACACGCGGCAGCTTGTTTGTGCTGTTTTTCTGTGTTACACTCGAGAGCAGATCCGGTCTGTCGGCATCCGGGACAATTGTCCCGGCGCGCCCGAAGACCGGGAATGCCTGCGGAGTATCGAACTTCCGAAAAATTTCCTGCACAGCTGAAAGATTTTCCTCCCCCATGCGTCTAACAAGGTGAAAGGAGGTGGTACAGATGCCCGGCGAATCCTTCGACAGAGTTTACGAGACTTACTTCGACCCCGTATACCGCTACGCCCTTACCCTGACCGGCGACAGCCATGCCGCAGAAGAGATCACACAAGAGACCTTCTTCAAAGCTATGCGTTCACTGAAGCAGTTCCGGGGCGATTGCAGCCTGAAAAGCTGGCTGTGCGCCATTGCCAAAAACCTGTGGCTGAGCGAAAAGCGCAAGAAAACGCCCCAGCCGCTGGAGACCGCAGAGGACACCGCCGATCCCGGTCTGTTGCCGGACGATGCAGCGCTAGCCCATATGGACAGCCTGCACATCCACAGGCTGGTGCACCTGCTGCCGGAGCCCCAGCGGGAAGTGTTTATGCTGCGCACACTGGGGCAGCTCAGCTTCCGGGATATCGGGGAGCTGTTCGGCAAAACGGAAAACTGGGCCTGTGTCGTTTACCACCGTGCCAGAACCAGACTGAAGACGAATATGGAGGGATCGATATGAAACTGCCTTGCGCCGTTGTCAGAGACCTGCTGCCCCTGCATACCGAGGGGCTTACCGAACCGGAGACCGACACCCTGATCCAGGAGCACCTTGAGGACTGCGCCCCCTGCGCCGAACGGCTTGCCACCCTTCGGGAGGAGGCTCCCAAGCCGCTGGAGACCGCCAAGCCCCTGAAAAGCCTGAAAAAGCAGATCCGTCTGCGCAGGTGGCTGGCTGCGCTGATGGCCGGGCTGGTAGTGTTTGTAGCGCTGTTTACCTGCTTCTACCATACCGGCAGCATGCAGCTCCTGCCCTGGGAAGAAGGGCTGGTACAGGTAAAGGGTGTGGAGACAGTAAGCCCGGAGCACCGCTACGGCCGTTCCGTCATCCGTTTGTCCGGGGATGAAACTGCTCCCGATGCCTACACCGGTGAGGCGTTGGTGCTGCAAACCGACAGCCGCATTGCCGGCTGGAAAAACGAGACCTTTGTGGAGGACGGCATCACCACCTTGATCCTGCAGGGAGCAGCAAGACGTTCCCAGACCAGAGCAGAGAAAGGCACAGAATACGGCGAACTGATGCTCTACCCCGTCCCCGACCGGATCATCTACGGCTACACCGATCCCCAGCAGCTGCTCTATGGCGAAGAAGCCGATTTCGGGGTTCAAGTGCTGCCCCGCCTTGCGCTGGCTTACTACCGGCTCATCGCTGCTGTGCTGGCGTTGGGGCTGGGGGCAGCATGGCTGCTGCTGCGCAAGAAGCCCTGCGCCGCCTTGCTGCGGCAGCTGTTCTTCGCACCCCTTTCCTGGCTGATCGCCCAGCTTTTGCTGAAGGGGCTGGATGCCACCAGCTTCTTTCTGGAATGGGAACTGGGCTGGATCCTGCTGATGGCAGCGGCGGTCTACGGTCTGCTCACCCTTGGCTGCCTATTGTGGAAGCAGCATCGGGAAGCGGCTGTGTAACTATCCCGCAAACATCCAAGCGCATACAGAAAAGCCCGCTGCGGAAGCTCTCCGCAGCGGGCTTTCGTTGGCATGTGTTCTTACAGTCTGGTTGCCGCTTCTATGGCGACCAAAAGAATTCTTTCCCTCATGTCGGCAGGCATATTTCCTAAAATGCGTTTATCCCAATCGGAATCTGCCAGGCAATCCGCAGCATACAAAAACTGATAGACCTTCTTTTTCCGGAATTGTCCAACTGCCATGATCGATGCACATTCCATTTCGACCACACCGCAACCCCCTGCCCTTCGTTTTTCCAGATTGCTGCGGGTCTCTCTGTAAAAGGCATCTGTTGTCCAGGTTTTTGTAGCGTGATACGCAATATGCATGTCATCCAGGATCTGCATCAATGCCGATGCGGTTTCGATTTCCAGATAATCGGATGCTTCTGCATAATGATAGCTTACACCCTCATCCCTGTACGCTGCCGTAGGCACCAACAAACGCCCTTCAGCAATTTCGCTGTGCAAAGCGCCACAAGACCCAAAATAGAGCAATTTCTCCGCGCCCAGCGCAATCACTTCTTCCAAAAGTGCCGCAGAGGCGGCTCCACCCAACGCAGTATGAAAGAATCCCAGCTTCATGCCACGGTATGCAAACCGGTAGATCGGAAATTCCCGTCCGCCTGCAAACAATGCACCGATTTGGGTTGCATCATATTTACCCAGAAACAGGTTGCATACCTTTGCCGAGAAAACAACAAGCAAAGTGTCCGGGAAATCCTCTATCATCCGAACATTATTCTTGGCTTTGATAACTTCTTCTCCATTACAGTCAAACGTATCTGTTATACTCATTATTGCACCTCACAGATTCAAGTTCCGAACTGCCGAACAGCTCCCGTTATTCACTTTCATTCCATCACAGCAACACATGCAACCCGCAGCGTGTTACGGTTCCGCATTCTCGCCGACAAATTGCCCTTCTGCCCAGAAGCCCGCCTGCTCCGTTCCGTCATCTGCGGTATACGTGCCGTATCCATGCCGCTTACTGTTCCGGAATTCACCGACATAGCAGCCTTTTTCACAGAAAACATAGGTTCCCTGTCCGCTTCTGGAAGATTCTGTCCATGCGCCCGAGTATATGTCGCCGTTGGTAAAGAAGAAGACGCCCTGTCCCTGATAGCAGCCATCGAAGAACTGCCCCAAATACACGGTGCCGTCCGCATGGAGCATGATGCCGTCGCCCTGCCGCTTTCCCCGGACGAATTCACCTGCATAGATGTCCCCGTTTCCGTAGACCAGCGATCCCGAGCCGGTATACTCGCCATCGTAAAACCCTCCTGCATATAGGCATCCGTCGCTGTGGATCACCGTTCCCTGTCCGCTGTATTTTCCGTCTGCAAATCCGCCTACATAAACGCTTTCGCCCGAATAGACCATTGTGCCGTTGCCGTGACGGCTGCCATTGACATATTCGCCAATATAGGCGGTACCGTTTTCATATACCATCGTCCCGTCGCCGTGATAATTCCCGTCGGCAAACTCGCCCACATATTTGCTTCCGTTTGCATAAAGCAAGGTTCCCACGCCTTGCATCTGCCCGTGAACAAACCTGCCTGCATACACATTGCCATCCGGATACCGTTTTGCACCAAGACCGTGAAGCTCGCCATCCTGAAACATTCCGACAGCCGTTGTCCCGTCAGCGTAGGTCAGTTTGCCGACTCCGCTCCGAATCCCCGCCGCATACTCGCCGGTATAGGTATCCCCGCTTTGCCAGCGATAGGTGCCAAACCCGTCCTGAACGCCCCATTGCCACTGCCCTTCATAGCATTCCCCATCGTTCCATTGCAGCGTGCCCCACCCATGATAGGTGCCGCTGCGGAAGAAACCGTTGTAGACAAACTGGGGCGTATCTTCCGTATAGAAACCGTCCCGCACATTCTCAACCTGCGCGCCGTCCCATTCTTCGGCATACGCAGCCGTGTTTGCCAGCATGGCTTCGGCTGCCGCATCCAGGGTATCCGTCCAGCCGATCACATATGCCGTCAGGCTGTCCACCGACTTTCTGCCTTCATTGGACAGCATAATGCTGTCGTTCCACAGCTGCCGGGCAGCCGATGCCACCCCTTCGCAGGCATAATAATCGCTCGCGCCGTATAGATGCAGCAGCTCGTGCCCTATGGAGTCCGGCTGATCGGCGCAGAAAATGACCGCATATTCCGTACTTTCCGCATCTGTGTTACCAACGGCAAAATCACGCCCGAGCGTATGGAGGCAAAACAGTACCGGTCCGGAAGAGAGGCACGGCAGAGAAGCATCGCTGCCCAACACCTGCTCTGTCCATGTGCCATAGTCACCGTCGATCGCCAATTCTTCCTGGGCAGAGACAGCGTAATACTGCACATTCACCGAAAGGGATGCGCCATATGCTCCGGCCTCCGTTTCAAGCCAAGCCGCCACCGAATCCATCTCCTGTGCCAGCATTTCTTTGTCGGCATCAGCCCACGCAGCAGACGGTACATCCACCAGAACAACGCTCAATACCGTGTCGCCCACCAGACGGCTGCACACGCCCACATCCTTATCCCGCAGCAAAATATGGTCTTCATATTCATCCGCATGCACAGGCGCAGCGAATGCCAGCACAAAAAGGCACAGAGCAGTAGATATTCCTATTCTCCAAATGCGTTTGTTCATCATATGCCTTTTCACCTCGCAGCAGTATATCAACAATGTATCACAGTGACGTACAGCGGTCAACGCAGTTTTTCTGATCATTCCGCTTGCGCCAAGCACAGAAAAGCCCGCCACGGAAGCTCTCCGCAGCGGGCTTTTCCTTTACTCCTCCGCCAGTTCCAGCGGGAAGGTGACCTGCCATTCCCCCTCGATAGCAGGGTCGGCGGTCACAAACGCGCCGATGATCCGCAACCCCTCCATATCATCGGGCAGATTCCGGAAGATGTATTCCTGCCGGCTGTCGCCGCCCTCACCGAACCAGCTGACGCTTTCCCCGTCCTGCATACCCGGCTCGTACACCGAACCGTTTTCATCGACAAGCTGCACAAAACCATGGTTATCGGTATGCAGAATGTCTTCGTAGCGGATCTGCACATGCAGCTCGCCATTCACCATGCCCGCTCCCGCAAGAAAAACACCCTGCGTAACGGGGATCTCTGCGCTCTGTGCCACCTCCAGCACACGCAATGCTTCCGGCTTTGCCTTTTCCACATCGTTGCCGCTCCAGCCCCGGATCCGTTCTTTCGGCGGCAGCACGGTCTCCGCCTCTGCCAGTGGCGCAGGCAGCAGGGCCGTCAGATCCACGGTGGTCTCCTGCTTGCCCGTCAGGATGCGGCTGAGCCGGAAAGTGGCTTTGCCATCGTTGATGTTGTCCGTATCAAACTGCATATAGACGCCAAAATCTGCCCGACTTTCGGTTTCATCCCAGCCGGTGAGCACGCAGGTACCGGAGCCGTCGTAAGGCAGGAGCAGGTTTGCGCTGTCGAACAGATCAATGGTTCCATCCAGCCGGTTCCCCGTCAGATCCTGCACGGAAAGAGCAACCAATGTTTCGTTGCCCGCAATGGCTGCGGAGTGTACCTCCATCCGGATGCCCTGATCCTCGCAGGACAGCTGTATGGGTTTGAGCGACTGCGCCGCATAGGGCCAGAGGCTGTAGAGCAGATCGTTCACCGGCTCGCTGACCGTTGCCAGTGCCGTGAATGCGCCCATCATCACCAGCATCATCGCCGCAACAAGCGCCACAAGACGGATGCCGCGGCGCCGGACAGCAGGCTTCTCTGCCTCATACGCCATGGTTTCGCCGGCCTCGCCGATGACCTCCAGCAGATCCCAATTTTTCATAGCAATTCCTCCCTGAGCAAATGATTCTTCAACTTCAGGCGGGTCCTGTAAAGCATGGAGGCAGTCTTGCTCGTGGTAAAACCGCAACGGTTCGCCACCTCATCGATGGAGTACAGGTGCCAGTACCGCAGCAGGAACACCCGGCGTTCATCGTCGGGAAGGCTGTTCAGGAAACCCCGGATGCCCTCCGTAAGCGCAGCGCGGTCAAATGCCGTTTCAGGGGTTTCCCCGCCGGAAAGGCAATCCTCCAGCTCCTCCAGCACCGCATCGCATATCCCGCCGCCCCGCTTCTGCGCCTGTTGCCTGCGCCGTACATCCAGACTGATGCGCCGCGCCAGCTTGGCAAGGTAGGTTTGCAGGTGCCGGGGTCTGTTGGGCGGTATGCTCTGCCATGCGGCATGCAGGGTGGTGTTCAGGCTTTCCTCCGCATCCCGCTCATCGCCCAGAATGCGCCGGGCAATGGCGCAGCAGTAGGCACCGTATTGCTCCCGGGCAGCGTTCAGCGCGCGCTCATCCCGCGCCCAGAACCAATCCACGATGCGACCGTCCTCCATACAGAAACCCTCCTTCCGGGGCGTGGTGCTGCCCCTTCACCTGTATATCTCGCAAGGCAGCGGGAGAAATTGCATGCATTCCGAAATTTCTCTTCTCCACCTTTTCCACCATAACAAAATATGCCGGGGAGAGCAAGCTCCCCGGCAGTGCAGAATCCCCGTCATTCTCCGCCTATATAAAACGGCGTCAGATCATCCAGCCGCAGCACCATGGGCGCGCCGTCTCCGGCTGCGCCGGTGTCGATGTCGATCCATGTATCGGTGCGCAGCATGCGCCCTGCCTCCCCGCCCTCCACATAGTCTGTGGGCGTGTGCCCGAAAACCACGGTAATCTCGTCGAAGTACCTCTCCCCTGCTTTGGGGCGATACCAGATCAGCTCATCGGCGGTGTACTGCCACAGCTTCTTGTCCGGCGAAAAACCGCCCAGCCCGGCGTGGGTCAGAATATAGTCCCGCCCACCGGCGGTAAGGGCTTCAAACAGCGGTGCATCCCGCAGGTAATCCAGCAGGTCGTACAGCTGCTCCGGATCCTTTTCGTGCAGAGCACGCAGGGAAGCCATCGTGGGCTCTGCGCCGTTGCGCATCCAGTGGGCAAGGGCGTTCATCTGCTCATAGGTGATTTTTTCGATGCTGTCCTCCTCTACGGTCTCAAAGAGAAAATCGCAGGCCAGCAGCATCCCTTCGTGGTTGCCCAGCAGCAGGGTTACGTTGGGCTGCTCCATCATCCACAGGAGGGTCTCCACGCCGCCGTCCCCGTGCCGGTCCACCACATCGCCCAGCACATAAAGCTCGTCATCCGCCCCAAAGCCCGCCTTCAGCAGAAGCTTTCGAAACTTGGAAAGCGGATAGCCATGCAGATCGGATGTAACAAAAATCACGATTCATCGCTCCTTTCACCGGATGGTTCAAAGAAAGTTCTACGTTGTCCGTGGTTTCTCCTGCTGCAGCCCTTCCCATTTGCCCCGGATTCTGTTACAATATTCCCAATGTGAAACCCGACCCATACCCGCCGCAGACCCAGCGGTCCATTCCATCAAACCAAAGGAGATCGGTACCATGAAGCGTATTCTTCCCATTCTCGCGCTCGTGCTTTGCCTCCTGTGCGCCCTGCCCATGGCAGCCGCAGAGGAAAGCTACGAGGACGCCGTCCTCACCTTTTCCCTGCCCAGCGGCTTCTACCCCGAAGAGCAGCTGCTGTCCATCACCTGCAATGTAGAGGATTGCCTCATCTACTACACCACCGATGGCAGCATCCCCACCGAAGACAGCCAGATTCTGGACTACGAGCTGGAACTGGGCGATACCACCGATCTGCCCAACGTGCTCAGCGCCATCGGCGGCGTATGCCCCGACGAACTGTACATTCCCAGCCACAATGTAATGAAGGCGCACGTGATCCGTGCCATGGCATGGCTGCCGGATGATACCTACACCCCTGTTTACAGCGCCACCTACTGGATCGGCGCAGACCGGGAGGAACTCTACGGCGATATGCCCATCGTTTCCCTGATGATGGACTACGACGACCTGATGGGCTACGAGAACGGCATCTACGTCATGGGCAAAGCCTATGACGATTACATGGCCGAGGACGGTCGCAAGCTGGATGCATGGGATTATCCCGCCAACTACCAGACCCGTGGCCGGGAAGGTGAGCGTCAGGTGGGCGTGGAGTTTCTGCCCTTTGAAGGCGAAGGCTTCCAGATGGAGATGGGCATCCGCATCAAGGGCGGCGCATCCCGCAGCTACAATTCCAAGAGCCTGCGCCTGATCGCCCGGGAGGAATACGGCGAGAAGAGCATCAAGTACCCGGTGTTTGAAAACAACCTCCGGGACGACGGCAACGGCATTGTGGAAAAATACAAGAGCATCACCCTGCGCGCAGGCGGCAACGATGTGCGTTTCGCCGTGATCCGCGACCCCGTGATCCAGCGTCTCTCCGAGGGCATGCGCTTTACCAGCCAGGCCACCCGCCCCTGCGTGGTATTCATCAACGGCGAATACTGGGGCGTAAAAACCCTTACCGAAGAATACAGCGATAACTACATCCAGTACAACTACGGCATCGACAACAAAAATGTTGTCATCATGAAAAACGGCGAGCTGGAGGAGGGCGAAGAGGAAGACGTTGCCCTCTATGAAGAAATGTACGACTTCATTACCGGCAACGATATGGCAGACCCCGCCAACTATGCCAAAGCCGCCGAAATGATCGACATGGGTCAGCTGGCCGATCTTACCGCCATGCACCTGTACATCTACAACAAGGACGGCATCTTCCAGAACAACAACTGGCAGATGTGGCGCGCCCGGGAAGTGGACGAATCCATCCCTGCCGCAGACGGCAAGTGGCGTTTCCTCAGCTATGACGTGGACTTCTCCTCCGGCGTGTACGACGGCGGCAAGACCCATACCGAAGACAACATCTCCCCTGTGCTGCTGGATCCCGTGGAGCACGAGCACCGGCACACCGCATTGCTGGTACGCGCCCTGTGGCAGAACGAAGACTTCCGCCGGGAGCTTCTTACCGCCCTGTGCGACTGCCGCAACATCTACTTCGATGCCAACCGCTATGCGGGCATCTTCGGTGAATTCCGCGCCCAGTACGAGCCCTACATGCCCGAGACCTTCCGCCGCTTCGGCCCCAACTGGGTGGCAGGCTGGGCAGACGAGTACTATACCCAGAAGCTGGATGAGATCACCACCTTCTTCGGCGGACGCTACAAGAGCTTCCCCTGGATGATGAAGAAGGTCTTCAGCCTGTCCGAGCCCTACGATGTATCCATCTCCGTTTCCGACCCCCAGAAGGGCGGCATCGTGCTCAACCACGACTCTCTGGACGACTTTACCACCCTTGAGCAGGGCTTCGTGGGCATGTACTTCCCCGAGACCCCCATCACCGTAACGGCCGTGCCCGCCGAGGGCGCCACCTTTACCGGCTGGCAGGCTACCGGCTGCACCCTTGAGGATGCCTCCGCACCCACCATTCAGGTGACGGTTTCCGAAGCCGTAACCCTGACGGCACAGTTTGAATAAACCAAACAACCAACACGCTGCGCCCCTTTCCCATGCCGGAAGGGGCGCACTGATTTTCCCCTGCCGCATCCCGCACAAAATGTCGGGCAGAGGCGGCAAAAAGCTGGTATCATCGTCCTGTCGAAAGGAGCGATAACCCATGTTCAACTGGATCGACGGTCTGCAAAAGGCGCTTGCCTACATCGAAGCCCATCTGGCAGACGATCTGCAAACCGAGGATGCCGCGCGGCAGGCATGCGTATCCCCCTACCACTTTCAAAGGCTGTTCGGGGCGGTATGCGGCGTTACCGTGGGCGAGTATATCCGTCTGCGGCGGCTCACACTGGCGGGAGAAGAGCTGTCCCGGGGCGGCAGCAAGGTGATCGATGTAGCCCTCAAATACGGCTACGACTCACCCGACAGCTTCGCCCGCGCCTTCAGCCGTTTTCACGGCATCTCACCCTCGGCAGCCCGAGAGCCGGGCGCAAAGCTGAACGCGTTCTCGCCCCTTCGCATCACACTTTCAACGGAAGGCGGTCATACCATGGAATACCGGATCGTAGAAAAGCAGGCCTTTACCCTGATGGGCGTAGGGCGCATGTTCAACAACGAGACCTCCTATCAGGAGATTCCCCTTTTCTGGCAGGAGTACCTGGCGCGCAGCGAAAGACCCGTCTGCGGCATGTTCGGGGTCTGCCTTGACGAAAACGGACGCGACTTCAAATACCTGATCGCAGACCCGTACAAGCCCTGGGAGGATATTCCCGCCGGGTGCGAAACCGCCTTCTTCCCCGCAGGCACATGGGCGGTCTTCCCCTGCACCATGGATACCCTGCAGGATACCAACACACGGATGTGGAAGGAATGGCTCCCCGCCTGCAAGGAGTACCGGCTGGGGCGCAACTGCAATCTGGAGCTGTACGCACCCCCGGAGGAAAACTACGCCGAGATCTGGTTGCCCTTGCGCAAAGTATAACGGTAAGGGAAGTACGGATCAAAGAAAGCTACCCTTTGTAGTTCCCGCTTTGCGGGCGGCGTGTGGCAGGAAGAACCCTCTGATGGATCAATACCAACGGCTGTATGGCATACAGCCGTTTCAGACTGTCAAAGAAGTCCCAGAGGTATCGGAGGGCCACAGCCCTCCGATTGTCAATCCGAAACCAGCGACATGTTGCATCTGTCAATGAAAAGTAGACATAAAAAACAACCATAGTATTAGAAGCCCAGTTCGGTCTTGTACTGAACTGGGCTTTTGTAGCCCAAAGCGGCCGCAGGTCGTTCGTAATTGTAATAGTGAACATACTCGTCTAATAGCTTTGGAACATCTTTGGCAGTTGCCAAACCGTAGTCAAGGAATAATTCTTCCTTAATCCAGCCATTAATTGCTTCGATTATAGCGTTATCTGTTGGGGTTCCTACTCGCGACATTGATCGAAGTATGTTATAATGTTCGTGAGCCTGTCGGAAGGTTTGTGAGGACTAGATAG
>JAFXBE010000111.1 GCA_017516765.1 Clostridia bacterium | reverse complement strand
GACAGCGCGATAGCGCTCCCGCAGCGCCGAAGCCCAAAGCCGACCACAGGTCGGCTTTGGGCCGCAATGCACGCCGCTGGTTTCGGATTGACAATCGGAGGGCTGCGGCCCGACCATACCTCTGGGACTTCTTTGACAGTCGGCGGGGCTGTTGTTGTTGGCTTTTGTGCTGTTTACACATCCAGATCGCTCAGGTCGTAGCACAGGCGGTAGGCATAGCTGAGATCGATGTTTCCGCTCTCGGAATAGGCCTGGTTCAGGCTCAGGTAGATCCGTACCTCGGGGGTGGTCCAGCTGGCGCTCAGGTTGCCGTATTCCTGATAGCTTTCCCGGGCGTACTGGTCAAAGGGATCGCTGTCGGGGTCGCCATAGACGGCGGTCAGGTCGGCAAGGACGCTGCGGAAGGCGGCGATGCAGTTGCCTTCAAATGCAATGCTCATGTTGATGTTATCCATCCGGGGCTCCCGTGCGCTGTTGCAGGTGGTCACGTTCATGGCGGCGGTGTTGACCTGAATGCTGCCGATCCCCAGAGGCGTATCCTCGAGGAATACTGCGCCGGTTCCGGCTTCTTCATCCCAGATCTCCACCAGCGCCCCGTCGCCGATGGCGGCGGCGGTGGCTTCCAGATCGGTGCCGAAGGTTACGCCGAAGGGGAGTGCAAAGGGCTTCTCTTCTGCCAGAACGCCAAAGGGCATGCCAAGGAGGGCAAGGGTAAGCGCGATCAAAAGAAAACGTTTCATGGATCGATCATCCTTCCGGATATCTGCGGCGGGGTACCGCAGACAGATTTTGATACAGGTACATTCTTTCGACATGGCAACGTGTTTTTCCTTTGGCACGGCGGCAAGTGTTACAACCATTTCATATGGAATATCTGTGCGGATCGGCTCATATGGTTGGGAAGAACAAACACAAGGGCGGTGAAGAGGGCTTGTCCGGCAAAAGCAGACGAATGGGCGGTGCTATCCTTCTATGTGCTCTGTTGCTTGCGGCAGGGCTGGTTCTGGGTCGTGCCGCTGCGGCGCAGCAGTCCGGCGGCGGGCAAAACGGGACGGAGGCGGCACGGCGTGCCAATGTGCCGGAAGGGCTGTGGATCCTGATCAGCATTCACCAGAAACGGCTTACCCTGTATGAGGGTACACAGGTGGCGGCGGTGTATCCGGTGGCCACGGGTGCTGCCGGAACCCCCAGCCCCATCGGCACATGGGTGGTCAACAGCCGGTTTGCGGGATCACTGGGCGGCTTCGGCACACGCTTTCTGGGGCTGAATGTGCCTTGGGGGCAGTTCGGCATTCATGGCACCAACAAGCCCGATTCCATCGGCTCCAATGCCAGCCATGGGTGCATAAGGATGTTCGTGGATGACTCGGAAAAGCTCTACGACCGGATCCCCGACGGCACCCGGGTGGTGGTGGAGGGAGGCCCTTTCGGGTTGCTGGATACCCATCTGATCCCACTTGCCCCCGGTGCGAGAGGCAGCCATGTGGCTGCGCTGCAGCAGCGGCTCCGTGCTCTTGGTTACTATTACGGCAACGCAGACGGAATCTATGGAGCGGGTACGGCACAGGCGGTTCGGGCGGCGCGCAGGGCGTTGGGGCTGCCTGCGTCGGACGGCGCAGACGAACAGTTTTACAGTGCGTTGGGTTTGATCCTGTTTGAATAGAGGAGATGCGAAGATGTATCAGAGAGAATCTTTGGAGGAGATCGCCCGCTGCCTGCCCAGAGCGTTGGCGCGTACACTTTTGCAGCTGGAGGAAGGCAGCGTGCGGGAGATCCGCATCCGCAGCAGACAGCGTACGGCGATCCATGGTGCGGAGGGAGTGCGGTATGCCGCACCGGAACCCACGCCCCAGCAGGTGCAGCAGATCGCGGAGGCGCTTTGCGAGCATGCGCTGTATGCCCGGGCAGAGGAGCAACGAAGCGGTTTCGTTACGCTGCGGGGCGGGCATCGGATGGGTCTGTGTGGTCGGGTGATCCTGCAGGGGCAGAGCGTGCGCGCTCTCAGGGAGATCAGCTCTCTGTGCATCCGTGTGGCAGGGCAATGGCAGGGGGCTGCGGACAGGCTGTTGCCGCTGGTGCTGGATGAGGCGGGAAAGCTGCACAATACATTGATCATCGGTTTGCCGGGCACGGGCAAGACCACCATGCTCCGGGATCTCTGTCGCCGTTTGTCGGAGGCTGGGTATCGCATCGGTGTGGTGGACGAGCGCAGCGAGATCGCAGCCATGAGCTGCGGAGAGGCGCAGCTGGCGGTAGGCCCCAATACGGATGTGCTGGACGGCTGCTGCAAAGAAGCCGGACTGCGGTGGATGGTGCGCAGTATGTCGCCGGATGTGCTGATAACCGATGAACTGGGTTCTTCGGCAGATGCGCAGGCGGTGCTGGACGCCGCCGCTGCCGGTGTGTGCGTGGTCAGCACGCTGCATGGCGGCAGACCGGAGCCTGCCCCGAGCCGGGGGCTGCTGGCGCATCTTGTGCTGCACAACGCTTTTGAGCAGTATGTGCTGCTGGATGCAGCACGGGTGGGACAGGTGGCACAGGTGTACGACCGGCTGCTGCAGCCGATCTGTCCGCTGTGATAACGGGCGCAGCTGGTGCGCTGCTGTGTGTGGCTGCCGGGCTGTCGCTGGGCATGGCTGTGCGGGAAAGGTGGAGCGCCCGCTACCGCCTGCTTACCCAGACCCAGGAGATGCTCGCCAAACTGCGGATCCTGCTTTCTCAGGAACGGTTGGGCATGTGCGAATTGCTGGAAGCCTGCGCGGAGGGCGGCGGCGATGGCATGCCTGTCCGTTTTGCGGCAGTGGCTGCGCAGCTGCGGCAGGAGCCCCTGCTGTCTCTGGCAGAGGCTTACCGGACGGCTGCCGGGCAGACCCGTCTTTTTGGAGAAGGCGCAGAAGAAAAAGCTGCGTTGGAGCAGCTCTTCGGCGATCTGGGCATGGGCACGGCAGCGATGCGGGAGGCAGCTGCGGCAAGCTGCCTCAGGCGGCTCAAGCCTGCGGCGGAGGAGGCGGAAAGGCGCAGCCGCACCGGCGGCAGGCTTTGTGTACAGCTGGGAATGCTGGCAGGGGCTATGCTCGGCATCATTCTTTGGTAGAAAGAAGGAGGGGAAAGCCATGGTGCAGCTGGATCTGCTCTTTAAGTTGGCGGGGCTGGGCGTGGTGGTCGCTTTTATCAGCATGGTGCTCAACCGGGCGGGGCGGGAGGAACTTGGCACGCTGGTTACGGTGGTGGGGCTGGTGATCGCGCTGCTGCTTGCGGTCAATGTGATCTCTGAGCTTTTCGGCAGCCTGAAAAGCGTGTTCTCGCTCTACTGAGCATGGCTTTCTGGCAATGGATGGGGCTGGCGGCTGCTGCAGCGGTGCTCTGCATGCTGGTGCGCCGCTGGCAGCCCGATATGGCGGGCGTTACGGCGGCGGTGGCAGGCTGCATTCTGCTGCTGGGGGCGTTGGAAAATCTGGAGGGTTTCAAAGGACTGCTGGATCGGCTCACAGAGCTTGGTGGGCTGCGCGCCGACTATCTGACCATGCTGCTCAAGGTGCTGGGCATGAGCTATGCCACCGAACTGGCAGCCCAGACCTGCGAGGATCTGGGGGAAAACGGACTTGCACTGAAGGCGGGTATGGCGGGCAGGCTTTGCATGTTCGCCGTGATTGCCCCGTTGCTTATGGATCTTCTGGACATGATCATGGCGTTGATCCCTTAAGGGGTACCGTCCGCCAAGGAGGCAGTGGCTGTGAGATGGGAAAAGCGATGCTGCCCGATGCGCCCGGCTGTGCTTGTTTTGGTAACGGTGGCGGTCTGTGTTCTGCCTTTGTGCGCCTGTGCAGCTTCTCTGGAAGAAGGGATTGCGCAGACCATTGCCGGGCTGGATCTGGCAGCTTTTGAGCGGAAGGTGGAGGACAGCGGTCTGTTCGGACAGAGCGCATCGGAGCTGCTTGCGGCGATTGCTTCCGGGCAAACGGTGATGAGCGGCAGTCAGGCGCTGGAGTGGCTCGCGGCAACTGCTGCCGGACTTTTCACGGATACGCTGTGGCGCATCACCCGTTTATTGGTGCCTGCACTGCTGGCTGCCGTGGTGGAAAAGCTGCATCACAGCCGCAGCGCAGGCAGTACGGCATATTACGGCGGTCTGGTGCTGACCATGGGGTTTCTCATCACCGATCTGGAAGCCTATGTAACGCTCTGTCGGGATTCGGTGGGGGAAATGGCGGGGTTGATGCAGGTGCTCTTCCCCCTGTTGGTAACGCTGCTGGCGGCAGTGGGCGGCACGGCGGGCTCCATGTTCTATCAGCCTGCGGTCATGGCGGCCGCCGGTTCCATGACTGCGCTGGTACAGCAGGCCACCATGCCGCTGGCGGTCAGCGTGGCAGTATTGACCATGGTGGGCGGGCTCAGCAGCCGACTGCGGGTGGGCAAGCTGCGCAGATTGCTGCGCCAGACCGCCGACTGGACGCTTGGACTGGGATTTACGGTCTTTATCGGTGTGATGACGGTGCAGGGGCTGGGGGCAGCGGCGGTGGACGGGGTCAGCATCCGAACGGCGAAATATGCCATGGACAACTTCATCCCCGTGGTGGGCGGTATGTTTGCCGATACGGTGGATACGCTGGTGGGCAGTTCTCTGCTGATCCAGAATGCCGTGGGGGTTCTGGGGCTTCTGCTTCTGTTGCTCAGGCTGGCAACACCGTTGCTGCGCACCGTGGCGGCCATGCTGGTCTACCGTGCGGCTGCGGCGGTGCTGGAGCCTGTCAGCGACAGCCCGCTGTGCAGCTGCATCGGCGATTATTCCGAGGTGTTTTCGCTGCTGTTCATCATCCAGCTCAGCGTTGGGGCAATGTTTCTGTTGTTGGTAGCGCAGCTGGTGATGGTCAGCCACATAACCGTAATGCTCCGATAGGATGCGGCAGGAAGGCGTGAGGGATCTTGAATATATTCATCCGGCAGCTTGCTGCCCTTGCTGCGCTCTGGGCGCTGTGTGAACTGCTGCTGGGCGAGAGCAGGCAGCGGCATATGGTACACCTGACGGTGAGCCTGATGGTGATGGCGGTATTGATCCGCTCCCTGGCGGGGGCGATGGGGAGCATACCGGCGGTGCAGACCGCTGCTCTGCCCCTGCGCCCCGCCGGAGGGGTGAGCGGGTACGATCGCATCGCACTCACCGCCGCTGCCAATCAGGTGCGTGCTTTGTGCTGCGGAATGATCCGTCGGGCGGGTTATGAAGGAGATGCCTCTGTCAGCCTGCGGGAGGATGGTTCGACGCATGAAGTCGTGCTGTATCTGCAGCCCCGGGAACAGACGATGATCGGGGAGGAGCAGCTTGCCGCCGCCGTGGGCGAAATGCTGGATGCGGCGGGGCGGGTGCGGTGGCAGGCGGCGGGGGGAGGCTGAGCAGTGAAGGCAAAACAATGGTTGAGCAACCGCTCGCTGCTCTGGAGCGTGGCAGCGCTTGCCGCTTTGCTTGCGCTTCTTGTGCTGGGCGGAGAGGGAGAGGCAAACCATGCCAGCCGCGAGGAAAAACGCATTGCGCAGGTGTTGAGCCTGATCGAAGGTGCGGGCGATGTGGAAGTGGCTTTGTTTTATACCCCGGATGAAAACGGCAGGGCGGAGCAGCCCACGGGTGCGCTGGTGGTGGCGCAGGGAGCAGATCAGCTCCCGGTGCGGCTGGAACTGATCCGGGCGGTGCGCACGCTGCTCCGGCTGCCGGAAGCTGCGGTGGATGTGTTTGCAATGAGTGAAGGAGGAAAGTGACATTGAAGAAAGAGATGATCATGACGGAGCCGCTCCTGCGCTCTAAAGCGGCTAAAAAACATCCGGGATGGTTTCGCCCTGCCCTGATCATCCTGTTGCTGGCGGCAGCAGGCGTTGTCTGGTATCTGAGCAACATCGGGACGGATTCTGTACCTGCAAAGCCGGAAGTATCGCCAACCGTTTCACGGATCGTTGAGACGCCCGAACCCCAGACCGCGCGCCAGCGGCGGGAGACGGCATACGAAAAGGATCTGGCAGCTGTGCAGGCGTTGGTGCAGCAGTCCGCCCTTCCCGAGGAGACCCGCCGGCAGGCGGCGGAGCAGGCTGCACAGATGATCCGTGAACACCAGATGGAGCTGGGGCTGGAGGCGGCGCTGACCAAAGCGGGTTATGCTCCCTGCTTTGTGCTGATGCAAAACGATGCGCTTACCATTGCGGTAAGCGCATCGGAGATAACGGCTGCCCAAAGCGCGGCGATCCTGTCGCTCTGTCTGGAACATGCGGATGTGGCATCGGAAAACATCCGCATCATGCCGGGTGCTCTTTAATTCTGTTCTTCGGAAATATTCGCTGCGGCATCGGTTTCGGCTTCCTGCTCTTTGCGCCGCTGGCGTTTTTCTTCCGCTTCGATCTCCCAATGCAGCAAAAGGGTCAGCAGACTGCGCAGCAGAATAATGGCCGCCAGCGTGCCCAGCTCGTTCCAGTCGCTTACGATCACCGAGCGCAGCACCTCGCTGCCGATCTTGAACTCCAGCCCCAGCATAATACCCTGCGCAAGCTGGATCCGTGTGCCTTCATCCTTGCGGACAAAGCCGATAAAGCCGCGGAACATGCTCCACACGATCACAACAGTACCGGCAAGCTCGATGAACAGAATACAGAAATGTACTACAGTTTCAAAAATGTGTTCTACCTGTGCCATACTGAAAAACCTCCCTGAATGTGGTATACTCCCTTACGGAGGGGTGAAGATGATACTGCAATTATATCTCCATTTTCCATTTTGTAAAAGGAAATGTTTGTACTGCGATTTTGTTTCCTGCGCCGCGGGCGAGGATGAGATCGCAGCCTATTGCCGTGCGCTGGAAGGTGAGATTCGCGCGGCGGGGGCATGCTTTCCGGATGCACAGGTGAGCACCGTGTTTCTGGGGGGCGGAACTCCTTCCGTTGTGCCTGCTCCGCTGATGGAGAGCATCCTGCGCACCCTGCGGGCGAGTTTTTCGTTCCGGAAAGATGTGGAGTTCACCAGCGAGGCCAACCCGGGTACCCTTACCGAAGCATGGCTGGATACCTTGCAGGCAGCGGGCATGAACCGGCTTTCCCTCGGCGTACAGGCGGCACAGGATCCGCTGCTTGAGCGCATCGGGCGCATCCATACCTTTGCCGAAGCGGAGCAGAGCATCCGTCTGGCGCAGGGGGCGGGGCTTGCCAACATCAACGCCGATGTGATGTACGGTCTGCCGGGGCAGACGGAGCAGGAGTATCTGGATACCCTGCGCCGGGTGTGCGCCCTGGGCGTGACGCACATTTCCGCATACAGCCTGATCCTGGAGGAAGGCACGCCCCTTTGCCGCATGGTGGAGGAAGGCGCCCTGACCGTGCCCGACGACGACACCTGCGCCGCCATGACCGAACAGGGCATTGATCTGCTTGCCGGGTACGGTTTCCGCCAGTATGAGATCAGCAATTATGCCAAAGAGGGCTGCGCCTGCCGCCACAACATCGGTTACTGGCAGGGGGAATGGTATCTGGGACTGGGCGCAGCGGCCCACGGGATGGTGCCCCCCACCCCGGCAGAGGCGCAGCAGGGCGCGGTACGGATCCGCACCGCCAATCCTGCCGATGCGCGGCAGTATATTACTACTGCGGCGAAGCTGCCCACCGAACGGACGACCATCACCGCAGACGAAGCCATGTTTGAGACTATGATGCTGGGGCTGCGCATGAACGAGGGAGTGAGCCTTGCCCGTTTTGAAAAGCTGCATGGGCAGAGCATGACGGAGCGTTACGGAGCGCAGCTGGAAAGCCTTGTCCGGGACGGTCTCGGGCTGTGGCGGGATGCTCCCGGCGGCAGAGCCTTTGCCTTGACGGCACGGGGGATGCTGCTGCAGAACGAGGCGTTGCTCCGGTTGATGGATTGAGGAATGGGAAAACAGGCTGTTGCCAGTGGGAGATTTGTCAAGGAATCATTTATCCCTTTCTAAGCAAATGTGTTCACTCAAAAACTTCCTGAATTCCAACGGTAGGTTTGTTTTCGTAATTTCAGCAATATTTAGCGCATCAAACCCTTCAGTTACCAATGGCACCTTAATGAATTGGATATACACAATGAATACAGCATGCATTCTCAAACCCACAATGAGTTGTTGCGTATGTTATGTAAAAAATGAAGCAGACATCTTTCCCAGACAACATTTCAAATCGGTATGAAAAGATCTCTTATTCATAAATACAACTGTCATAGATTGCTACAATTAGAATCAGTGTGCTATGGCGATTTGCGATTGACAGCTTCATTGCATTTGCAGAAGATATGTGTTAAGTTCAAAGGAATATTCAGCAGTATCAAAGCCGATTACACACAGTAACGCCACACTAACTTGCAAACGAAAGTGTAATGAACTTGAAGGTAACGGTCAAAGCGCTCACTATGCAAAATTCTTTGATAGTTAGAGTAAGTTTCAGTTTCTCAGATGAAAATACAAACTTTGATGTAGAAACCTGGATATCTCTAAGTATTAGAAAAATCTCATATCGTTGAAAAGAGTTAGCACAAAAAGCTGTTATAGATCATTTCTGTAATGGCTTTTATGCATTGAACGAACCAGACTCCATATTGATATATGATCTGGATATCTCAAAAATGTTATTTATTCAGGAGCACATATACAAAATAATGAATCTCAGATTCGATTGATTTCTCAACTTAACTTATTACAGAAATCCCGTGTACAATAAAAGGGGGAATTTTGTTTGTGCGGGTAGCAGGAGCTTATAGCCGACATATAGCTACAGAGTCACTTCGTTGTATCGCTTGTGTATTTTCTCAATAAACTCATTCAGTTTGTTCTGAGTAGGTGGGAGAGCATAGGTACAGTCGATCGCGTTCAGGTAATATTCAAACGCAGGCGTTACTTGAGAACGATCAACAAACAATGGCAGGAACAAACGTGCGGAGGACATACGGTTGAAGGCCATATTGACCTCTGTAAGTACATGGGGGGAATAGAGGCTGTAACGACTCATGACGGGAATAAAGATGCCCGACTGGTGAATTGCCTTGGCAATGCGATCGGCATACACACCCTCGATGATATTTTGCTTATCAACCCATACATCCAGACCACTCTGCTGGATTTTCTCGCAAAGCAATTCCACAACGGGACGATCTTCGTGGGCATAGCTGATAAACGCCTGCTTCTTATGGCTCAGCGTCTCTGTGTCGCATGCCATTTTCAGATGAGCCCGGAAAGAGTCGCTCTTCAAAGCCGCTGCAAAGATATGCGCCGTTCTTTCCGATTTGTCAACGAGCAAGACTTGCCTGGTTACTTTACTTCTTAACAGATAATCAACAATTTCTCTAAGCAGGGGAACCAGAATCAAGTCAAAGCGGATGCCCTGCGCCCCTCCGCCCAGCATAGGCATCGCTACGGTGTTGAGCGGAACCTCCGCATGCTCTGCCGCATCCAGCATGCGAAAAAAAGCGGACGTCTTACTGATGATCGATTTTTCGAATGCTTCCTGGTTATCAAGCGCTTTGGAATACTGCGAAAACTCAATGCATGCAATACGTCCGATACTGCCGGCATCCTCTCTGAATTCTTCTTTGATCGGAGCAGACAACCATACCTTGCACAACCGGCGCATATCGATATCCGGCTGTCTGGCCATTTCATGCACATGAATGCCTCTGCGCCACAGCGCATCGATAAGGGTATTCGGAGAGGGCAGATATGCACCGGGTCTTGCCGATACACCCAATACGTCCACATCCAGCGGGAGACAAGTGGCATCGGCATGATACACTCGTATAAATTTATCACCGTATATCGACGGAATCTGTACGCTATGCAGTAAGTTCATTACAATTCCTCCTGTCGTCTTCCGCGGGATCATGTTGTGCCCGATCAAGGGATGTCTGTATACAAAGTGTCTTGCCACAGAGGAAGAAGGGAACGGATCTTTCGATCGTATCGGTTCTGAAAGAAACAACACATCATTGGATCGGAGGCATAATAGGTATTACCATACAGCGCAGCCATAGCCCGGCAGCCGCCGCAGCAATAGCGGAAATACCTGCACCGACCGCATTGGTGATTTTGCCGGGCCAGACCATCCAGCGTTTCGCACACAGCATCCAGATAGGGGCTCTTCGTTAACAGGGCGCCGAGCGGTTGTGTCTTAACATTGCCGAGCGAAATGCCCTGTGTCCGGTACAGTCCGGAAAACGAGTGGCACGGTACCATATCGCCATTGGCGGTAACAGACAGCATGTGGCGGTTGCCCTCGCACACCGGCAGCTTGCCCGAATAACATTCGGCATGTTTTATGGCAGAGATCCGGTATTGTTTTCGGGACGGATCGAGTCTGACAAAGCGCCAGATATCCAACCCCATTCGATGCTGCTGCCGAACAAAGGAATCAAGCAGACCGAGCATGGCATCAAAATACTCTGTAAACGACAGCACACTTCCATCACTGTTTTTGTTCCACTTTGGTGCGTCCGCCGTTCGGATCAAACGGGTCTCCTGTACCCCTGCGTTTTCCAGACAGACGAGCGTTTCCTCCAGACAATCCAGATTGCCCGGGAAAACATTCATCTGCACCGTAACCGGAAAGCCCTCGGCTGTGCTCAGCTCAATCGCCCGAAGCACCTGCTGTTCCGCACCGCTGCTTCTGCGAAGCCAATCATGTCTGCCGATGCCGTCGAAGGAGATCTTCAGATGGGGAATACACCCGATGTCCTTCATATGTCCGAGCAAATCGGGAGTAATAAACGAACCGTTGGTATTCACCATATACACATGCATATTGCGTCTGTAGATCTCTTGAAGAATATTCAGGAAATCGGGATGCATGAGCGGTTCTCCGCCGGTCAGGACAAAGGCATGAATGCCGCATTGTTCACAGGCCTCCAGAAAAGCCATGGCTTCCGCATAGGTAAAGCACGGCGCATCGTCGGCCGAACCGGCGCCAACAAAGCAGTGGCGGCAATCAAAGTTGCATCTTTCGGTTATGCTCCAGCATACCGCAGGAAAGTATCGGTTATCGTACCAGCGCAGCTGCTGCCACTGCGTCGGGTCGCCGCCGCCGTATTCGCATCGACGGATGATGCCGGCAGCAAGCAGCCTTTGAACCGTTCTGCCGGTGGGGATGTCCGTTTTTCCGTCACAGCTGCACAGAATGCGAAAGGTTCCTTCATCAACCACATCGGCATCGATCGCATCTTTCCGGAGAAGCGCATACGGCACACGGTTCCAGCTTCGCAGCGCAAAGGATGGATCCAATCTGTAGTACATAGCAGATCAACCTTCCGGATCAACCGGTTCCGGAGTATCGATCACGACCGTTTCCTCGGAATAGTTCAGCATCCGGTCAAAAAAATGTTTGCTGCTCAGAACAGGGGGTGGTGGGCACACAGTGGGTTTTTCCAGCGGGATGGGTTCGATATCCTCCAGCTGTTTACTTTCGACTGCAAACGCCAGCTCCTTGTTTACCCATTCCGATTTTCTGGCGTTTCTGGACCAGAAAAGATAGAATATCGAACGCTTCTGGATCTCCGCCCTGATCCTTTGCTCCCAGTCCTCTCCACGGCGCAAGCTCTCAACGTCAAAGAAGATGTCCAGTTCGTCGTTGGTAGCTGCGAACATGCCCTGCAGCCGCGCTGCTACGATAGCCCTGTCAAGGCTGGAATAAGATGCAAAAGCTGTGCGGACCTTTTGAGAATTCAGCTTTACCTCCGATGCCGGTTCTCCGACCTTCAGCACCATCTTCAGGTCTGTGAGCACAACATCGTCTGTATACACTCTGCAGTTCAGCCGCAGGGTCTTCTTATCATAGTCCGGCGGAACAGTAAGAAGATATTGGAACACACACAGTTTTCCGTTCCATTTCTGCTCGCAGAGATCATCTTCGATCGGGATATCCGGCGAAAACACCCGAATCCGGATCAGGCTGCTCAAGGCAACGTCATGAATGCCCGATTCGGTTTCCTGACGCTCGGCATCCGCTGCAGCCAGCACTTTTTCCGCCCGTTCGCGGTATGCCTCGGCAAACATAACAACCTGAAGGGCAAAGAATTCGCCGCGCTCCACTTTTCCAGTTCCGGCCTTGAATGTGGCTTCAGCAACAGGGCTCTCCTTTTCCGGCTCTTCTGTCTGGGGTGAAAAACCTTTGTCGCATCCATTTGACCAGCCGCCGTTGCTCCAGCTGGCGTAGTTACTCCAGCCACTGTTGGCCCAACCAGAGGAATAGTTATTCCAGTCGCTGTTTCGCCAACTGTAGGAGTAATTGTTCCAGCCGCTATTCAGCCAACTGTCGGAATAGTTACTCCAGCCGCTGTTGGTCTGACCGGAAGAAGCGTTGCTACAGCCGCTGTTGGTCTGACTGGAAGAAGCGTTGCAACAGCCGCTGTTGGTCTGACCGGAAGAAGTGTTGCTCCAGCCGCTGTTCTGCCAGTCCGAAGAATTTGTCCACGTGCCCGCGAAGTTGCTCCACTCGGCTTCGTTTTCTTGCTTCGTCAGCAGCGAATCGATATCTTCATCAAACTCAAGCGCTTCTTCCACCGGATCATCTGCGCAGATGCACGAAACCTTTTCCAGCCCAAGAAGGTGAAGCTTGAGACCGTACACTGTGAAGAGCATATCCAACTGGGTATGGAGCGCCTCTGCGATCTGTTCCTCGCTGAGCGAAGACCACGTGCCGTAGCAAGAGGTTACACAGGCGCAGGCGCAGGCAAGCCTTTTCTGCAAAATATACTGTACAAAACGCTTGGATGCATTCAAAGCGGTAGGCTCCAGAATCTCCCTGGAAGCCATGGCCTTTACAAGCGAAACAGCATCGTCAACGCCATAGGCGATGGTTCCGTACAAATCGACCCGCCCTGCGCCGGCTGCCTCTTCAAAACAGAAATGCCACTTCCGTTCTTCACGGCAATCCATATCGACAAAATACAGCTTTCCCTCATGAGGCCGTGTATCATTTTCGACCCACTCATACTCACCTGGCTCATAGCATGCGGTAATCTGATGATCCTTCAGAAAAACCGCTTTCTGCAGACTGCCGACGATCAGCCTGTCACCGCCGTACAGCGAACCGCATATTTCGTGGTGCACCAACGTCCGGACTCTGGATGTGTTTTTAATGACGACATTCCGGGTATAATCCAAAGCTAACATCCTTTCTCATCACTATCGATCAGAAGCAACAGCACAAACCCAAAACGGCGTTTGTCGATGGGAGCGGTTTTTGATATCCATTCGTGCTTGCCAAATACAGACACAGATGCAGAAGTTATATCGGGGGGCGGCGAAGAGAACGGCACCATGCGAAACCGCATTTGGGTGATCCCGCATTCACAAAAATCCAAGTGAAAAGAGTACTGCCGGGCATAACCGTCATCCGGCCCCCGTTTCTCCAGCGACCAATCCATTCCATCCTACCCCCCGGGGAAGGAATTCGTCAAGAGTACGTTTGTCTGCATCGTACAACGCAGGAAAACATCCATACGAGCGATCCTCCAATGAACGGTCGGTTTGCTTCGGGTCGGCAGGACAGGTGATGCGTCTTCCTTCGGCGTTTCACCCATGCGGTCAAAGCGGTCGAATGAAGTCGTACTTGTAGAGATGCATCACGCTGCGGCGCAGCTGATCCGGCTGAAAGTGAGGAAATGCCGAAATGATCTCTGCAATCGTTACCTGTTCATGCTTTTGTAGGTAATTCATTAGCGGTTCAGCTAATGCGGCTTCTTCAATATGGTGTTGAAAAACAACAGGTACAGCAAGCTCTTGAGCTATGCACTGCCCAACAGATTGATTCACAGAAAAAACGGTGTCATCCGTCAGCATGGTGGTGGGATAATCACGGAAATCCGCACAGGGATCCAGCATGGGAATACGCTTGGGCATGAATGGCTCATCGGAATCTCCGGCGATGCGCAATAAGCGTTCCCACATGTTCTCTGTTGCGCTGACCACCTGCCGCAGATCGTAGCTGTTCACCGCACGCTTTCTGGACGCACAGGCCATGGAACGGCACAACTCCGGATGATCCAGCAGCTGCTGAAAGCAATGCAGATATGCCGAACAATCCACAACCGAGCTGCGCACGGCAAGCTGTTTTTGCAGCAGCCGTCTGTGCGCGGGATGGAAAGGAAGATAATCGGCAGAAGCAACATCGCCCATGCAGTTGTGCCAGGCAGTAGGAACCAGAAAACCTGTTTCACCGTGAACGACGGTATCCCGGTAGCCGTCCCAGTCGCTGACCACCTGCGGGATGCCGCAGGCCATGGCCTCCACAGGTGTAAGGCCGAAAGTCTCCTGAATATTGTCGATGGGCGATGTAAAGACATCGGCGATGCTGTACAGTTCCGCACGATCGCGTATGTTTTCGTTGAGAATAAGCGTAACAACATCGTCGAGTCCCAAGGCACCAATCATTTTCTTGAGCATTCCGACATAATCCAGTTCCGTGTCTTGGCTTCCGGCAAGAATCAGCCGTAAGCAACGGTCTGGATTGTTGCGCCTCAGCTGTGCAAAGACATGTAAAAGCGGATAAAGATCGGCTTTATACAGCGGAGAAAACCGCCCAAACCAGAGAATGGTGAAGGCATCTTCCGGCACGCCGTAATGCAGACGAACTGTTCGCTTGTCCATCGGTCGGAAATAATCTGTATCAACCCCCAGCGGAACCTTCTCCAGTCTGATCTGCGGTTGGCCCAACACCTGTACCAGCGGCGGATTGACACGCTGCAGCCGCTCCAGCGTATGCTCAAGAGACCTGACGACGGCATCGGATGTACAGACGATGGCATCGTAGGGTTTGAATGGCATATACAGCAACGGGTAGTAGGTATCAAGCATCAGATGCTGCTCCGCCAGACCGTGCATCGTGAATGTGATGGGTATAGGCTTGCCCAGCCGTTCGCGCAGTGCAACAAGAGGCACGGCGTCTTCCTTCACGCTGTGCAGCACATTCATTTGTTGCAGGCTACCCGGACCATGGAAAAGCAAATCATATTCGCTTATGAGCCGGACGCGGCTTTGTCGATCCTCCTTCTGCAGTTCTTGCAAGGCAACTTCCTGATATTGCCCCGGCTCGTAAAGAAAGAGCAGTTCCTCTGCTGTGCTGTGGCGGACAAAACTCCGCATCAGGTCATTGGTGGCAATACTGTAACCGGTCACCAGATCCGTGTTTCGGCGGGGACGATAGGTGTTTCCCATCAATGCGATCTTCAATCATTCCACCTCATTCCATCGTGCAGGCTACCCCAAGGACACGGCACAGATCAGCTACGGTTTTGACGGATGCAAAATCCATCGGTGAAAGCGGTTGGTTCAGTTTGTTCTCCAGCTCCATCAGCAACAGCATCATACCAAAGGATGTCAGCCGCAGATCCTCCAGCAAACGTGCTGCAGGGCAAAGGTTCCCCTCGCAGGAAGCGCCGCACTTGACGAGGATAGCCGTCAGTTCTTGATAGTTCATCATTACCTCACCAACTTTCCCATGGCGTTGCGTTGAAGGCTTTTATGCTGAATACGCAGCACGTAGGGCATCAGTCCTGCTTGCCGCATTATTTCATCCAGCTCCCCGCATCGGGCAAGTGTCTCCTCTTGAGTAACGATCGTAAGCACAGCCTGTTGCTCATCGTCAGAGCAACCCAGCAGGCATTCCTGTACACAATCCAGCTGTGCAATGCGTTCTTCGATTGGTTCAGGCATACATTTTATGCCGCTGGAAAAAACCAGCATGCTACTTTTGCGACCGGTGACAAAAAGATGACCTTCCTCGCTCAGATAACCCAGATCCCCTGTATGCAGCCAACCATTTACCAATCGTGATGCGGTAGTAACCGGATCCTGATAGTAGCCGAGCATCACTGTACTTCCTCGCACCAAGATCTCTCCATCCGCAGCGATACGCACGGTAACACAGCCCAGTGGCTTTCCAGACGAGCCGGGAATAATATCATCCTCCGATGTTAGGGATACGCAGGGAGAACATTCTGTCAAACCGTAGGCAAGGCAGGGTTTGATACCCAACTCCAGCAGTTTTTCCAGCGTGTGTTGCTTCAGCGGAGCTCCTGCACACATCAGTTTTTCCAGACAGCCACCTGTAACCTGCGCAGGCTCTCCGGCAGCGGTGATCGCCTGACAGAGGGTGTCTGCCAATGCCGGCGGAAGGTTAATGCTGTGGGGTCGGAAGCTGCGAAGCGCGGGAAAAAAGTGCAGGGGCGATTCTGCCATGTACAGATGGCAGCCGGCCTGCAACGGGCCGAGAAGATCCGCTACGATGCCAAAGAGATGCCAATAGGGCAAAATATGCACCAGCCTCTCGCCTTGCCAGTAACGGTGTAACCGCATGCCATGTTGCGCATCCTCGAGAAGGTTGCGCTGGCTGAGCATAATACCCTTGGCAGCGGAAGCCGTGCCGGAGCTGAAGGCGATGGTACAGCATTCCTCCGGGGCCGATGGTTGAAGCTCGTCAAGTGTGGGCACTGATACCCGATCGCTGTTTTTTTCAAAAAGCTCATCCGTTAGATGCAGTGCTCCCTGAAGGGAAGCTGGCAGTACGTGCCCATTGGGCAGCAGCACAGCGATATGTCCGGTTAGCACAATAGCGAAATAAGCGGCCGCATACCGTATCTGGCTTGCGCTGCCGGGAATGATATACCTTTGTGGGGTTTGTAGCACCAAGGCAGCGTATTGACGGACAATATCGATAAATCCGGCATACGTCAAGGTGCCCGAGGCATCCGTCATAGCAGGTTCCTGTGCGTAATGAGTATGGCAATACTTAAGTAGCTGAAGATAACTGCTCAGAGATTCAACATAATTCATTCCTGCACCTCAGCAATCTCGGGAGTAAAGAGAGCAGCCCAGTGAGCAGTATAGTACAACCGACTTATGGAGAGCTGCACCAGATCATGATACCGGCCATTGTGGTATCGGTACTGAGGAAGTGTACCGACATTTTCGAACCCCGCCTGAAGCAGGCTGTTCAGACTTTCTTCGTTATACCGGTACACATCGCAGAAAATGTGATGGTACGGGTAGAAACGGAACAGCTGACCGATAAAGCGCAACCCCACCATGCCGCCATAGCCGACCCTGCGCCATTTCGGCGCCATGTAGACCGTAATGCGGCAGTGACCATCCTGCATGCGGTGGTCGTAGCTGTAAACGACGCCCATCAATTCTCCCTCCAGAGATTCGACGACGAAAAATTCATGATAATGATATTTCAGCCGGTCCTGAAGCCAGTTATCGAAATCACGGATGCTGTTGGAGATGCTGTGGGTCAGGAAAAGGCTCTGCTCCTCCGGGGACATCATATAATCGAACAGCGGTTCCAGATGGCGGCGATGGTCGTACCTTACAAAGCGGAAATCATTCATCAAAAATCCTCTCCTGTACTGTAACGGACTTCGGGGTAGTAACAGTTGCAGCCCTGAAAGCACATGCTGTCGTAACTGGGAGGCAATTCCAGACGCGAAAGATATTCCGCTCTGGAAGCGCATTGCCGTGCAAGCAGGATGTTCCGCTGCAAAAGCAGGGCATCGCGAAGAACGCTTGGGAGACCGTCGGCACGACCGACGACTTTTCCGGCGGTCACCCCCAGACGGAGCATATCCCAGACCGCGCAGACGCCGCAGGCTTCTTTGTGAAAAACGCGGGAAAACGCCATGTGGTTGAATGTCATGCTGTCGTGTGCCGGAAAGCTCCGGCAGGCGGCGCCGCCATAAGCCGTTCGTGCCCGATCAAGAAATGTACAGATGGCGCCGAATTGATCGCTGTGACGTGCCAGGCAATTGGAATCTGAATAACGGCAGCCGTTGCGCATCAGGAAGCATTCGTATTCCACATCCGGAACGGCGTTCATCACCGCTTCGATCTCACGCAGGGAAAGATCACGCGGGAGGATCAGACGGGTAAAGCCGGCATCCTGACAGAAACGAGCCAAGTCGGCATTATACACGCCCACCATCGTACTGGCGACAGCCTTCAGACCATGGGCCCGTACATCGCTCGCCATAAGCGGATCGCCCAGAATAACGCCGTCGATCTTTGCATCGGCAAAAGCCGCCAGTACATCCTGCAGGAAGGCACGCTGATCTGGGCTGTAGCTGGCAGCATTCAGTGTAACATACAACCCGGCGTCTCCCGCAGCAGCCTTCAGGCGCAGGATGGCCGCCATACCGCTCGTGTTTGCCGTGCCCCGAAAGGCAGACATACGGTTCAGGTCTTCATAGGGGCCAAAACGCTCGTACCATTCCGGCAGCTCAATACCGGCATAAAATTCCGCATCAGGGGTCGCCTGGCGCAGGGCTTTGATATCTTCCGGGGTAACGGCAGGAAGCAGGAGTTTCATCGTTTGGCCTCCTCTCCTCCGGCTGTCTGCAGGCAGTTGGCCAGAGCGCTGTGAATGATCCGCAGCTGACCGTCGGGGAGCTCAGCCTGGATATGCTTATTGGAGGTATACACGGCCCGGCCGCATTTGACGAAGGAGAAACCGCGGTTTTCGTAAATAAGCCAGTTGTCCGTACACTGACGGCTGCAGCTGCCCCCTGGGCGGAATTTCTGATCCAGGGGTTTACCGATGCTGCCGAACTCACACAGCCGCCCCATGGTGACATAAGCCAGCGGGACATGCACCGCCACCAGCAAATGATGATCCTGGGGCAGCGACAGGGGATTGACCGGATCCGCCTCCACGCCCAGAACCTGCAGGTTCATCAGATTGCTGTTTTCTGCCGTATCAAGAAGTTTGATTCTCTGGGAAGGCAAAGGGTAGCGGGGATCGCGAAAATCCTTGCTCATCGCACGGCCACACCAGCGGGGTAGCGACGGCAAAGCCTCTTGCGCCCAGCGGAGCATGGCATAATCGTTCAAGACAATCTCCCGGAGCAGTCCGGCATGCTTTTCGGCAAGCCGGAGGACAACCTCTTTAACCCGCTCAAGCTGCGCCTGAGATGGCGTCGGAACCACCAGCACTGCGCCTTCGGGAAAGCCTTGGGCCAATGCGAAAGCAGCATCCCATACACTTTCCGGAGTGGTGCAGAAATACCGGTCACAGAAATAGGAGCCCACATAAAGCAATGCCGCTTCAGGCGGCAGCAGTGGTGAGGGAGACAGTGCGAGCTCCATCGCGTCGCACAGGCTGTAGGCTTGTTGTGTCTTCATTTCAACTCTCCCCATACCGAGCGAATCTCCTGCCGGAGCTTACGGATCTTATCCAGCCGGTAGGCATAGCAGCCGCCGCTGCAGCGCATGGCAGCGTATTCCCGGCAGCCCCTGCACTCATCGCTTGGAAGAATATGATAGGCCAGCTTATCAATTTCTGCATCAAAGTGGCGCTGCAGCTCCTGTGTGTTACGAAAATCCAGCAAATTTACTTTGTACAGGCTGCTCATTCCAAAGCAACGAACCACCTGCAGATCGGGCAGAATATCCAGCACCGGACTGCAGACAGGATTGATACGATGAATGTTGCTGCGCTTCATCACCTCGGGATACCGGGAGACCAAAGCGTTATCCTCATCGTTGAAGATGCAAAAAGGGATATAGTTGCAATCAAAAACCGGAGCAACGCCGATTTCAAGCAGATCTCTCACAAGTGCTCTGACAGTGCCCGCCATCATACGAAAATACGCGAGAGGATCCACCTCGCGACCGGCTTCCATGTTTGGTACAGCGACTGAAAGACGAAGGCGCTTCATTTGAAAACGCTTCAATACATCAAGCATATACCCATAATCCATATCCGACGCATAGACATTCAGGCTTAGCTGAACCTGCGAACGCATATACAGGTGATTGATCATCTGATCGATGTTGTAGATTGTGCGGTCAAAATTGGCCTGACCGATACCGGAGGGAGCATTCAGATTGATCAGAACAGTAAACTTGCTGTTTCTCAATTCTGTAAAGAACCGATCCAGCAGAATGCCATTGGTAAAGAGGCAAATCTGTTGGAAGGGACTGTCGATCAGCTTGCCCAACATCCGTTTGAGTTCGGGATGCATGGTGGGTTCACCACCGATGAGACCAATCCGCTCCTGCGGATCGTGGGAAAGAAAGTCCAGACATGTGAGAAAATTTTCATAAGACATCTCATCGCTCTGCCGGTTGACAAACTCGTTGGCAAAGCAGTAGCTGCAATGCAGATTGCAGCGCTTGGTCAGCATCAGGTTAGCCATGCGTAAGCTCCTGTTCTTTGGTTGATTGATCTATAGGGAAAAAGCTTCACAGACGGCAGAAAAATGATCATAGGAGCCGCCGGAAGGTGTGCATTCAAAAAAGTGGACAATCATTGAACTGCCAAAGAAAGGCCAGGCAGAAGGAGCAGATGCTGCTTCTGCCCGGTCTTGTTTGCTGGAAAAGCGGATCACTTACCATTACTCCAGCCGCCGTTGCTCCAGCTGCCGTAGTTGCTCCAGCCACTGTTGACCCAGCCAGAGGAATAGTTATTCCAGCCGTTGTTTTGCCAACTGTAGGAGTAATTGTTCCAGCCGCTGTTCAGCCAACTGTCGGAATAGTTACTCCAGCCGCTGTTCAGCCAAGAGGACCGGACGATATGGTCTGTTCCCCCGGCAGTGGCAAAGCTAAGTTCCATGGCAGAACCGAGCTTTTTGGAGAAAACCTGCAGTTTATCCATGCGAATGCCTCCTTTCCATATGGTTTATGTACATCGATCAGTCTGCGTTGTCCGAGACACCACAACCCGGTCGAATGCAGCGGGCCTCGCTTTCGCCAAAATATTGGTAGGCGGTGCGCCATACACCGGGGCAATGCTCGGCAACACAGCAATTGCGGCAGGCTTCGAAGAAAATGTCGCAATCGTTCGTGGAGCCAAAGCTGCTTTTCACATGCCCCTGACTGTCGGCAGGAGCGCTGTATTGCGTAAGGGTGCTGCGGGAAACCTTGGCGAAGAATTCCCAGTAATAGGGATCCACACAGCACAGCGGCAGATCAGCCACCGAAAAATGCGGAAAGGCGTGAAACTGTTGCCGGAGGGACATAACCAGATCCAGCGCTTTCTCCAGCCGAGGGCCGATTTCCGAATAAGGGGCAGCCACTGCGCTGATCTGCTCGGGTTGCATGCCGCAGAAATCCATGCCGCAGAGCGTCATGGAAACCCGGGGGCCAAACTCCCGGAAGCAGAAATCCACAAAATCGGGCAGCTGGCGATAGTTCCACCGGCTGATGACCTGTTTGACGGTTACCTGCAGCCCCCGCGACATTACATTGAGAAGCCCCTGTACGGAGCGAGCGAAGCTTCCCGGTGCACCGGTCACGCGGTCGTGAGGCTCCGGTTGATGACTGTGCAGTGCCGTTGTGATATGGATGTACTGCCCGGGGATACCATCAAAGAAGCGTTCGACATTCTCCATTTTGTGAAAGGTATCGCCATTGGTCAAAAGTCCGATTTGCAGCTCCAGCTCTGCACAGCGCCGGAGAATCGTATGAAAATCGGGGTGCAGGGTGGGTTCGCCGCCGGAAAGCGTAATGTGCCGCACCCCCTGCTCCTTTACCCCCTGTTCAATGGCCCTGAGCATGTCTTCGGTGGAGGCAGCGGCAGTTTTAACGGCATTGTTTCCGCATGGACAGAAATAGCACCGATGGTTGCAACGGTAACCAAGCGCCAGATACATGGAGCTCATATCAGCAGCCTCCTTTCTGCAGGTATTGTGCAAAGGCGGGGTCAAGCATCAATATCTCAACCAACCGTGGATAGAGAGCCTGGTTGAAAGCGCACTCGGTTGCGTCGATCCGGCAGGGGTCGCCGCAATCGTATTGCATGGCGCTTCGGCAGCCGCCATGGCAATAGAACAGCCAAGGGCATCTTCCGCAGTCATCCAGCCGGCGGGGCTGAAAGTATTCCATCTGCGCATCGATCGCCTTCTGCACCATTTCAGTGAAATCGCCCTGACCAATCTTTCCCAGACAATAGGAAGGGATATCGCTCAGTTCGCAGGGGTACACCCCATCGTCCACACCAATGGAGAGCATCCGGTAGCCCCCGTGGCAGCCGTGGGCATTGCAGATGTTCCCGCAGGGGCGGAAAAGAAGGTTGGCAAGGCGCTGGGCGATGTTCTGCTCAACAATGGAGATCCCCTGCTCATAGCAGGCCCGCAATTCCCCAAGGAGGTTGTCCACATAGCTGGGAATTTCCTGAAGATCCAAAGCGAGCTGCCGATTCCGGTCGGTTTTGCGCATCAGGTTCAGCTTGATGCTGGGTAGATGCAGTTCCTGTGCAAAACAGCGAATCACCTCCGGCAGATGGTCAAGGGTGTTGCGGGTCACCACGGTAATGGAGCCAAAATCGGTATAGCCGGCCTGACGGAGGTTTTCGATGCCTTCCCGCACCCGGGCAAAGGACGGGCTCCCGCCCACGAAGGGGCGCTGCGCATCGTGCACGGCTGCACAACCGTCTATGCTCACGCCGATCTCGACACGGCTGTTTTTCAGACGACGAGCAACGCTGGGCGTAATGAGTGTTGCGTTTGTTTCGATGGTCAATTGGAGAGCAATGTTGGTTTCATCGAAACAATGGCGGATCCGCTCGATTAACGAAAGCTCAATGAGCGGCTCACCGCCCCAAGCCTGAATGCTCAGGCAAGACAGGCCGTGCCTTTGGCAATAGGCGATCAGTTCATCACAGATGCGGTCGATCTGTTCGGCGGTCATGTGGGGCGCAGTGGCTTCCGGTTCGCGGAAGCAGTAGCGGCATTGCAGGTTACAGGCCTTGGTCAGATCGATGAGGAAGAATGTGGGGTTGATCCTGCCGCACTGAGGTATAGGAGCACGGCTGCCTTCGTATGAGGCCAACCCGCGTTGAACCAGAATAAAGGCCGTTTCGTTGTGGACGCGGTGGTGCAGCAAATCTTCCAAACAAGGCCGAGTGATGCACAGGGTTGTTCCATGCAGGAGACTGATCAGAAAAGCCTGATCGGATGTTACATAGGCCACCATGTCGTGTACCGTGAGCTTATCCAATGTAAATGCTTGAATATCTACTCTTTCCATCTATTCCAGCACTCCGATCTGCAGCCATGTATCGATCAGTTCGCGGGCGGGGGTTTCATCGTGCATAAAGTCAATCAGCAGCGCAAGCACCTCTTCCTCTGTTGCGCCGCGAGACAGCAGATCGAGCAGCTGGGTGGAGAATGCCGGGGGACACCGAAGCATGGCGACCTGCTCAAACAAGGTCTGAAGGATCGTCAGGCCGTCCGGCTGCACATTGATCCGGGTGTAGGGAGACAGCCGGAGAGAACCGGCATCATCAGGTGAAAAGACTCTCAATGTTGACGTCCTCCTTTTGACAGATTTGTTCAAGTTCTTTCCGCATGGCCTGACAACTGGGCAACCGATGTGAGGGCTCAGGGGCAAGGGCATGGAGCAGAAGCTCCTCCAGTTGCCGGACGCTGTCCGCCTGCCAATGGGACAGCTCCGGAGCAACATTGTCCCAAAACAGACGGTGAAGATCCCCACAAAGGGGCTGCCGCGCCAGCGCAGACAGCAGCGTGGCAGCAATGCTGTAAACATCGCTGTGCGGCCCTGCTTCTCGGGCACGGTTTTGCAGCAGCTCCGGCGGCGCGGTCGCACTGCTGCAAAGAAAGCGGCGCTGCTTTGCCAGCTGTTTGAGGGAGACGGCGCTGTCCAGATCAGTCAGACGCAAATCCCTGCGCCCATCTGCAAGCGGGAAGAAAACATAGTTGCTGGCTTTGATATCCACCAAGAGCCAACCGTAATGATGGATAGCTTCCGTCATTTCAAGGATCCTGACGGCGGCTGCGAGAACAACAGCAGCAGAAGAATCCGCCAGACTCAGCAACGGAATGCCCGCAGGAAGCTTGGAGGGAGCATACAGCGTTCCGTTGCGGCGAAACAGTCCCTCAAGAGGAATGACCCAGCGTTTAAGGCTGGGATGGCGCTGCATACGAAGGTTGAGCCATACCGCTCTGGCGAACCTTTTTCTTTCCCAGCCCCATTGGCTCTGCAGATCGCGATCCCCGGTGATGCTCAGATAACCATCCGGTTGCCGGGTAAGATATCCCTGTTCACTGAGCCCCTGGGGGCAAAGCTCTCGCAGGACGATCTCTTCCTGACCACAGTAAGCTTGATAAATAAGAGTACTACAGCCGCTTGCATACAGTTTCTGCACGAGAATTGGCTTATGCAAAAAAAGTGTCAAGCAATAGGGCTGATGATGAGTAAGGGATGTTAGCAAACGCTGATCCATGTTGAACCTTCTCTGTATGATGCGTGCGTGATAGAAAACTTACAGTGTGTGACATTTGCGCAAAACAGTATACTTGACTGAAAATGGAATAATCAGACAGTCTAAATAAATTATATATGAAATCTGTCGATTTTTCAATAAAAATTGGAAATATACAGAGGCAATGGATTTTTTGTCTACATTTCTTTATTGCATCAGCACACTATGATGCACAGCACACGTAAAGTTCATTAAGCAGAGCAACTTTCCAGACATTTGCTTTGATCCAATTTGAATTGTAACTATCTGAGATTGAAGAAAAGCTATTGGCAAATACTTATCAAATCAAATGATTGTGCTATCGTTTGTTTGATAGCAAAGAAAAAAAGCCCCGCCACAAGGTATGATGTAAAGAAAGGAGTTATCCTACACTTTGCATCTTGTAAAATAACGAAACCGTAAGCCTTTGTTGGTTTGCGGTTTTGTGTACTGCTGTGATAGAATGAAAGCGACAAACTTGAATTTGGAGGTGAGATTTAATGCACGAAAACCTCGTTGCAAATTTGACATCGAAAGATGATAAATACGCTTGTGCTATTGCTGATAAAATCATATCCGAGAGTCAAGATACCGATGAATGGTATGGATACTT
>JAFXBE010000110.1 GCA_017516765.1 Clostridia bacterium | reverse complement strand
CTGCCAGACAATGCATTAAGGCTCTTGCGCAAGTAGGTATGGCAAAACCACAATACATTCCAAGGATACTGTCCTGTTTTCATGGCGCTGATTTATCGAAGTACAAGGACAGTATGCGACCCCTGATTGAAAAGGACATGGAAGAAACTGAAAGATTACTAACTGAGTAAATTACAATTTGCCGAGCAGACGAAACTCTTCTTTCCCATCATTTCAAGAGGGCGCAATTATACGCACTGTACCAGTGCATTGCGTTTATACAGGTACATATAAGTAAACGTGCATCCGGCATATCACCGGATGCACGTCTTTTCTTGTTGCTGGATAACTTGTTCCTTGACAGTTCTCTCCAGACAGCCTGTTTTCGTTATTACAGAATATACCCGATAATCGACACGAACTGGCAGATGCTGCCCAGCAGTACGAACAGGTGGAAGATGGAATGCATATACCGTTTTCTTTTGCCCAGCCCGTACAGCACTGCGCCCACGGTGTAGGCGATGCCGCCGATCAGCAGCCAGATGAGACCGCCCATGGGCACGGAGGCGATGGTGGGTTTCAGCGCAAGCACCACGCACCAGCCCAGCCCGATGTAGCATACCATGCTCAGCTTGGCATATTTCTTCAGATCGATAGCGGTGAAAACGACAGCTACAGCCGATACGCCCCACACAAATCCGAAAATGAGCCAGCCCCACACCGGGAACAGGGGACGGATGGCGCACAGGGCTACCGGGGTATAGGTGCCTGCGATCAGAAAATAGATCGTGCAGTGATCCAGCACCTGCAATACTTTTTTGCCCATATTGGGTCTGAGCCCGTGATAGATACTGGACATGGTGTAGAGCAGGATCAGCGATGCGCCGTAGATGATGCTGCTCACCACACCCCAGACGCTGCCCTTCAGGGCGGATACCACAACGCAGGCGATCAGGGCGATGATGCCAAAAGCGCCGCCAACGATGTGGGATACCATGTTGAAGATCTCTTCTCCCTTGGTGTAGTCCGGCAGCTGCCGGTCTTTCAGTTTGGTTCGTTTCATGGCTCCCCTCCGTTTCTGAAAAATCCTTCCTAATATACTACACCGACGGATCGTTTTCAATCCGTCGGTCTGCGCTGTGTTTGTTCTTTTACTTGGCGGCGCTGCTGCCCGCCCAACGTTTCAGCCGGGGGAAGAACTGCTGCATCTCAGCTCTGGCTTCCTCCCGGGTCTTTTCAGGGTCTGCCTCCAGGGTGAAGGGGATGCAGAACTCGATCATTTCCTCCATGGTCATCTCGCCGGTAAAGCCGCCGTCTTTGTAGCAATAAATGCAGTAGTCGGTGTTTCGGCTCCCGTCCTTCTCGGTGGCGTATACGCCTTCGTCGGTAAGGGGCATGCCGCAGCTCTGGCAGAATTTTTGTTCCATTGGTCGTTCCTCCTGCAAAATGGTTTTCCCCGCTTCCGGGGATGTTCCCATCATACCGGAGATAACCTGACACCTCACGTCAGGTTTCGGCAATCCGAAAAAGAATCCCGATAAATGGCTGACATCCGCCGGACGTGGGCGGCAAGGTCGCTTTTCAGCGATTCAGGCGCAAGCACCTGCGCCCCGCCGCCGAAGGAAAGCAGATAACCGCAGAGCCAGCCGTCGTCGAGGGGCATGCGGGCAGTCACGGTCAGGCTGCCGTCCGGCTCTTCGGTAATGGCATCGCTGTCGAATTCGTCATAGACCCGGAACGCCAGCTCTGCCGGGAAGCGCAGCCGTACCTCCGGGTAGTCTGCGCTATTGGTGAAGTTTTCGATAGGCGGGGGCTCGGGAAGAGGGGTAAAGTGTTCGCCGGTGGTTTCCAAATGGTGCATGCGGTTCAGCTTAAAGGTGCGGAAGGCCTGCCGTGTAAGGCAGAACCCCTGCAGATACCAGGCGGAGGCCTTGTAGACCAGTCTGGCGGGCTGTACAGTGCGCTGCCCGGATCCGCCTGCGCCTGTGTAGGCAAAGCGTACGCATTCCAGATCCCGGATGGCCTGCTGCAACAGATCGAAACGTTTGTCCCTGCCTGCCGGGCAGCCCCAGCGGGACAGATCCACCGCCAGCCAGTTGCTTTCCTGCCTGCGGAAAAGCGCCCCCAGCTTCAGCATCAGCCCGGAGGGATCCGCACCGGTCAGTGAGCCGGCGGTCTTGACGGCTACCAGCAGCTGAGCCTGCTCCTGTGGGCTCATCAGCGTGCCGGGCAGGGCAAAGCCCTCCATCAGGGATAAGCCGCCGCCCTTGCCCGGCTCGGTCACCACGGGCACGCCCGCTTCGCACAGGGCATCAATGTCCCGGTAGATGGTGCGGACGGATACCTCCAGCTCCCGCGCCAGTGCGGGGGCAGTGGTGCGCCCGTCCCGCAGAAGCCGGTGAATGATATGAAAAAGCCTGCCGGTTTTCATGCACAATCTCCTCCCACTCTCTATTGTACCACAGGGAACCGCTGCGGAAGAAAGGAAATATTGTCCGCGGCGGCGGTTGTGAACAATCCTTAAACTTGGATGAGAAAGGCAAAAATTCTCTTGACAAACCGCCCGCCCGGGCATATGATATGCATGTGTTAGCACTCGACTGCGATGAGTGCTAACAATCCGAAAGATTACACGATAAGGAGGCAGCAGCCATGATGATGGACGCACGCAAGTTCCGCATCTTGCAGGCGATCATCGACGACTACATCCTTACGGCGATCCCGGTCGGCAGCCGCACCATCTCCAAAAAATACGAGATGGGCTTAAGCTCTGCCACCATCCGCAACGAGATGAGCGATCTGGAGGAGCTTGGCTATCTGGATCAGCCCCATGTGAGTGCGGGGCGCATCCCCAGCGCAAAGGCTTACCGCCTGTATGTGGATCAGCTTCTGGAAAGGGGGGTTATCCCCACCGGCGAAAGCGAGAGCATCCACAGTTATTTCGAAGACCGCTCCCGCCAGATGGAGGATGTGATCAACCACGCCGCCAAGGTGCTCAGCGGGCTTACCCACTACACCTCGCTGGTGTTGAGCCCCAAGGGGCAGGAACTCCGCATCCGCAATTTGCAGCTGGTGCCGGTATCCTCCACCCATGCGCTGGTGGTGATCGTCACCGACGGCGGCATCATGCGCGACATGGTGGTGGAGGTGGGCGAGGGGCTGGATGCCGATGCCCTCTACGCCATCAGCCGTACACTTACCGAGCGGCTCAGCGGAATGACGCTTTCCGAAGCACAGCAGGCGCTTGCCGGAGGCAGCGGTGATATGCATCACCATCACCGCCGTCTGGCAGACAATGTGGCCCATTTTATGGGGCAGGCAGGCAGCACATCCAAAGCCAAACTGGCTTTGGGCGGCCCCAGCAACATCCTCAACTTCCCCGAGTACAGCGATGTGGAGAAGGCAAAAGGCTTCCTCAGTGTGCTGGAAACCAAGGATAAGCTGGTCGATCTGCTGGAAAGCCAGGGCGAGATGGCCTTTACTGTACGCATCGGTCCCGAAACAGGTATCCCCGAACTGAGCGACTGTTCGCTGGTCACCGCCACCTACCGCCTGGGCGACAACAACCACGGCACCATCGGCGTGATCGGCCCCACGCGTATGCATTACGGGCAGGTGCTCAGTATTCTGAATGCCATGGGTCAGCAGCTTAGCATCCTGCTGGGACAATATAAGGAGTGACACAGACTTGTCCAGAAAAAGAAGAAGCCAAAGATACGAAGAGGCGTTGGAAACCGTGAAGGAAGAAATGGAAGCAATGGATAACGCGGCCAATGAGGCCGCACAGCAGCCCGAAACCGAAGCGGAAGCCGCCGCGCAGCCCGAAGAGGTGCAGCCGGAGACCCCGGCGACCGAAGCCCCCGAGGCAGAAGCGCAGAGCGAAGAAACCGCCGGCGCAGCCGAAACCGAAGCCGCCCTGAAGGAAGCCCTCGCCAAGCAGGAGGAATACCTGACGCTGGCACAGCGCATTCAGGCGGATTTTGAAAACTTCCGCCGCCGCAACCGCAATGTGCGCGCCGAAGCCTTCGACGAAGGCGCAGCCGCCTTTGCCACCACCCTGCTGCCCGTGCTGGACAATCTGGAGCGCGCCATCGCCGCCGCTCAGAACACCAGCGACGAGTCCCTCAAGGTGGGCGTGGAAATGGTTTACCGCCAGCTTTGCGATTGCTTTGCAAAGCGCGGCATCACCGTCATCGACCGCAAGGGCGAGATGTTCGACCCCAAACTGGAAAACGCCGTAATGCAGGGCACCGAAGAGGACGGCGAGCCCGGCACCGTATGCGAGGTGTTCCAGAAGGGCTACATGCTGGGCGAAAATGTTCTGCGCCACGCCATGGTCAAAGTGGTTCCCCAGTAACAACGGGAAAAACCCGCATTACTGTTAACATCAACCTTTATCAACCATAGACGATTTTGTAGGAGGAAGAAAGATTATGTCCAAGATCATCGGTATCGACCTGGGTACTACCAATAGCTGTGTGTCCGTTATGGAAGGCGGCGAAACCGTCGTAATCCCCAACGCCGAAGGCGGCCGCACCACCCCCTCTGTTGTAGCTTTCACCAAGGACGGCGAGCGTCTGGTGGGCCAGATCGCCAAGCGTCAGGCAGTTACCAACCCCGACCGCACCATCATCTCCATCAAGCGTGAGATGGGTACCTCTTATAAGGTAAACATCGACGGCAAGGAGTACACTCCCCAGGAGATCAGTGCTATGATCCTGCAGAAGCTGAAGGCCGATGCGGAAGCCTATCTGGGCGAGACCGTTACCAAGGCGGTCATCACCGTTCCCGCATACTTCAGCGACAGCCAGCGTCAAGCCACCAAGGATGCCGGCCGTATTGCCGGTCTGGAGGTTGAGCGCATCATCAACGAGCCCACTGCCGCTTCTCTGGCTTACGGTCTGGATAAGGAAGACAGCCAGAAGATCCTGGTATACGACCTGGGCGGCGGTACCTTCGATGTAAGCCTTCTGGAGATCGGCGACGGCGTGTTCGAGGTACTGGCCACCAACGGCGATACCCGTCTGGGCGGCGACGACTTCGACGAGCGCATTATCCATTACATCGCCGACACCTTCAAGCGCGAGAACGGCATCGATCTCCGTCAGGACAAGATGGCTTACCAGCGCCTGAAGGAGGCTGCCGAGAAGGCCAAGATCGACCTGTCCGGCGTAATGACCACCAACATCAACCTGCCCTTCATCACCAGTGACCAGAACGGCCCCAAGCATCTGGATATGACCCTGACCCGCGCCAAGTTCGACGAACTGACCGCCGATCTGGTCGAGCGCACCATCAACCCCGTGAACATGGCGCTGAAGGATGCCGGCATGACTGCTTCCCAGATCGACAAGGTAATCCTGGTGGGCGGCTCCACCCGTATCCCCGCCGTGCAGAATGCTGTTAAGAAGATCACCGGCAAGGATCCCTTCAAGGGCATCAACCCCGACGAGTGCGTTGCCATGGGCGCTGCCATTCAGGGCGGCGTGCTGGGCGGCGAAGTGAAGGATGTTGTTCTGCTGGATGTTACCCCCCTGTCTCTGGGTCTGGAGACCGAGGGTCACATCTTTACCCGCCTCATCGATCGCAATACCACCATCCCGATCACCAAGAGCCAGATCTTCACCACCGCTGCCGACGGTCAGACCGCTGTAAGCATCCACGTGCTGCAGGGCGAGCGTCCCATGGCCAGCGACAACAAGACCCTGGGCCGCTTTGAACTGACCGGCATCCCCGCCGCTCCCCGCGGCGTGCCTCAGATCGAGGTTACCTTCTCCATCGATACCAACGGTATCGTAAACGTTTCCGCCAAGGATAAGGGCACCGGCAACGAGCAGAACATCACCATCACCGCCTCCACCAACATGAGCGAGGATGAGATCAACCAGCGCGTGAAGGAAGCCGAGCAGTATGCCGAGGCCGACAAGAAGCGCAAGGAAGAGGTAGAGACCGCCAACCGTGCCGACAGCCTCATCTACGAGCTGGAGAAGCAGCTGCGCGAAAACGGCGATAAGCTCTCCGCCGAGGATAAGGATACCGTGCAGCACGAGATCGACGAGTTCAAGAAGGTTCGCGAGGGCGGCGACACCGAAGCCATCAAGAACGCCATGGAGACCATGACCCAGAAGGTATACGCCGTGTTCGGCAAGCTGTACCAGCAGGAGCAGGCTCAGCAGGGCGCAGAGGGCGGCTTCCAGGGCGCTTCCGAGAACGAAGACGGCACCATTGATGCCGACGCCGAGATCCACTAAGATACGGCCGCCGTGGTGTGTGCATCCTTTTGGAAGAACCACACCACAGCCGAACAACAACAGCGGGGTGTCTGGGGGATCATCCTCCGGCCGGGGCGTGGGGCGGAGCCTCATACGTCCCCTCCCCGCGTATATCGCAAATCCCCTTTTCCCGCATTTTTCGGGCAAGGGGATTGCGGTCTGTTTACACAAATGCGTTTTTTGATCAAGAAACATCACTGAAGTAGGTGAGCAATTGGCAAAGCGAGATTATTACGAGGTGCTGGGGGTAGACAAAAACGCTACCGAGGCCGATATCAAGAAGGCATACCGCAAAAAGGCCAAGGAGTGCCACCCCGACCTGCACCCCAACGATAAGGAAGCCGAGGAACGCTTCAAGGAACTCAACGAGGCCAACGAAGTGCTCAGCGATGCGGACAAGCGCGCCCGTTACGATCAGTTCGGCTTCGACGGCCCCCAGATGGGCGGCGGCGGGTACGATTTCGGCGGTTTCGGCGGCATGGGCGGTATGGGCGACCTGTTCGAGACCATTTTCGGCGGCATGGGCGGTATGGGCGGCATGGGCGCAAGCCGCCGCAACGCCCCCGTGCAGGGCGACGATCTCCAGTACCGTCTGACCATCAGCTTTGAGGAAGCGGCTTTCGGCTGCGATAAGGAGATCGATTTCTTCCGCAACGAAAACTGCGATACCTGCTCCGGCAGCGGCGCAAAGCCCGGTACCCAGCCCCAGACCTGCCCCACCTGTAAGGGCAGCGGTCAGGTGCGTACGGGCAGCGGCTTTATGGTTACGGTCCGTACCTGCCCCACCTGCCGCGGCGAGGGCAAGATCGTCAAGGAAAAATGCTCCGGCTGCAACGGCACCGGCCACATCCGGCGCAAGCGTACCATCAAGCTGCATATCCCTGCAGGTGTGGAAGACGGCGTCAGGATGATCAAGCGGGGCGAGGGCGAACCCGGCATGCGGGGCGGCCCTGCGGGCGATCTGTATATCCTGATCGGCGTTAAGCCCCATAAGCTGTTCAAGCGGGATGGCAACAATCTGCTGCTGGATATGCCCATCAGCATGACGCAGGCCGCGCTGGGAGCAGAGATCGATGTGCCCACGCTGGAAAAGCCCGTGAAGCACCGTATCCCCGAAGGTACCCAGACGGGTACATCTTTCCGGCTCAAAGGACAGGGCATCGTCTCCCGCCGTACCGGCGTAAAGGGCGACCTGATCCTGACGGTGCGGGTGGAGACCCCCACCAGACTGAGCGAAAAGCAGAAGCAGCTGCTGCGGGAGTTGGATGCCAGCATGACCGGCAAGGAATACGAAGGCCGCAAGAGCTTTGCGGATAAGCTGAAAGATCTGTTCAACTGAGGAAAGGCGGTAGACCCTATGCAATGGTGTGAAGCAGTGGTCCATACCACGACCGAAGGCAGCGATATCGTCAGCGAACTGCTGATGCGCCTTGGCGCAATGGGCACGGAGATCATTGACCGTGCGGATGTGCCCGATCCGGATAAGCCCGGCGTGTACTGGGAGCTGTATGATAAGAAGCTGCTGGAGAATATGCCCGAGGATGTGCTGGTAAAGGGCTGGTTTGCCCAGGACGAGCACACCCACGATGTGCTGAACACCGTACGGCAGCAGCTTGCCGAGCTGCAGCAGGGTGGTTTCGGGCTGGATTTCGGCACCCTTGTGCTGGATATGCAGAACGTAGCCGATGAGGATTGGTCGGAAAACTGGAAGAAGTATTACAAGCCCTTCCGCATCGGCAGCCATCTGGTGGTTAAGCCCACCTGGGAAGCCTACACCCCCGTGGAGGGCGATCTGGTGATCGAACTGGATCCCGGTATGGCGTTCGGCACCGGCACCCACGAAACCACCAATATGTGCATGCAGCTGCTGGAGAAGCATCTGGCATCCGGTCTGCGGGTGATGGATGTGGGCACCGGCAGCGGTATTCTGGCCATCGCCGCCGCCCGTCTGGGCGCTACCGACATCCTTGCCATCGACATCGACCCCGACGCCGTAAAGGTGGCAAAGGAAAATGTAGCCCTCAACGGTGTGGAAAAACAGGTGCGCGTTGTGGTCGGCGACCTTTGCAAGAGCGAGGCTATGCCCTGCGAGCTGGCTGTTGCCAATATTGTGGCTGATGCCATCTGCATGCTGGCAGGCCCGCTGACCCGTCATCTGGTGAAGGACGGTCTGCTCATCTGCTCCGGCATTATCCGGGAGCGGGAGCAGGATGTGCTGGCTGCCGCCAAGGAAGCGGGCTACACCGTCTATGACCGTATCGAAAAGGGCGAGTGGGTCGCCCTGTGCCTGAGAAACGAGGCCGCCTGATGCACCGCTGTGTTGTGGACGAACCTCTTTCGGAGGGCGCAATCGTAACCCTGAACAAAGAAGAAAGCGCCCACTGTGCCAAGGTGCTCCGCTACCGTCCCGGCGATGCGGTACAGCTGCTGGACGGGGAAAACCTGCATATGGGCGTATTGGATACCGTCAGCGATACCACCTGTACCGTACGGGTGGGGGTGAGATGTCCGTCTCCGGAGGCGCCCGCCAAGGCGGTGCTCTGGCAGGGTCTGCCCAAGGCGGACAAGCTGGAGCTGATCGCCCAGAAGGGTACCGAAATGGGTATGTGGGCCTTGTGGACGGTGGAGATGACCCGCTCCATTGCCAAGGCCGACAAGGGCGGCAAGGACGAAAGGAAGCGGGAGCGGCTCAGCCGTATTGCGCTGGAGGCTGCCAAGCAGAGCGGGCGCGCCCGTGTGCCCGAGATCGCAGCCACCCGCAGCCTGAACGCCGCCTTGAAGGATGCACAGGCAGAAGGATTCGATCTGATCCTCGTGGCGTGGGAGGAGGAGCATGCTTTGCCGCTGAGCAAAGCAGTTGAGGCATATACCGCCGCCCACGGCACCCCGGAAAAGGTGCTGATCGTTATCGGCCCCGAAGGTGGCATCGCTCCGGAGGAAAAGCAGCGGCTCGATCAGATCGGCGCACAGAGCGTTACGCTGGGCAAGCGCATCCTGCGTACGGAGACCGCCGGTCTCTGCGCGTTGGCTGCCCTGTGGACGGCTCTTGGCGAAATGTAATCTCTCGCTTATGCGGGAAGGAATGACAACATGACCAGAACGGTTTCCTTTACCACCCTTGGCTGCAAGGTAAACCAGTACGACACCCAGGCCATGCTGGAATGCTTTGAACAAAGCGGCTACACCGTGGTTCACGGCAATGCCCCGGCGGATGTGTATGTGGTCAACACCTGCACGGTGACCGGTACGGGCGATAAGAAGAGCATGCAGCTGGTGCGCAGGGTGCGCCGACGCAATCCGCAGGCGGATGTGGTGGTGGCGGGTTGCCTTGCCCAGCGGCTGGGGGCGCAGCTTCGGGAAAGCGGCGCAAGGCTCATCATCGGCAACCAGCACCGGGCGCAGGTGGTGGAACTGCTGGAGCGGGCCATCCGGGAGGATACACAGATCGTTGCGGTGGACGCGCTGGAAAGCATCCCCTATGAACGGCTGAGCATCCGCCGCCACGAGGGGCACACCCGGGCGGTGATGAAGATCCAGGAGGGCTGCGACAACCGCTGTACCTACTGCATCATTCCCAGCGTGCGCGGCCCCATCCGTTCCCGTACGCTGGAGGATATCCGTATTGAGGCGCAAGCTTTGAGCGATGCAGGCTTTGGCGAATTGGTGCTCACCGGCATCCATCTGACCAGCTACGGCAGGGATCTGGCTGAAAAACCCACCCTGGCAGATGCCATCCATGCAGTATGCGAATGTGAAGGTGTTTCCCGTGTACGGCTGGGCTCGCTGGAGCCTGTGGTGGCAAACGAGGCTTTTGTCAGCTCGGTGGGGCAGCTGCCCCAGCTTTGTCCCCAGTTCCATCTGGCGCTGCAAAGCGGTTCGGATGCTGTGCTGCGGCGCATGAAGCGCCGCTATAATACCACCCAGTTCATGGCTGCAGTGGAAAGGCTCCGCAGCGTATGGCCCAAGGCGGCTTTTACCACAGATGTGATCGTGGGCTTCCCCGGTGAGACAGAAGAGGAATTTCAGCAAACGCTGGATTTCTGCGGGAAGGTGGGCTTTGCCAAGATCCACGTGTTCCCCTACAGCAAGCGGGAGGGCACTCCCGCCGCAGAAATGCCCGCTCAGATCTCAGAAAACGAGAAGGAAAAGCGCGTGCATCGGCTGATGGAGCTGGAAAAGCGGCTTGCCACCGCTTACCGGGAAAGCCTGCTGGGCGAGACACGATCCGTATTGCTGGAGGAGCCGCTGCCCGATGGGCGCATGGGCGGCTACACGCCGGAATACGTGCAGGTGGCTGTCAGCGGCGGCGAAAGCGGGCAGTTGGTTTCCGTGATGCTTACCGGGCTTACCGAAGAGGGCATGGAAGGCAGCATTGCAACACAGGAGTAAATAAACCGATGTTGGCAGCCCTGCTTCGGGCTGCAGCAAGCATAGAGAAAGAAGGTCGCTTTATGGATTGTCTGTTCTGTAAGATCATTGCCGGCGAGATTCCCTCCAAGAAGGTATACGAGGATGAATACACCTATGCCTTCCACGACATCGCCCCTCAGGCTCCGGTGCATGTGCTGGTGGTAAGCAAGAAACATACCCCCGATCTGGCGCATGCCGATCAGCTTAGCGACGCCGAACTGGCAGCCTGTCTGCGTACCTGCGCCAAGGTGGCCGGGGAACTCGGTCTTGAGGAGAACGGTTATCGCATCGTGAACAATTGCGGTGACGATGCCTGCCAGAGCGTTAAGCATATCCATTTCCATGTGCTCGGCGGCGAGAAAATGTCCGACAGAATGGCGTAAGAATGTAAAAAACCGAAATAAACAGTTGACGGCAAACAACTTACGCTGTATAATAACTGTAAGTTCGCTATCTGTCTGCCATATTCCGGCAGACGCAAGGCGGAATGAGCGAGGGGAGGGATAACAGTGTCCGAGGTACGCATCCGCGAAAACGAATCCCTGGAAAGCGCTCTGAAGCGGTTCAAACGTCAATGTGCTCGCACCGGTGTTTTGGCAGAAGCTCGTAAGCGCGAGCATTATGAAAAGCCCAGCGTGAAACGCAAGAAGAAAGCAGAAGCTGCACGCAAGCGCAAGTACTGATTCAACAAGCAAACAAAAGCCCCGTTTTTCGAAAGAGAAACGGGGCTTTGCTGTGTTTGTAAGCATGCTGAAAGAATGTGTAAGAGAATTTTGCCGAAAGTTTTCTACAACGTTTTCGCTGTATTTACATAGGCTGCCAAATGTGGTATACATAGGTTGGTAATTTGTTTGCAATTGATTTGCCAAAGTGGTAAATTAGACAGATCATTCAGTCGTATCCGGCAGAGAGATTCCGTGATGCGTCTTGCCAATAATGACGGCTATAAAGGAGCAAGAAAAATGAAAAAGAATCATTACCTTCTGCACAGAGTCGTTGCTATGCTGATGTGCGTATGCATGCTCGTGAGCAATACCGGCATCGCCCTGTCGGATACCCCTGCTGTGGTATCCGATCCCGTGCCGCTGCTGGATCAGCAGATCACATACAGCCCGGAGAACGAGGTACCGCTGGGCAACTATGCCCAGCTTACCCACAAGCTGACCGCAGACCGGGACGGCACTCCTTTGCCCGATACGGTAGAGGATGGTCAGAGTTTGTTCTTCCAGCTTGCTTTTGATCTGACCAAGCAGGATGATCTTTATCTGCTGCGGCAGGCCTATCAGAACGGAGAAGTGGGCCCTGATACTGTGTTCACAGTGGATGTGAGCTTCCTGAACCTGCTGGGCAGCGCCAACTATCCCACCTCCTACGACGGCAAGGACAACATCGCCAGCGACGGCGACAAGAAAATCTTCCGCTGGTGGGTGGATGAAGCCAGCGGCAAGATCTGTCTGCGCTTTTATGAAAATGTTTATACCGACGAGGGTGCGGTAAGCAACACCAAAGTAGCCTTCGAAGGAACGCTGGATACCAGCGGCCGCGATGATGACGGTCAACTGCACTTTGGCGTGGACGGGGTAACCACCTCGCTGATCGCCAAGCAGAGCTACGGCCTTACAAAGACCGCGGGTGTGCCCTACTTCAGCACCGATGCCTCCTCCTATCTGGTGGATTACACCGTCACCCTGACGCTGGATCAGAACATGAAGCTGTCTGCTGATGCGGCAGGGAATATGTACTGCGCAGCGCTTACGCTGGAGGATACCGTTCTTGCAGACGGCGCGCTGGCAGGCGAGATCTTCGGTAATCCCGTGGTTACTGCCCCCGAGGGCGAGACCGCAACCGTTGCTCTGGCAGCCAACGGTACCGTCAATACCCTTACAGTGACCAGTCCGGATCAGGTGCTGGGAAAGGGCGAATACACCTTTGTATACAAAATGAAGGTAGACAGCGCCGCTGCTCTTGCAAAACTGGCAGACTACACCGATGCCCAGAAGACCAACACCGTCGAGGTGAAGGAAAACGGTCAGTCTCTCAAGACCCCGCTCACCGCAACCGCCACCATCGCCTGGGATGAGGTGACCGACGAACAGTTCAAGATCGATAAGAATGCCTTTACCGACCATGGCGCCGACTACAGCGGCGTTTACATGGATGAGACCAGCAAGAAGTACTATATCGATTATCGGGTCGTAGTCTATATCCATGAGCCGGTGCAGACGTTTACCGTGATTGATGCGCCGCAGTATGCTGTAGGCATCAGAGACGATGTGCCCATTACGCTGGAGGGTGCTGACACAGCTGCCGGTTACTGGACGAGGGAAGCGGACGACGCAACGCTCAGCGATGTAGAAGCAACGCTGACCACCGAAGTGCAGCAGTTGCCGCTGGGAAACGACGGCGCTATGGCAAATTGTCAGGTGATTACAGTTACCGCCCCCGACGATCAGCTGCTGGCTCCCGGTGCGTATTATCTGCGTATTCCCGCAGATGTGACCGGTGCTGTATCCAACGCACTGAAAAATGATTATCCTCAGTATTATTCCAACACTGCTTACCTGACCAGTGTGGATGGCGTTCAAACCAACGAGTATAAGGAGTTTAAGCAGCCGATCCCCAAGTACACCGAACCCAGTAAATCCGGCGGATACGAGGTAAATCCCGACACCGGGGAGCTGCTGTTCTATGAGGGTAAGCCTGTCATCCGTTGGGATGTGTGGTTTGGTTGGGATTTCTACAACAAATCGGAATTCGTCGACAGTATGACCGGCATGGAACTGCTGGTGAATGCAAACTATCCCATGGAGATCCACAGCTTCAAGGACAGCAAAAACTTCACCGAGACCCTTGCTTCTCTGAAGAGCCTGACGGATACCAATTATATTGATTTCACCGAGGATGGTACGGGCTTCACGTTCAAAACCGAGAATCTGGATACCAACACAGACGGAACCAGTGTGAAACTATACAAGCTGGTTTACTTTTCCACGCCTTTGGATGATGAAGAGGATACCGGTTATCTGACCACCGGTTTGAAAAACAGCTATACCGTCACCCATAAAGATCCTTTTGGCAACGGCTTTGGCGAAGGCCCCGGCACCGGCGAGGCAGAGCCGACGATGACCGGTAATGCCCGTCTGTACGTGAGCAAGAAGCATGTGATCGAACTGAACGACAGCCTTACCCAGTGGAAGATCACCTGCGACAACACGCAGAACAAGGTTCCCTTTGCACTGCTGGGCGATTTGGAGATTATTGATCTGGTACCCAAAGCCCAGACGCCCATCGGCGAAGTGAATATCCACTACAGCGATCAACACCCCATCACTGTTGAGATGACTTGCGACAACAATGCAAAAATCCCGCTGGTGGAAGGAACGCATTACACCATCGAAAAGCAGCATACAGAGTTTGATTTTGGCCAGGATGGCAAGTACGGCTTTGCTGTCAAACTGAATATGGAAGCACTTGCCGAAATAATGGAGGAGCAGGGTGCTGTCTATTTCAAGACCATTGATGTTCTGTGTTATCTGGAAAACGAGACTCATCCCTCCGGGCAGAATTACAGGATCAAGAATGATGGCTGGTTGTCCTATACCAATCAGGGGCAGAGCCTGCTGGAAGGTGTGAATGCCCATTATGATCGCGGCTTTTCCACCAAGCGGAAGGGCGTTCATCCGTACGAAGACAATTACAACCCCAATTCCCCCAGAAGATATTATGTAGCGAATATAGGTGAAAATGGAAAAGCCATCGGGTGGAAAGAATTCACCGGCGGATATAATCATGATCCTGCTATCGGCGATGGGCTGAAGGAAATCGTGTGGAGAATCTACATTGGCGCACGCGAGTTCGGCAATGATGATAATCCTATCACGGTTACCGTAACCGATACCTTCTCCGACAACCAGATGTTCCCCACTTATGAAGGCAAGGAACTGAAGGATCTGTTCCTGATCCGGGCAGAGGATGCGATGGACTATATCATTCTCCCGGATAGTGTTGTCGTCGACGGCAATACGTTTACCCTTACCTTTACCGTACCCGGCGGTGGCTGGGCTGCCGGTACAAAGGATAAGAGCAAGGACATCATCATCGACTACCACACCATTCTGAAACCGGAAGCCATTAAGGATGCGCTGGATCAAGCCCCCGATGGTTCAACCAGCGTCATAGTGCCTTATAACAACACCGCCACGGTTGGCTGGAACGGGGGTTCATACACCATCCCCACGGAAACAAGCTCCGCTACCTTCAGCACCTCCATGCTGGATAAGACTTCCTCTATTGTTACGGCGGTCAGCGAGATCGAATACACCATTCTGATCAACGAACTCCGTTTGCCGCTCAACAACGGGCAGCCTCTTGTGCTTACCGATACCCTGGGTGCAGGTAAGGAAAACTTCCTCTACCGGGACGACAGCATCGAACTGGTCAACGCGGATACCGGCGCAGCGCTTACCGCGGGCAGCGCCGTTACCGACAGTACCTATACCATCACATGGGCAACCGGAGATACCAAGGGCTTTACCATCAGCGTGCCCGATGGGCAGAAGCTGAAGCTCTCCTATCGTGTAAAGCCTCAGAACGCAATAGGGGAGGATACGGCACAGCTGAGCAACTCCGCCAGTCTGGATGGCAGAACCTCCAGCCATGTGCAGGACAGCTTCAAGGTAAGCGCATCCAACCAGGAAGCCACCTACACGCCTCCCACAGGGACGGCGGCTGTCAGCATCCGCAAGCTGGAGGGCAGCAGCAGTGTGCAGATTTTGCTCCCTGGTGCAGAATTCACCGCCTACCCCGTTTTGCCCGACGGCAGCCTGGGCGATGCCTTTAAGACCATTACCACCGACACTGCCGGCAAAGCCCTGTTCAGCTTTGTGCGCAACGGCGATGAAGGCTATGAAACCGTCTATTGCATCAAGGAGACCAAGGCTCCCGTTGGCTATGAAGCCAGCGATGCGGAATGGTATTTCTTCTTCAGCACCGATGGTAAAGCCTATGCCAACGATGCCGTCAAGGGGATCGTAGAGTTGCTCCGTTCCCAGAACAAGACGGTGCAGCAGGTGTTCAATGAGACTGTTCATCAGATGAACGTGGAAAACATGCCCTATACCTGCGATCTGCGCATCTACAAGACCACTCCCGAGGGGGATGGTCTGCAGGGTGCGGTCTTTGCGCTGAACGATGCCAGGGGCAATGCTATGGGCGCTCCCGTGGTTGAGAACGTAGACGGAAAAACCTGCTATATTTTCCGCGGTCTCAAGGGCGGCAACTATACCCTTACCGAGGTACAGGCGCCGGTTGGCTATGTGCGCGGTGATGTGAGCAGCTGGAGCCTCACGCTGGATCCTGTCAACAGTTCTGTTGCCATCAACTGGCTCGACGGAACCGCCGATGAGGTGAAGGCTTTGGTAACGACCGGTTCCGAAGACGGGGCGGCTACCCTGACCATCATCAACAACGAAGCCGAACCTGCTCAGGTACAGATCCCTGTGACCAAGCAGCTGGAGAATGCCAACACGGCGGAGGCTGCCTTCGTCTTTACCATGACGGCTGAAAGCGAAAACGCGCCCATGCCCGCCGGAACGGATGAGAACGGCTGCGTAACGGTCTCCACCGCCGATGCCGCCTATGATGCTGACGGCAAAGCAGAGCTTGCGTTTGCGCCCATCAGCTTTGGTATCGATCATCTGGATCAGGAATACACTTATCGGATCACTGAGGAACCGGTGGCTGTTTCCACAAACTTTACGGGCGACACCACTGTGTATTTCGTAAAGGTAGCTGTGGAATGGAATGCTGCCGACGAAAAGGTGGAAGCCGAAGTTGTTACCATTACCGATGGAGACGGCAATGAACAGGAAGGCATCACCTTCGTGAATACCTTCGACCCGTCCAAGACAACTGTTACCGTTAATAAGGCCTGGGACGATGCCAACGATCAGGACGGCAAGCGTGCCGGTGTGGTCGCTAACGCCATTCTGTCCAAGACGGTAGGCGATACCACCACCGATATCGAAGGCGCAACGGTAACCGTAGGCGCAGCCGACGATTGGAGCTTTACTTGGAGCGATCTGCCCGTTTACGAGAACGGCGTGGAGATCGTCTACAGCGTGCGGGAAGAACTGGTCACCGCCAATGGTTACACCAGCGACACCCCCGCCTCTGTTGCAGTTGATAACGGTGGCACCATCACCATTACCAACAGCTATAACCCCAAACTGACCACCATTTCTGTTGCAAAGATCTGGGACGATGCCAACGATCAGGACGGCAAGCGTGCCGGTGTGGTCGCTAACGCCATTCTGTCCAAGACGGTAGGCGATACCACCACCGATATCGAAGGCGCAACGGTAACCGTAGGCGCAGCCGACGATTGGAACTTCACTTGGAGCGATCTGCCTGTTTACGAGAACGGCGTGGAGATCGTCTACAGCGTGCGGGAAGAGCTGGTGACTGCCAATGGTTATACCAGCAACACCACCGTTGCCAAGGAAGTTGCCAATGGTGGCACCATCACCATTACCAACAGCTATAAGCCCAAACTGACCACCATTTCTGTTGCAAAGATCTGGGACGATGCCAACGATCAGGATGGCAAGCGTACCGGTGTGGTTGCCAATGCCATCCTGTCCAAGACGGTAGGCGATACTTCCGCCGACATCGAAGATGCAACTGTGACCGTTGGTGCAGACAATGATTGGAGCTACACTTGGAACGATCTGCCCGTTTACGAAGACGGTGTGAAGATCGTCTACAGCGTACGCGAAGAGCTGGTGACCGCCAATGGTTACACCAGCGACACCCCCGCCTCTGTTGCGGTTGATAACGGTGGCACCATCACCATTACCAACAGCTATAACCCCAAACTGACCACCATTTCTGTTGCAAAGATCTGGGACGATGCCAACGATCAGGACGGTAAGCGTACCGGTGTGGTTGCCAAGGCTGTTCTGTCCAAGACGGTAGGCGATACCACCACCGATATCGAAGGCGCAACGGTAACCGTAGGCGCAGCCGACGATTGGAGCTACACTTGGAGCGATCTGCCCGTTTACGAGAACGGCGTGGAGATCGTCTACAGTGTGCGGGAAGAGCTGGTGACTGCCAATGGTTATACCAGCAACACCACCGTTGCCAAGGAAGTTGCCAATGGTAGCACCATCACCATTACCAACAGCTATAACCCCAAACTGACCACCATTTCCGTGGAAAAGGTCTGGGACGATGCCGACGATCAGGACGGCAAGCGTACCGGCGTGGTTGCCAAGGCTATTCTGTCCAAGACGGTAGGCGATACCACCACCGATATCGAAGGCGAAACGGTGACCGTTGGTGCAGACAATGATTGGAGCTACACTTGGAACGATCTGCCTGTATACGAGAACGGCGTGAAGATCGTCTACAGCGTACGCGAAGAGCTGGTCACCGCCAATGGTTACACCAGCGACACCCCCGCCTCTGTTGCGGTTGATAACGGTAGCACCATCACCATTACCAACAGCTATAACCCCAAACTGACCACCATTTCTGTGGAAAAGCTCTGGGACGATGCCAACGATCAGGACGGCAAGCGTACCGGTGTGGTTGCCAATGCCATCCTGTCCAAGACGGTAGGCGATACCACCACCGATATCGAAGGCGAAACGGTGACCGTTGGTGCAGACAATGATTGGAGCTTTACTTGGAGCGATCTGCCTGTATACGAGAACGGCGTGAAGATCGTCTACAGCGTACGCGAAGAGCTGGTGACCGCCAATGGTTACACCAGCGACACCCCCGCCTCCGTTGCGGTTGATAACGGTGGCACTATCACCATTACCAACAGATACAACCCCGAACTGACCACCATTTCCGTGGAAAAGATCTGGAACGATGCTGACGATCAGGACGGCAAGCGCCCCGAAAGCATCACCATCAACCTGTTGGCAGACGGCGTGGAGATCCGGAATGCCGAGATTCAGCCCGACGAAACCGGTGCATGGACTTGGAGCTTCACCGACCTGCCCAAGTACCGCGATCAGGGCGTGGAGATCGTGTACACCATCACCGAAGAAGCTGTTCCCGGTTACACCACCGAAATCGACGGCTTCAATGTGACCAACAGCTACATCCCCGAAACCATCGCCATCACCGGCAGCAAGACATGGAACGATGCCGACGATCAGGACGGCAAACGTCCCGAAAGCATCACCATCAGCCTGCTGGCAGACGGTACGGAGATCAAGACCGCCGAGATCAAACCCGATGAAACCAGCGCATGGGCATGGAGCTTCACCGACCTGCCCAAGTACCGCGATCAGGGTGTGGAGATCGTCTACACCATCACCGAAGCTCCCGTCATCGGTTACACCACCGAAATCGATGGCTTCAACGTGACCAACAGCTACATCCCCGAAACCACTGCCATCACCGGCAGCAAGACATGGAACGATGCCGACGATCAGGACGGCAAGCGTCCCGAAAGCATCACCATCCATCTGCTGGCAGACGGTACGGAGATCAAGACCGCCGAGAT
>JAFXBE010000109.1 GCA_017516765.1 Clostridia bacterium | reverse complement strand
TTCGCTCGCCGACTTTGGTGGGCAGCTCGCTGCCCACCAAAGTCGTTCCAACAACCGTCCGTCTCGTCCTCTCAACTGGCTTTCTCCTCGTGAGTTCCTTGCTTCTTTCTCTGTACAAGATGTTTGACAAACCTACAAAAACGCTCCGAAAGAGCATTTTCCGCTTTTCTTTTTAGGGGTATATTCTTTTGTTACTCAGATAAAAACCAGATATATCGCCGTTTTCTTGCACTGATCTCGTATTTACGCTGAATATGTCGCGGTACATCCACAGTGCATTCCAACTTGCATCCAAGTTTCTCGCAGGTTCGTATGCTGGGGATGTTATCATCGTCTGTGGTAATAACGAGGGTACGCAAATTCATATCAAGAAGAAGAGGAAGCGCAAGACGGCATGCCTGATAGGCTCCGTTTTTGCCTCGATAAGGCGGATCAATATGGTAACCGATATGTCCGAGGTAGAACATACCCGCGCTTTCACCGATCCGGAGAGCCAGCTCCCCTGCCTCTTTTTTTGTTGCCCTGTCAATGATCGTGAATATCATTGACTTGGCATGGTCGATACAGGCTACATTTTTGTCGTAAGAATAAGGCAGCAGGGCGAATTCTTCATTGAAAAACATAGGCAGACCTGCACGCCCGCAACGAATAAACTTTCTTTCCAGATGCGTCTTCATACCTCCTGCACCGTCACCTTAGGCACAAGAGAATAGAAATCATCCGGACGGAGAAGCTGCGTGCCGTCGGTCATAACACTGGCTGCACCTGCTGCAATACCGTATCGGAAGGCTTCTTCCATGGTAGCGCCCTTATCCAGACCCATCAAGACGCCGCCGATCATCGCATCGCCCGCGCCGACGGTGGATCTCGCCTCCACCTGCAAGGCTGGCGCGAACAGGGTTTTGGTGCCGTTGGTATACATGGCACCGTATTTGCCCATAGAGATGATCACGTTCTGTGCGCCGTATTCCATCAGGAAGAGAGCGGCATCCCGAAGAGAACGCAGGGTGCGCAGTTCCCGGTTCATAATGCCCTCCATCTCCGGCAGATTGGGCTTGACGAAATATGGCTTTTCTTTAATGCCGTAAAGCAGTGATTTACCGGAGGAATCCAGTACACATTTTTTATCCGGCAAAGCATTCAGGAATTTCTGGTATGTATCCTCCGGGCAACCCATCGGCAGACGACCGCTGAAAACCACAATGGAACTGTCTTTCGTATTTTCCTTCAGCAAAGCAATGAAAGCATCGAGATGTTCCTGAGAAATGGTGGGACCGGGCTCGTTGAACTCAGTAATGTTGTGGTTTACATCGTCCATCAGTTTCAGGTTGGTGCGAACCTGTCCGGGCACGGTAATATAGCTCAGATTTACATCTTCCTTTTGAAGAAGCTGCAAAAAGCTGGCTTCGTCCGCTTCTCCCAGACAGCCGATGCAGTCTGCCGCTACGCCAAGGCGGCGCAGAACAATGGCAACATTGATCGCCTTACCGCCAATATCCACTCGTACATCCCGCAGACGGTTCACTTCGCCAATCTTCAACGAGGATAAAGTTGCCGTTTTGTCGTAGCAGGGGTTCATACAGACTGTTGTAATCATTGCATTTTCTCCTGTTCATCGATTTAACAGAGGAACGGGACCGACGCCGAAGTGTCGGTCCCGCTGAATGGATTGGAAGAATTATTCTTCTTCGTCATCATCGCGCTTGGAGCTTTCGATGATCTTCTGTGCCACGTTAGCGGGCACTTCTTCGTAACGCTCAAAGCTGGTGGTGAAGGAGCCGCGGGCCTGAGTCATGGAACGCAGGTCAGTGGCATACTTGAACAGCTCGGACATGGGAGCTTCCGCGATCAGCTGCTGACCGTCCTCTACCTTGTTCATACCCATGATGCGGCCACGGCGCTTGTTCATGTCGCCCATAACATCGCCCATGTACTCATCGGGAACGATGATCTCAACGTGCATCACAGGCTCCAGCAGGGTGGGACCGGCTTCCATACAGCCTTTCTTGTAGGCAATACGGGCAGCGGTCTTAAAGGCCATTTCAGAGGAGTCGACAGGATGGTAGCTGCCGTCGTACAGCTTGGCATGGAGACCAACCATGGGATAGCCGGCCAGAACGCCCTTTACGATGTTCTCGCGAAGACCCTTTTCAACAGAGGGGATAAAGTTGCGGGGCACAACGCCGCCAACGACTGCATCTTCGAATTCGAAGTCTACGCTGGGGTCAACAGTGGGAGAGAACTCGATCCATACATCACCGAACTGACCGTGACCACCGGACTGCTTCTTGTGGCGGCCCTGAGCCTTAACGGTCTTTTTGATGGTCTCACGATAAGGAATGCGGGGATCCTGCAGGTTGGCATTGGCACCAAACTTGGTGGCCAGCTTGCTGCGGATCACGTCCAGATGCAGGTCGCCCTGACCGGACAGAAGGGTTTCGGTGGTTTCTACGTTCTTTTCGATCTTGATGGAGGGATCTTCTTCCATCAGACGGGCAAGACCGGAGAATACCTTATCTTCTTCGCCCTGCTTGGCGGCGAACACAGCCTTGCTCATGCAGGGGGTGGGATATTCGATGCTGGGGTACTGAATGGGGTTAGCCTGATCGCACAGGGTATCACCGGTGTTGGTGTACTGCAGCTTGCTCAGAGCGCCCAGATCGCCTGCATTCAGGTTCTGGGTGTTGATCTGCTTCTTGCCGCGGAGCACGAACATACCGGAGCTCTTCTCCTGCTTATCGGCATTTACATTGTAAAGGGTAGCGCCGGCAGCCAGCTTGCCGCTCATTACCTTGAACAGGGACAGCTTGCCAACGAAGGGGTCGGCGATGGTCTTGTAGATGAAAGCGCTGAAAGGCTCATCCACGCTGCACTTGCGGGTAACTTCTTCGCCGCTCTTGGGGTTGACGCCCTTGTAAACGGCACGCTTGGGAGAAGGCAGGAAGTCTGCCATTACATCCAGCATCTTGGATACGCCAACGCCGGTGAGTGCAGAGCAGGGAACCACGGGGCAGATCTCGCCGGAGAACATGCCGGCCTTGAAGCCTTCCAGAATCTCGTCGTGGGTCAACTCGCCCTCTTCGAGGTACTTCATCATCAGTTCTTCATCGGCACCGGCGGCGGCCTCGGTCAGTTCTTCCAGAGCATGAGCGATGGCATCGGCCATATCGGCAGGAACGGGGATCTCCTTGGGAGCGCCCTTGGCAACACGCTCGTAAGCCTTGTTCTCCAGAACATTAACAACACCGCGGTAGTTTTCGCCCGCACCGATGGGCAGCAGAACGGTAACTACGCTATTGCCGAACTTTTCGCGAAGCTTCTGCTCAACAGAAATAAAATCGGCATGGTCACGATCCATCTGGTTTACGATGAACATCTTGGCAACGCCGTTCTTGGTGGCGTACTTCCAAGCTTTTTCAGCACCGACGGAAATGTCGCCCACAGAGCTTACAACGATAGCGGCGGTCTCGACAACGCGCAGGGGGCCCATCATTTCGCCAATGAAATCGAAGTAGCCGGGCACGTCGATGATGTTGATCATTTGGCCGTTCCACTCGATGGGAGCAACGGCGGCGCTGATGGAATACTTACGCTTGATTTCTTCGGGATCGTAGTCGATTACGGTGTTGCCGTCTTCTACGCGGCCCTGACGATCGATTGCACCGGCAGCAAAGAGCAAAGACTCCACCAGCGTGGTCTTACCCTCGCTGCCATGACCCACGAGGGCAACATTTCTGATGTTTTTGGTTTCGTAGTTAGCCATATGAATCCCCCTAAACTTGTATTTTTGTGCATCAAAAGCATTGATTTTTGAATCCGAACCTGCCTGATGCTTAAAAACGAACCTAATTAGTCAACAACTATTCTATCAGATAACAGCCGAAAAGAAAACCCCTTTTGCGAAAACTTTCTGAATTTGTTTCGTTATGATTGAAAGGTTTTACTTCTCAGCCTTGTTCAAATATTGTTTTTTAACAAAGCCTTCCAGATTTCCGTATTCGCTTACGATGATTTTTTCCAGATTCAATTCCTGCATGCACGCAGAAAGAATGCACAAGCCATGAACAATAATATCAGCACGCTGCGGCTGCAAAAACGGCAACAGTTTTCTTTGCGGTACCGGCATAGGTGCCAGCATATCGATCGCTTCCGTAATATCGCGCATGGTAAGCTCAAAGCCGTGAATGTTGGTGCGGTCATCCCAGAATTTTCGTTGTGTGAATGCTGCGGTGGTGGTAAAGGTTCCCCCGACACCGATCCATTCCTGCGCCGGATACGCAAGGTATTTTTCGGAATAGGGCTTTAGAAGAGATCTTGCATAATCGATCACCTGCATGGCTGCTTCCCTTCCTTTTTCGGGGAACATCCGAAACAGGCGCACGGCACCCATTTGAAAGCTCATACCGCAGTGTAGTGACTCCGCATCGCCGACAACGATCTCTGTTGATCCGCCGCCGATATCGATCATTCCCGAAGGGCAGCCGTTTGTTGCGCCCAAAAAAGAAAGCTCAGCTTCTTCGTCCCCGGAGCAGATCCGCAGCGTAAGCCCTGTTTTGTCATAGATCGCTTTCGCAAACTCATCTGCATTGCCGGCATCGCGGACTGCGCTGGTAGCAAACAGATGAATGGTCTCTGCTCCCTGCGCAGCGGCCTCTTTCGCAAAAGCATCAATATTTTGCGAAGCCTCCTTCAGCATTTCCGGCACGATGCACCGATTCTCATTCAATGCCGCAAAGACACGCAGTCCCTCCCGGTAGCGTCCGCGTCTTTCCAAGCTGCCGTTCTCAACATCGGCTAAAAGCATTCTCAAAGAATTAGAACCAATTCCGATCACTGCCGTACGCATAGAAGCCACCTCGTTTGTATTGATAATTGTTTGTAAAAACCCTCTCTGGAAATTCACAGAGAGGGATCCGTGTTTTCGTCCTCGGGAAAAGTAATCAGGAACAAAATTTCTTCCGAATCCATATAATCGTACTCATCACGCGCCTGACGTTCTACATATGGAACCTGTTGGACGTTCTCCAGTTCTTTCTTTTTTTCTTTATACGTGTTTTCCAGCTCGGTTTTGGTCATCACGGATTGAACGTACTCGGACTTGAGTTTCTGCGTTTCCGAAGCGATCCGGGCATTCTCCAGACAGAATAAAACAATCACCAGAGCTATAAAAGCGACAAAGCCCCAAAGATTTATCATCTTCTTCATAGGCATTCATCCTCCTGTTCCATATACTTTTGTATATTCGATTCAATTCCGTTAATTCCTGCTGCGTACATATGAATTCATACGCTTTATCAGGCCGGTGATCAAGCTCAAAAGCCTTCGTATTCCTGCAAAATACAAAATCGCCCCAACCAACACAGCAAGTATATGATAGCTGCGAAGCCCTGCATCTCCCAAAAGAATAACAGTCAGTCCAAGACCCGCCCCCAGAAACAGAAACGCCAAGACATCCCACAGAGGGCGGAAAGCACCTGTATGTGTGAACAGATCTGTCATTGCAGCAGCTGCGATCCCCACCGGAACAGTAAGCAAAAACAGATTTGCCTGTGCCGCTGTTTCAAAGAACAATTTCATGAATGTTTTTTGAGAAACGCCATCCACCCAGCAACATGTTTACGCGGCGCTTCGTAAACAATGCTGTCGATCTGTCCATTGATGTCCAGTCGATTCTCTTCCGGAAGCAGTTTGTCAATGTGCAGATCCTGTCCTGTCAAAAACACATGACCATTCTCCAGTTTAAGCACGATCTCTGTTTCGTGAAAACTGCAAATATCTGCAACCCCTGTTACAACGGTGCGTTTGCGCCGATCTGTTTGTATACTGTGTGCTGTTTTGACAGTTACTGCGCTTTCTGCAGAAAGGTTTCCCATTTATTCATTCCCCCTCCCCTGCTACTTTATGTTCCTTTCAAATGGATTAGACATATTGACACAGCCCTTTCTCTTGATTATGATTCACAGGGCATTCTGTATGTGAAAGGAGAGAAAACAATGAGAAGGCATACAGCAATGATGTGTTATTGCGCTCTCTTTTGTGCGCTGATCATTGTTTCCACACTGTTGTTCCGTTTCACGATCCCCGGCACGGATGTAATGATCACGCTGCAGGTTCTTTTTGTTCTGCTCTGTGGGCAGGTGCTTCCCCCGAAATACTGCCTGTACACAACCGGTACCTACCTGCTTGCCGGGCTTGTGGGTCTGCCTGTTTTTTCTGCCGTGAACGGGCCGGCTGCACTTTCGACACCGTCCTTCGGCTATTTGCTCGGTTTCCCTGCTGCCGCTTGTGTATGTGCGTTGGTACGCATGCATACCGGATCAAAAAAAGGAAGCCGGTATCTGGCTTCCTTTTGTGGTACAGGAATCATGTATGTTGTTGCGGCGCTGTACATTCTGTTGCTTTCGCAGGTACTGCTTCAAAACACATTATCGGTCAAACAAATTCTCACAAGTTATGTGCTGGTCTTTTTACCGTTGGATATTCTCAAAGCATGTGTTGCCGCTTGGCTTGGCTGTCGAATGGGTTCCTTACTTCCCGGGAAGCTGTAGGGGAAGATCCTTATGGGTCAGGGAGATTGCGCCGCTGTTCAGATCGGTAAGGGTCTGCCCACTGCCGTAGAGGCGGTATTTATAGGTGCAGAGCCCTTCCATACCCATGGGACCTCTGGCATGGATCTTGCCGGTGGCAATGCCCACTTCTGCACCAAATCCGAACAGGAAACCGTCCGAGAAGCGGGTGGAGCAATTCCAGAATACATCTGCGCTGTCTACAAGCGTCATAAAGCGTTCTGCTGCTGCTGCGTCGGTGGTAAGAATGCTGTCGGTATGGTGGGAGCCGTAATGATTGACGTGATCAATGGCTTCATCTATACTGTCAACGATCTTAATGGAAATGATGGAATCCAGATATTCTGTCTGCCAATCCTCTTCGGCAGCAGGCAGACAGTCGATCAAGGACTGGGTACGGGCATCTCCGCGAAGCTCAGTGCCTTTTTCTTTCAGTTTTTCTGCAACCAAGGGCAGGAATTCTGCTGCGATCTTGCGATGCACCAGCATGGTCTCGGCAGCGTTGCACACGGAAAGGTTCTGGGTCTTGCTGTCTACCGCAAGCTTTACCGCCTGTTCCATATCGATATTTTCGTCCACATACACATGGCACAGTCCCTCCGCATGTCCCAGCACAGGGATCTGGCTGTTTTGCATAATGTACTGTACAAAAGCATTGCTGCCGCGGGGAATGATCAGGTCGATCAGCTCATGCAGTTTGAGCATCTCGGAAACGTCCTCGCGGGATTGGAGCAGGTCGCACCAGCCCATGGGAACACCAACGCTTTCGCTGGCCTGACGAATGATGCGGGTAAGCACGATATTGGTGCGGAGGGCTTCTCTGCCTCCCTTGAGCAGTACTGCATTGCCGCTTTTCAGGCACAAAGAAGAGATCTGCACCAGCGCATCGGGGCGGCTCTCAAAAATAACGCCGATCACGCCGATGGGGCAAGCAACCCGATACAGATTCAGCCCAGGAGAAAGCTCTTTTGCATATTGTACATGTCCAAGTGGATCAGGAAGCTGAGCCAGGGCGCGAAGACCTTCGATCATTCGGTCGCACTTCCGGTCGGTAACCTTCAAACGGCTCAACAGCGGTGCAGCAAGGTTTTCTGCCGTTGCCTGTTCCACATCCAAAGCATTTGCCGCCATAATCTCCTGCTTATTTGCAGCAATTCCCTCTGCAACGGCAAGTAAAACGGCATTTCTTTGTTCCAGCGATACCGCTGCCAGCTGTCTGGCTGCCTTGCGCGCCTCCTGCGCCATGTGCAATACGTTATGTTCCATCAAGGATCCCTCCTTATCAAAAGAAAAGTATAATCGAAGAAATATTGCTTTGCAATAGCTTGCACAAAGCAAGAACAATGTGATATAATGCTTTTCGCCTATCAGCGATCACAGAAAGGAGGTTTCCGCGTGGCCAAGCAGAAAGGCATCAAAATCGTTGCCCAGAACAAAAAGGCCTACCACGATTACTTCGTGGAGGAAACCTACGAATGCGGTCTCAGACTGATGGGTACCGAGGTCAAGAGCATTCGTCAGGGACGCGTCAACCTCAAGGAGAGCTTCTGCATCATCCGGGGCGGAGAGATCTTCGCCGAGGGCATGCACATAAGCCCCTACGAGTTTGGCAACATCCACAACGGCGATCCGCTCAGACCTAAAAAGCTGCTGATGCACAAAGCGGAGATCCGCAAGCTTGCCGGTCTGGTAAGCCGTCAGGGCTACACCCTCATTCCCCTGAAGGTGTACCTCAAAGACAGCCGGATGAAACTGGAGCTTGGTCTGTGCAAGGGTAAACACCTGCACGACAAGCGCGATGTTGCAGCAGCCAAGGACGCTCAGCGCGAAGTGGAACGTGCCCTTGTCCGCAGAAGGGACGATTGATCCCTCCTTATGGGGGTGCACTGGTTTCGACGGGAGTTGTCGAGGATATGGTAAGCGAGCCGCGGCCCCTGTACCGCGTAAAAACGGGGACAAAAAATAACTGACAATACCGAATTGTCTTTCGCGGCCTAAGGCCGTGCGTCGGCCCACATTGCCCACAGGTGTGGATCCCGGCGTCAGCTATGTGGGGAACGAGTGCGCCAAAGCTTTGAAGCGTTACCCGTAACTATGAAGCTACCGTAGCCGTAAGCCTGCTGTGAGGCGTGCGGCGAGGGGAATCCCAAAATCGCAGATGCGCTCGGAGAAAACCATATAAGCGAGCTTTCGGACGGGGGTTCGATTCCCCCCACCTCCACCAAACAAAACAGACCGTTCTTATGCCATGCATAGGAGCGGTCTGTTTTGTTCTTATAAGCACCATCCTGCCGTCGTATCTAACATCGTGGCTTGTGTATACCCGTTATTCTCGTTGCAGTTTCGTTTTTCTCAACATCATTGATATAGACCATTCTGCGCATAATGGCTATAATCCAATCAGAAGCTTCTACAAACCATGCTAAGGAGACTGCTATGAAAATCAACATTGGCGACAGACTGAAACAGCTTCGTCTCAAAAAAGGCTTAACGCAGGAAGAGCTTGCCGGGGTGTTTGGTGTATCGGCGCAAGCGATCAGCCGTTGGGAAAACAACACATCCTACCCGGATATTACCCTGCTGCCGGGGCTTGCGATCTACTTTCATACATCTGTGGATGCCATCGTCGGTATGGATGAGCTTTGCAGGGAAGAGACGCTCAACAGGATCCACGGAGAGATCAATGCATATGTTATTGATGGTCGGATCGATAAAGCCGTTGCGCTGATTCGGGACAGCTTGAAGATCTATCCCAACGACAGCGGATTACTGATGTCGCTCGGTGAAACCCTGGCACACCAAAAGGATGATCCTGCTGCCACCCATGAGGCGATCGGCATTGCCGAACAGATTCTGAAACATTCTGATGTATGCCAAAAAGCAAAAGGCACAACTGCAGCCAATTTGCTGTTTTTATATCTGCGCGCAGGTATGCAGGATAAAGCCGAATCCCTGGTCCGTTCTCTTCCCCATCTTTGGGAAAGCCGTGAGATCCTGATGCCGGAATTGTACAGCAACGAGGAATATGCCGGAGAACTCAGACAATGCATCACCAAAATCTTGTCTTTCCTTTGTCAGAAAATAGACAGCGCACAAGGAAGGCTTTCAGGTGATACGCCTGCATACATTCAGTTGGGTGTTGATTTTTCACCAACAGCTAGTGTTGAAGAAATGCTTGCACAAATCAGCGCATTTTTACAAGCATAAACTATATGTTGCTTGAAAAAACCGCTTTACCAATACGGTAAGGGCGGTTTTTTCCGGCTATTACTCTGTTTTTTGCTTCGCCAGATCCGGATCGGGTCTTTTTCTCTGCTTTACAATGCTGAAATACCCCAGCACCGAAATCAACATCGCTGCCGCTGCATCCACAACGATGTCCTTCATCGTGTCCCGCAGAGCCGCATATCCAACCAGCGCTTCTCCATGCTCCGTCAGACATTTCTGCATGTTGAGCCCAAACAGGCTGTCGCCGGTAAACTCGTAGATCTCCCAGACCGCGCCCGCTGCCAGCGCAAAACAAAAGGCGAACACCGCCACAAACAACGGACTCAGGTTTACGCGAACCCTTTCATTTCGATTCAAGAGGTCTACAAGAATAAACCCAAGTGCACTCAGCATGGCGCCGGAGAAAAAATGTAAAATGGTATCCCAATGCGGGACAAGATAATAAAATTCGAATACCTCGCCCAGAAACACCGCACAGTACAGAAAAATGTAGTACAGAATATGGATTGCATTTGCAATGCCAAGATGCCATCTGTGCTCGATCAATGTGGGCAGCAACATAACGACCAAACCCAATACACATTGCAACAGCATGAGCAGATAATCACTCTTCACCTTGGCATGCTCCATACCTGCGGCGATCACTTTCGGAGCCTGCGTAAAACGAACCGCCGAGAAGATGATCGACAGGACGAGCGATACAAACAGTATTCGCCCGATAACCTCTCTTACTCTTCCGTGTTTTTGGTCAGACATTGTTCTTCCCCCGTTTCGATCGCCGGAACCGGCGGATAACCGGCAGCGCATGCCAGCGATACCATCTGATCATACAGGCAATCGGAAACCCTTTGTGCTTCTTCCTTCATGTTTCCCGGCATGTACTTTACGATCTCTCCAAAACGCAATTTCCTTCCGTACTTATCAATATGGATCGGGCAGAAGGAAACCGGCATTTTGAATCTTCGTGCTGCAAACTCACCCACCATAGCAAAACCCGGATAGAAAGGAGAAACACTGCCCAGAGCATAATGCGGTTCGCCCTTTTCCGGGAAAATCACAAGGCTTTCCCCCATCTCCATGGCTGCTACGCTCTTTCGCATGGTATGCAGCATTTTAGCAGACTCGGTACGCGATACAGGGATCGCTTTCAACTTTGCAAATACCCATTCCACCAAGGGCGATACCCTGTGCAACAGCTTTTCCATCACGCGTTTGGAAAACACAGGCGCCATCACAACAGCTCCGTCAACAAGTTTATCCACTTCGTCCCCGGCGTCGATCAGTTGTTCGTTACTCCATACGCGAAAACGTGCTTTCAAAGAGGTCATTAATGCCAAGGGCCCGAAGATCTCATAGTGATTGCATACGAAAACGATTGGATCATCGTGTGCCTGTATTTCCGGCGGTACATCTGCTTTGCAATGAAAAAACGGATAGAACATGCCGTAAAGCAATCGCATGCCAAGCTTGTCGAAACCGGTTCGATCCCTGAGCCTTACATTTGTGTTCATCCCAATCCCTCCTTTGCTGTTCATTTTTACAGCATCATTGTATGGACATCCCGGCAACAAACCTGCAACTGAAATTCAATTATCGTTGAATTTCAGTTGTTGATGGATTGGTGCAGCAATGCTAAAATATAGTATGTAATCAACTGTGTTATTCGAAAGGGGCTACTTTATGTTCCGCATACTTGTGGTTGAAGATCATCAGGAGCTGCGGCAGCTTTTCGTACGGGTTCTGGAAAAAAACGGATACACCGCCCTGTCTGCCGCCAACGGACAGGAAGCGCTGGATCTGATGGAAAGCAGCTATATCGATCTGATTATTTGCGATATTATGATGCCCGTGATGGATGGATACGAGCTGGTGCGCACCATCCGGGAAAGCGGTATGAACATGCCTGTGCTCATGATTACCGCCAAGGGCAATTTTGATGATATGCGCGAGGGTTTCCTGTCCGGTACGGACGACTATATGGTAAAGCCGGTAAATGTGAACGAAATGATGCTCCGTGTAAGCGCGCTTCTGCGCCGTGCGCAAATGATCAGCGAGCGGAAGCAGCGCATTGGAGAGACCCTTCTGGAATGCGACAGCATGACCGTCACCTGCGGCGGAAAAAGCATGATCCTGCCCCAGAAGGAATTTATGCTGCTTTACAAAATGGCGGCCTATCCCGGAAAGATCTTTACCCGGCAGCAGCTGATGGACGAGATCTGGGGCTACGAAGCCTGTTCCGATTCCCACACGGTGGACGTACACATAGGCCGCCTGAGGGAGCGCTTCCGGGATAATACCGATTTCAAGATCGTTACCATGCGCGGTGTGGGCTACAAGGTGGTTCGGCTATGAAGAAAAAACGACGCCATTTGGGTCTGTGGCTGTTCTTTGCCATTGTCAGCTTTGCGGAATTGCTGATCAGTCTACTGCTTGGTCTTGGTGCGACCTATGCACTCAGCTACGTTTTTGGTATCTCCATCGACCTTTCCGTTTCTACGCTGATCCTGATTTTTACCTGCCTTACAGCCTGCATCGTTACCCTGTTTATCAACCAACGCGTACTCAGCCCGATCCGTGAGTTGAGTAAAGCGATGAACAAAGTAGCATCCGGTGATTTTAAAGTACGGCTGGAAACAGTAAGCCCCATCGAGGATATCCGCGATATATATGAGCATTTCAACACGATGACTGCTGCACTGGATAAAACGGAAATGCTCCAATCCGATTTTGTATCCAATGTTTCTCACGAATTCAAGACCCCTATCAACGCCATCGAAGGCTATACGATGCTGCTACAGGGCACGGCGCAAACAACAGCCGAGCAGAATGACTATATCGATAATATCCTGCTCAATACCAGCCGCCTCTCCGATCTGATCGGCAACATCCTGCTGCTTTCCAAGCTGGACAACCAGATCCTGCCGGAAAGCCACACAGAATTCCGGCTGGACGAACAGCTGCGCCAATCCATACTGATGCTGGAAAAGCAATGGGAACCCAAAGAGATCGAGTTTGATGTGGATCTGGACGAGATCAGCTATACAGGAAACGAAAGCATGCTGCTGCAGGTGTGGAACAATCTGATCGGGAATGCGATCAAGTTCAATCCTCATGCAGGGCTTATTTCGATCAGCCTGCAAAAAGAAGATGATAACATCCTTTGCACGATCGACGATGAAGGCCCCGGCATCTCAGCGGAGGAAATGCCCCATATCTTCGATAAATTCTATCAAAGCGACAGTTCACACAAACAGGAAGGCAACGGTCTTGGGCTTGCACTGGTCAAACGAATCATCGACGCATACCATGGTAGTGTTCTGGTGGAAAACCTTCAACCAAAAGGCTGCCGGTTTACTGTCAGATTGCCCTTGGAGAACCGGATCGCAGCAGGTTTGCCTGCTGCCGAACAAATAACCTGACACACAACTCAGCAAAGCCCCTCCCACACATCTGTGAGAGGGGCTTTGCAACAAAAGTGAAGCCCACCGCAAAAGTGGTGGGCTTCTTTGAAAAACCGATCAACTTACTTGTTGAAGGGGTTCTCGGTGGGATAGGGCAGGTTGGCGGGCTGGTTGTAAGCGATGTCTTCCACGCCCAGATACTTGAACACCTCGAACAGAGTCTTGCCGAAGTGGCCGAAGGCAACCGCACCGTGGTGGGGGTAGCGCTTCTGTACCAGC
>JAFXBE010000008.1 GCA_017516765.1 Clostridia bacterium | reverse complement strand
TGCGTTCACCCTTCCGGTGGTTTCGGAACCCTTGCGTAGCAAGGGGTTCCTATCGCCGTTTGCCGCCCGGGGAGCCGTAGGCTCCTAGGCAAACGGTGCAAAAGTCGTCAAAAAAGCCGCCGCAGGCGTGTTTTTTGACGAGCTGCGGACACCCCGCAGAAACACATCTGCGGGGTGTCGTTTGCTTCTTAATCTGCCATTCTGTTCTTATACATCTTTACGTCGGCTTCCTTGACCCACTGTTCAACCGCAGTCTGATACACCTCGTCCTGCCGGTACTTCAGTTCGTCTGCCGCAAGCTGCGCGCGTACACTATCAAAGGGTACTGCGCCTTCGGGGATCTCCTCCACATATTTGATCAGATGCACACCGTACTCGGTACGCACAGGCTCGGACACATCCCCGACAGCAGCCAGCGCCATCGCCCCTTCGTGGAATGCATCCACATAATTGGTGCTTTCTGTGCCGATCACATAGCCTCTGGTCTTGGCAGGCTCGACCTTCATACCCTCATCCTCGCCGTACTTCTCGATCAGGGCATCAAACTCCTCGCCGGCCGCGATAGCTGCCTGCACTTCATCCACTCTGGGCTGCAAAGCGGTGTATGCAACATCCCGCGCTTCGTCCAGCTTGCTCTGTGCATCGATCAGAGCAGCTTCCGCAGCCTGCTGCGCCGCCAGCGCTTCTTCCTTTTCTTCTTCACCGGCTGCATTCAGTTTATCCTGTGCATCGGTCAATGCCTGCTGCGCCAAAAGTACATCCGTCGTCATGGACATCAGCGCATCGTACTCCTCATCCGGGAAACCGATCAGAATATGCTTAACATAGCGGTAGCCGGCAGGATAATAGTAGATCTGTGCCCCGTTCTCCACATCCGATTCGAAATAGCCGATATCGAACTCATAGTCCGCCTTCGCAGTTGCCACATACTGGTCATACGCTGCGATCAGATCCTCTTCGGTCAGGGTCACATCCTTCACGATCTCCTGATACAGTTTTTCCTCCGCTGCAGCAATCCTTTCCTGCTCCAGCAGCATCGCCATGGACGGATAGCCGAACTGAGGCAGCAGCTTTTCGGCCTCTGCGCGCTTTTCTTCGTCAGAAAGCTCCGAATCCGCCAGATCGTAAGTGAGCACTTCTTCAATATAGCTGTCGTACTCCGCCTGAGCCGCAGCCTGCACCGCCTCTTCCTCTTCCGGGGCAAGGACGGTATAGCCATCCTTCTGCAGCTTTTCTTCGATCACAGCCCGCTGTACGATGCTGTCGAAAGCCGCATCCTGCACATAGGAAACCAGCTCGGGGTCGTTACGATCCAACGTTTCGCCATACTGATAGCTGTAGAGATAGACCTGATAATCCAGCTCATTCTCGATCAGCTGCTGCACATCGCCCTTTACAAAGGGCTGTCCGTTCACTTCCAGTACGACCGTCTGCTTATCCACCTCGGGATCCTTCACGATCAGGGAACAGGAGGCGGTAAGCGCCATTACAAACACCAACAGCAACGCCAGTACAATCCGTTTCTTCATATCATTCACTCCTGTCGGTTGCGGAACATCACTCCGCGGAATAGCGCAACAGCTCATCGCCGCTGTCCAGATGCTTCACGGTATATACGCCGTCCTCATAGATCATGTAGGAAGGCTGCTGCCCATCCTTGGGCAAGGCGGCAGAGCCGGGATTGATGTACACATAATCCCCCTGCGGGATGGCACAGTGCACATGGGTGTGCCCGTGGATCAGCACATCTCCGGGCTGATGGGGCGGCGGATTATCGATATTGAAGAGATGCCCATGGGTAACGAAAGCGGTGCGTCCGCCATCCAGCGGCAAAAGGGCATAATCCGCCATGATAGGGAATTCCAGCACCATCTGATCCACCTCGGCATCGCAATTTCCGCGCACGCACAGGGGCTTCATGGCGCAGGCGTTGAGCATGCCGAACACTTCTTTGGGGGCGTAGCGGTCGGGCAGATCGTTGCGTGGGCCGTGGTAGAGCAGATCGCCCAGCAAAACAAAGCGGTCTGCCTTCTCCTGCTCCAGTTTTTGCAGGATCTTCTCCATTGCGGAAGCCGAACCGTGGATGTCCGATGCAAACAGGATCTTCATAAAATCAAACCTCCAATCCTTCCAGTTCCAGAATAACAGGGCAGTGATCGCTGCCCATGATCTGATCGTGAATGTCCGCAAGGCGCACATTGGGCGCAATACGGCTGCTGACCAGGAAATAGTCGATACGCCAGCCGATGTTCCGCTCCCGGCTCTTCATCATATAGCTCCACCAGCTGTAGCGATCCTTTTCGTCGGGGTGCAGCAGACGGAAGGTATCCACAAAGCCGTTATCCAGAAGAGCGGTCATCCTGTCCCGTTCCTCCTGCGTAAAGCCGGCGTTGCGGGTGTTGGTCTTGGGATTTTTCAGGTCGATCTCCTTGTGGGCAACATTCATATCCCCGCAGACGATCACGGGCTTCTTTTCATCCAGCGATTTCAAATAGGCAAGGAAAGCCTCCTCCCAAACCATGCGGTAATCCAGCCTTGCCAGCTCCCGCTGGCTGTTGGGGGTGTAGACCGTTACCAGATAGAAATCCTTGTACTCAAGGGTGATCACGCGCCCTTCATGGTCGTGCTCCTCAATGCCGATGCCGTAGGCAACGCTCAGGGGCTGATGCTTTGCCAGAATCGCCGTGCCGGAATACCCTTTCTTCTCTGCGCTGTTCCAATGCTGCAGATAGCCCTCGGGCTCAAAATCCGCCTGTCCCTTTTGCATTTTGGTTTCCTGCAGACAGAAAAAATCCGCCTGCTGCGCAGAAAAATAGTCCATAAAGCCCTTGCCGAGGCAAGCGCGCAAACCATTAACATTCCATGAGATCAGCTTCACAGCCGTCCCACCTCCCTGCAGATTGGGGTATGACGCCCCCCGAAAGGAAGCGTACCACGGAATTGTACCACACTCCCGCAGCAGGCTGCAAGTTGACACGGAAATATGCCCTCTGATATACTTTGTGCGTCATTTTATTCCAATTCTTTATTCCCATGTTCATGAAGGAGTGAACCATTCCATGTTCGAATCCCGTTGCGGTCTCAAATGCAGCGAATGCAAGTACAGAGAGATCATGAAATGCACCGGCTGCACCAACATCAAAAAGCCTTACTGGGCAAAAGGCTGCCCCATCAAAACCTGTGTAGAGGGCAAAAAGCTGGATCATTGCGGCAAATGCGACAAATTCCCCTGCAAACAGCTGCATGAATTTGCCTATGATCCTGCCACCGGCAGCGAGGGCACCCGCATCGAAAACCTGACCGATTGGGCAGGCGGGCTGTAACCGCAGCTGCAGGCCAAACGGACAAACATAAAAACGCACGGAACCGCCTGTTTGACGGTCGTGCGTTTTTTGTGTCTTTCCCCAAGGGTATTGCCATTCCTCCGGACTCATCAGCTGTAACACGCATGCAGGCGGATAAATGAACAGCAGCCAACCTCGTTTACTTTCCGGAAACCGGCTTTCTCGTAAAACGCTGCCGCTGCTACTGTATCATCCGCCAGCAGCACCGTCTGATTCACATCGGGGAAAGCCCCGAGCATCTGCTCCAGCAGCTTTGAGCCGATCCCCCTGCGTTGGTATTCGGGCAGCACCAGCAGATCCTGAATATACAAAACAGAGACCCCGTCCCCGACCCCGCGGACGATCCCGCAAAGCCGATCCCCATCATAAGCGGCCAGCGTCATGAGAGAGCCCGCGTAAGCCTCTTTGAGCAATCCCTCACGGCGCAGATAGCTTGTCCAGCCGACGCTTCTGTAAAGCAGACTGATTTCTGCATCATTGTAATGAATATACGGTTCGATCCTGATGCTCACCATGATCCCCTCCGATCCACACCGATGTTTCATCATTCACAGAGCACAGCCCGCAGCCCATCTTCGGGCTGCGGGCCGATTGATCAAAGGCTGAACAGATCAGTAATCCCGGCGGGGCAACCGGATGCCCAACGCCTGGGAGGCTTCTTCCAGCACATCCAGCGCGCGCTCGATCTGCTCGGGCTTGTGCTCGCTGATCACGCAGAAGCGAAGTCTTGCCTTGTTCTTGGGAACAGCGGGATACACGGCCGGGGGCACGAACACGCCGCGGCGGCGCATCTCGTTGCTCAGGGCAAAGGCATCCTCGTCCCTGCCGATCAGCACAGGGATGATGGCAGTCTCGCCCGCAAGGCAGATATCCATGCGGTGACGGCGGGCCGTATCGGCAAAGCACTGAATGTTGCGGCGCATATCCCCCATGATCTGGGGTTCCTTGCGCAGCAGACGCACGGCTGCCAGCGTACCGGCTGCCAGTGCGGGAGACAGACCCACGCTGAACACAAAGCCGGGCAGGTTGTAGCGCAGATATTCGATCAGGCAGGCGCGTCCGGCCAGATAGCCGCCGCAGGTGCCCAGACCCTTGGACAGGGTGCCCATCTTGATATCCACATCATCGGGCGCCAGACCGAAGTACTCGTCCACGCCGCCGCCGGTCTCGCCGATCACACAGGCGCTGTGGGCTTCATCCACCATCAGGAAGCAGCCGTACTCCTTCTTGATGCGCACAAACTCGGGCACATTGGCAATATCGCCGTCCATGCTGTAGGCGCCCTCGATGATGATGAGCACCTTTTCGTAGAACTTGCGCTGAGCGCGCAGAATGCCCTCCAGCGCAGCGGTATCGTTGTGGGGGAAGGGTTTTACCGTAGCCGGAGACAGACGGCAGCCCTGCTCGATGGAGTTATGGGCCAGCGCATCGTACACGATCAGGTCGTTGGGGCCGCAGAAGTTGCCCACCACCGTTACATTGGTGGAGTGACCGCCCACACAGACCAGCGCAGCCTCGGCATGCTTCCAGTCTGCGATCTCACGCTCCAGCTCGCCATGCAAGCTCTTTTCGCCCGCCAGCAGACGGCTGCCGCTGGCGCTGGTGCCGTAGGCGTCGATGGCGGCCTTAGCAGCCTCGTTCACTTCTTTGCGTCCACTCATGCCCACGTAGTTGTAGCTGCCGAAGTTGAGCACCTCTTCGCCGGCCATGTTGCTCTTGTCCAGCAGGGGCGAATCGTGGCAGACGAAATAGGGATTATCGTCACCGGAGGCCATCAGCGCCATCTGACGGGCGCGGAATGCCTGGAACTCGGCGGTATCTTCAAAGCGGGTAATAGGCTGCCGTTCCACACGTTCTCTGGGTGCAGCAGCCTCGCTACCGCCGCCCAGTTTACGGCAGATCAGCCGGGTAAGGCTGTTGACGGTGGCGCAATCGCCGTATTCCTCGGTCTCGATGCTTACACCGAAAAGCTCCTCCGCCTTCAGGGTAATGGAGAGCACCTGCAGGCTGTCGCCGCCCAGATCCTCGATAAAGTGGGCATCATCTCCGAAGCTGCCCACATCCTGCTCCAGCGCCTCGGCAAAGCATACCCGCACTTTGGGCAGGATCTCGGCGCGCCGGGCAGCATCCAGCCGTTCGATCTTCTGGGCTTCGGTCTCTTCGGCGGTCTGGGTGCGCTCGGTCAGCTTAGCCGCCGCAGAGGACAGATCCAGCTCCTTCAGGGGCATGCCGCCTTCCAGAATACGCTTTTTCAGTTCCAGACGCTTTACCTTGATGCCGTTGACCAAGGGCAGTTTGTCATCGGTCAGGTAGCAGCGGGTAAGACGCTTCATGGTGGGCAGTGCGGCATTGCGGTTGCGGATCTCTGCCGCCAGCTTTGCCAGAGCGGCATCATCCAGCGCAGCCACATCCATGCTCAGAACCAGCGTGATATCTTCATACACGCCGCCTTCGGGCTTGGGCACGCCCAGCACCGCTGCCTGCTCTGCGCCCGGCAGCGCGGAGAACACATCCTCCAGCTCGTCGGGGTACACATTCTCGCCGGATTCGTTGATGATCACGTCCTTGCAGCGACCCTGCACGAACACGCGCCCGTCCTTGCGCAGACGGACGATATCGCCGGTGGGGTACCAGCCGTCATCGGTATCCGGAGGCAGCAGCTTGCCGCCGGCCATGCGTCCGGAATGCAGGCTCGCGCCGCGGATGCGCATTTCGCCCTCCCGACCGTTCCCACCGTCCACTACATATTCCACATTGGTCAGGGGCTTGCCCACGCTGCCCGCCAGACGCTTCTTGAGCCGCATGGAGGTCTCCACGCTGGTAACGGCAGTCTCGGTCATACCGAAGCCGCAAACGGTATAGTAACCCAGCGCGTTCAGCATGCGCAGATGCTCCACCGGAGTGTGGCTGCCGCCCAGGATCACACACTGGACTTCGGTACCCAGCGCCTGCTTGAGCAGACCTTTGAAGAGCATCTTCTGGGCGAAATGCAGACCCATGCCGGGGGCAATGCGCTGGGCATTCAGACTCAGCCCGGTCATGGCGGAAAAGGCAACCCGGCTCATGCGGGATTTCTTTGCCAGCTTCTTCTTGATGGTGGTGCACAGGTTGTTCGCCAGCAGCGGCACCGCCACGATCAGATGAGGCTTGCACCGCTGGGCGGTGGTCATGATGGTCTTGGGGGCGCGGTCCTTCAGATAGATATTGGCATAGCCAAGGAAGCCGCACCACATCAGATTGACGATAAAGCCCAGTACATGGTGGAAGGGCAGAAAGGCAAGAGCACGGCGGTTCTCGTTGGCGACCATGCGCTTGTTGGCCTTGTAGAGCAGCAGAGAGCTGAGCACCTGCTCTGCCATGGCTTCGCCGTTATAGACAAAGATGCGGCTGGTGCCGGTGGTGCCGCTGGTACACAGGGCGATGGAATCGCCGCAGGGCACGTTGGGACGGGGGGCATCGGGAGCAGCAAACAGCTCCTGCGCCCGGATCTGAACGATCTCTCCGGGCAGAGCACGCTCCCTGGGGGTAACGACAGCCCCGCAGCCCGCCTCGTTCATCAGGTGCAGGGCAAGGTCGTCGTTCATGGCAGCATCCAGCAGCAGCACATTGTGCCCGCTGAGCACCAGACCCCAGAACGTGGGGAACCATTCCTTGCAGGTATCCATAGAGATGGCAACAAAGCCGCCTGCAGGCAGCCTGTCCGCCAGCCAAGCCGCATAAGCATATGCCTTCTGTTCCATCTGTGCAAATGTCCAGTGCTTCTCTTCCTCGCCCTCCAGCCAGACGGCAGCCGGCGTATCGCCATGGGCGCAGGTGATGGTAAACAGGTTTTCCAGGGTCTTGTTCTGTGAAAGCAGAGCGCTGTCGCGCGCAATATCGTGCATGTTTTCCTCACTTTCCGGCAGCAAAGGAATGCTGCTTTTCGCTCGTGCGCAAGCATACGGCAAACAAGGAGTCTGTTGCTCCCGCGCCGCTGTGCACACTGTTTCTCATTTGGTTTTTCGCGATAGAAAATTTGCCCGTTGCATCGGTAAAGCCTGCCCGGCAGCAGGTATTCTCCCATCCTCCTTCCTCATTCTGCCGTATTCGGGAGCGATGCACGTTTTCTGCTTCCTGCAATAACAATTGCTGATAAATAAAGAACAGATCCGCAGGGTCGCATTGTGCGCATTCGCCCAGCACAGTATATCCAATCCAAACCAATTGTGCAAGTCCTGTACAAAGCCATTGAAAATTAACAGGAAAGACTTTATTCAACGGTGGATATGTTGTATAATAGAATATAGTATATTGGCATTCTTATTGTTACGCCAAAGGAGGGGGAGGCATTGCAAACATTCCTTACACAAGTGGAATCCATCCTTTGGAGCATTTTCAACCGTCCCACCATTGCAGACGTTGTAGATATCATCATCGTTGCATTTTTGTTGTACAAGTTGCTGATGCTCACCAAAGAAACCCGGGCCAGCGCCGTTTTGAAGGGGCTGCTGGTGCTGTTCCTTGCCACATGGATCAGCGATCTGTTCGGGCTTACAGCTCTCAGCTGGATCCTGACCAATGTGCTCAGCAACGGCGCACTGGTGCTGGTGATCCTCTTCCAGCCCGAGCTTCGCAAGGCATTGGAGCAGATCGGCCGCGGCACCATCCGCGATTCCCTGCACAAGAGCAAGAGCGAAGACACCAACCAGATCGTTACCGAGATCGCCAACTGCATGATGAACCTGAGCCGCCGCCGGGTCGGCGCGCTGATCGTTATCGAACAGAAGATCGGTCTGAAGGATGTTGTGGAGACCGGCACCACGCTGGACAGCCGCATCTCTGCCGCCCTTTTGGAAAACATCTTTGAGCCCAACACCCCGCTCCACGACGGCGCTGTGCTGATCCGCGGCGAGAGGATCATGGCTGCGGGCTGCATCCTGTCCCTGAGCGACGGCAAGGGCATCAGCCACGAGCTGGGCACACGTCACCGTGCCGCGCTGGGCATTTCCGAGACCACCGACGCCGTTTCCCTGATCGTCAGTGAAGAAACAGGCATTATCTCCTTTGCCCGTGAAGGCCGCCTGACCCGCCATCTGGACCGTACCGCGCTGGAGGAAGTGCTGTCCTCCCTCTACACCCAGAAGGAAGCCGGACTTCTGGCCACTTTGCTGGAAAAGCGCAAGCAGCGTAAGGAGGGCTGACGATGAATACCGAACCGAAAAAGAACGCCCCCATCATCGATCCCGAATTGAGCCGGGCGCTGAAGCAGACCCCTTCCCGTTTCTGGAAGCGCCTTACCCACAACTGGGGCTGGAAGCTGCTTAGTCTTCTGCTGGCCGTCTGTCTCTGGGCGGGGCTGATCACCCAGGATCCCAATCTGACCCGCGAACGTCGCTTCACCAATGTGCCCATCACCGTCACGGGACAGGAGACCATGCTGAACAACGGTCTGATCGTCCTTTCCGGTCTGGAGCAGGACAAACTTGTGCTGGAAGCCTTCCGGGCACAGATCCCTCAGCGTTCCTTCGACAATGCAACCTACACCAACTTCAGCCCCCGCATCGACCTGAGCCGTATCAACAAGACCGGCGAGCAGGATGTGCGTGTGCTGTTTACCACCTCCACCACCTACGGCACGGTGGAAGCCGCATCGCCGGACACCTTCCATATCGTGGTGGACGATTACATTACCAATTACCGCATTCCCGTTACGCTGAATACCGTCGGCGAAGCCCCTGCGGGCTTCTATGCCCCCTCCCCCATTATTGAGCCGGGCACCATTGCCGTCAGCGGCCCCAAAACGCTGGTAGACCGGGTAGCCTGCGTGCAGGCCGATTACGATCTGGGCAAGTTCAACGCCCGGGCGGGCATTTTCCGGCAGGTATTGCCGCTGAAATATCTGGATATCGACGGCAACGTGATCGAAAGCGATCTGCTGACCGCTTCCAGCGCAAGCACCACGCTGCGCACCATTACCGTTGAACAGCGGCTGTACGCCAGCAAAGAGCTGGATGTTTCCCTGAACGCCATACTGACCGGCACACCCGCCAAGGGCTATGAGGTAAAGAGCGTAACCGCCGTACCCTCCACCCTGCTGGCTGCCGGCGATGCCACCGTACTGAAAACCATCGATACCATCTTTGCCGATGCCCCCATCAGCGTGGATGGCATCATCGAGAGCTTCGCACAGGAGATCCGTCTGCGCAAGCCTTCCGAGCTTTCCTACCTGAGCGCTACCGCCGCCACCGTGTATGTGGAAATTGGCCCAGTGATCTCCAGCAAGGATTTTTCCGAGCTGAAGATCGCCATCGAAGGGCTGCCCAAGGAGCTGCGGGGCACGCTGGACCGGAACACCACCACCGTCACCCTCACCGGCCCCCAGCTTTCGCTGGATGCTCTCCGTTCCAAGAACATTACCCTGAGCGTAGATGCCGAAGGGCTGCAGGAAGGCGAGCATACCCTGCCGGTGCGGATCAGCCTGAAGGATGCGGAAGTGGACAATTTCCAGTTCCAGCTGCTCAACCCCACCGTCACGCTGACCCTGACCGCAAAATAACCCCCGAAAGGAGCGCCGTATGAACGGACTGGCCAATGCCATTCTGACGCTGCTGCTCAGTTGGCTCCGCGTTATCATCAATCGTTTCTGGTCGCTCATCAACAGCGAGACCGGCACCAGTTTTCAGCAATTCCTGTCCAAGAACTGGCCGACGATCCTGATCGTGCTGCTGGTCGGCGGTTATCTGCTGGACCGCATCATTTATCTGATCCGCTGGCGTCCTTTTCAGGTCTGGCTGCGCCGCAGAAAAGGCAAAGCACAGCAGCCGGAAGCCGACATGCCCCGCTACAGCCCTGCCGAGGCACAGGCTGCCGGAAACCAGCCTTATTTCGATCCCTATCAGCCGCCACACAATGCAGGGGAAGAAGAGCCTTACGCCGGCGCAGTCGCTTATTCACGGAAGGATACCGCCGTCCCGGAGCGGACAGCCGTCTATGCCCATTCTGCCGCAACCCGCTCTGCGTACATGCCGCCCATTGAGAACGTGAATCCGGTTTTTGACGAAGAACAGCCCATGTGGGCCGAGTCTGATCCGCTGGTAGCCGCACCATCGCACACCCGGACGACCCCTCCGGTCTCCGAGGAATACATTCAGGATATGAAGGCCGGTTTTGCCCGTCCCCTGTCGCCGGAGCAGTACTATGCGCCCCAGCCCACCCGGATCGAACCCCCGGTTTATGGCGAATACGAAGCCGATGCCGATCCTGTCTTCACCCATTCTCTGCCCATCGGGCAGCCCTATGCGTCCCAGCCCACCCGAACAGCTTCTCCGGTATCCAGCGAATACGATGTTGCTGCCGAGCCTGTCTTTGCCGAGCCGATCTTCACTCAGCCCCTGCCCTATGCGCCTCCGATCCCGGAACCCGAATACCCCGGCATCCATAGTGCATCAGCCGCACAGCCTGTGCATCCCGGACTGGATCCGGATGCACTCAGGCGCAACATGGGTCTCACGCAGGCGCCGGATCAGCCCGAACCCGATCTTCCCGGTGAAGAGGAAGCATTCCTTACAGAGCCGCCGATCGTGACCGAGTTCATCCCCTTCAGCCAAATGCCCAAGCAGAAAGAGGAGCAAAAAAAGAGTCGTAACCCCTTCCTGAATCTGATGCGCTTCGTGGGCGACGACGGCGCCAGACGCAGCATCCACGATCTGAGGCAGACCGTGGATGTCCGCGAAGCCTTCCACGAACCCGTATTTCCCGTGCAGAACGATCCCGATGAGGAGGCTTGATCCATGCAACTGCCAACGAGCAGATATACCATCCTGGTGGGCAACTACGGCAGCGGCAAGACCGAACTGAGCCTTGCCCTTGCTTTGGAATTGCGCCGCCTGGAGCCGGACAGCCGCATTGCGCTGGTGGATCTGGACATCGTAAACCCCTATTTCCGCAGTGCGGAGCAGAGCGACCGGCTCAAGGCTGCAGGCATCGAGGTGTTCATGCCCTCCTTTGCCATGAGCACGGTGGATATCCCCGCTTTGCCCGCCAATATTATGGCAGTGTTCGAGCAGGACTTCGACCGGGTGATCATCGACGTGGGCGGCGACGATACCGGTGCTACCGCGCTGGGTCGCTACGCCCCCCAGCTGAGCGAACGCCGGGACGAGATCACCATGCTGTATGTGGTCAACCCCAATCGTCCCCTCAGCGGCACGGAAGAGGACATTGCAGAGCTGTATACCCTCATCGGGCAAAAAGCCCGTATGACCCCCGATGCACTGGTGAACAACGCCAACCTGCAGGAACATACCACCGCCGACGATCTGACACATGCCCAGACGATTCTGGAGAATGTATCCGAAAAGTTGGACGTTCCGGTAGCCATGGTGGCAGGCATGCCCCATCTGAAGGAGCAGCTTCCCCCTGCCATGCAGGAGATCTATTTTCCCTTTACCCCCATCATGAAACCCGATTGGCTGGTGGATCTTGATGAATGAGCAGTATCCCCTGCCGCAAGCCTTCATCCGCCGCATTCAGGAGCAGCTTGGTCCTGATGCGGCGCTCTATTTTGCTGCCATGGAGGAGCCATGGCACAGAGGGCTTCGGTTGAACCCGCAAAAACCCCTGCCGGGATCCCACCCCCTGCACAGCGACCTGCTGGAGCCAGTTCCGTGGCACGGGGGCGGCTGGTATCTGCACAACGACAGCCTGCTGGGGGCGCACCCCCTGCACGAGGCAGGCGCGTACTACATTCAGGAACCCAGCGCCATGACAGCGGTCTCAGTGCTTGCACCCAAGCCCGGCGAACGGGTGCTGGATCTGTGTGCCGCCCCCGGCGGCAAAAGTACCCAGATCGCCGGTATGCTGGGCGGCGATGGGCTGCTGGTATGCAACGAGCCCGTCCCCTCCCGGGCAAAGATCCTGAGCCGGAACATCGAGCGCATGGGCGTTTGCAATGCGCTGGTGGTCTCTGCCGACCCGGATCAGCTCTGCGCCCGCTGGCACAATTGCTTTGATGCCATTCTGGTGGATGCCCCCTGCAGCGGCGAGGGCATGTTCCGCCGCCACCCGGAGACCCGGCTGGAATGGAGCGAGGATTCTCCCGCAGGCTGCGCCGCCCGGCAGACCCGCATCCTGCAGGCTGCGTTGCAGATGCTGCGTCCCGGCGGGCGGTTGGTCTACAGCACCTGCACCCTGAACCTTGAAGAAAACGAGCAGGTGGTCGCCGGGCTGCTGAACAGCCATCCGGAGCTGTGCGCCGTCCCCTTTGCCCTGCCCATCGGCAGCGGAAGAGAACTGGCTGCACCGGAGGGCATGCTGCACCTGTTCCCCCATCAATTCAAGGGTGAAGGGCATTTTGTGGCGCAGCTGCGCAAAGCGGATACCGCCGATGCCAATGCCACCGAATTCCAGCCCGCAGGCATGCAGCTTGCCCCGCCGGACAAAGCCATGGCAGCGGCTTATGCCTCTTTCTGCAAAGCCTTTGGCGGCGATCTGCCAAAGGCCAACGCCTGCTTCGGCGATATGCTCATCTCCGCCCCCGACCTGCCACCCCTGAAGGGGCTGAAGGTGCTCCGGGCAGGGCTGCAGCTGGGCAGCATGAAGGGCAAGATCTTTATGCCCGACCATGCGCTGGCCATGGGGCTGCCCACCGGCGGCGGCTATCCCAACCTGGCAGTGGACGAAAAACAGGCCGCTGCCTACCAGCGGGGCGAAACACTGCCCGCCCCCGAGGGACTGAACGGCTTCTGTCTGGTAACGCTGGACGGGCTCAGTCTGGGCTTTGGCAAAGCCAGCGACGGTCAGGTAAAGAACCACTACCCCAAAGGGCTCAGACGAGGATAAAGGAGGCAGGCAGATGGTGATCGAGACCAAGCGGCTCATCCTCCGGGAATACACCCCGGACGATCTTCCCGCCATTTATGAGATCCTGTCCGATCCGGAGACCATGCAGCACTACCCCGCCCCCTACGACGAAGCCACCACCAGACGCTGGGTAGATTGGAACCTGCACAATTACCGGGAGCACGGCTTTGGTGCCTTAGCGATGATCCTGAAAGAGACCGGCGCATTCATCGGCGATTGCGGATTGACGCCTCAGAAGATCGACGGGGAGATTTTACCGGAGATCGGTTACCACATCCACAAGCACTACTGGCGGCAGGGCTACGGCAGCGAAGCCGCAAGAGCGGTGCGGGACTGGGCGTTCCGGCATCTGGACTATGACCGGTTGTATTCCTACATGGCGCATACCAACGTAGCCTCCTACAGCACCGCCGCCGCAGCGGGGATGAAACGGATCAAGGAATATGCCGACCCCGTAAACGAGCTGACCTATGTCTACGCCATCAGCCGGGAAGAGTGGGAAACCCTTGTCCGGCAAGGATGAGGCATATGAAACAAAAACCACCGGAGCATTCCGGTGGTTTTTGCTATTCCTGTTTGTTTTACAGATACAGATTCATCAGTACGGCATCATAATCCACGCCGTCCACCCGCAGGAAGCGCTTGAAGGTACCAATGGTCTCAAAGCCCCACTTGTTGCACAGGGCAATGGCGGCGGTGTGGTCGGCACGGATCTGCACCTCCAGCACCTCGATACCGTTCTGCTTGGCGTGGTCGATCAGCTTGCCCAGCATCTGGGTACCGATGCCCCGCTGCCAGTACTTCTTCTTTACCGACAGGGACAGGGATGCGCGGTGGCTGAGCCGCTCCTTGGGCAATACCTTCATGGCGGCAAGGCTTGCGATCTCTTCGCCCATCATGCCCACCAGCATCACGCTCTTTTCGCCGATGCTCCGGATGTATTCCTTCTCGCTTTCCACGGTCATATCATCGAAGGCATCCGCACCGAAGGTCAGGTTATCGCTCTCGCCGCCGATCTGGTTCAGATAGGCCAGCAGCGGCTCGGCATCGTCGATGGAAGCATGGCGCACCTGCAGTTTCTCCGCGCTGCCCTTGGAATCGTCGGTGCGGATCAGCTTGCGCTGGATCTTGCCGGAAATGGTCTTGGGCAGCTCCTCCACAAATTCCACGATACGGGGATACTTGTAAGGCGCGGTTACCTGCTTGACGTGCTTCTGCAGCTCCTTCTTCAGCTCTTCGCTGGGCAGATAGCCCTTCATCAGCACAATGGTGGCCTTGACCACCTGTCCGCGATCCGGGTGGGGTACGGCGGTAATGGCGCACTCCAGCACGGCGGGGTGGGTCAGCAGGGCGCTTTCCACCTCAAAGGGCCCGATGCGGTAGCCGCTGGACTTGATCACATCGTCGCTGCGGCCGATAAAGTTGAAATAGCCGTCCACATCGCGCCATGCCATGTCGCCGGTGTGGTAGAGACCGTTGTAGAACACGGCATCCGTCTGCTCCTGATTGCGGTGGTAGCCAAGGAACAGACCCGCCGGGTGACCCTTATCCAGCCGGATCACGATCTCGCCTTCCACGCCGTCCTCCACCTCGTTGCCGTCAGCATCCACCAGCGCAATATCGTACGCCGGGGAGGGACGACCGGTGGAGCCGGTCTTGGGCTCCATCCACTTGCTGGTCATCAGCAGGGGAGTGGTCTCGCTCTGACCGAAGCCCTCGTGGATCTTGATGCCGGTGGCTTCCAGGAAACGGTCATAGACCTCGGGGTTCAGCGGTTCGCCTGCGCAGTTAGCCCAGCGCAGGTGGCTCAGATCATAGGAGGCAAGATCCTCTTTGATCATAAAGCGGTACACGGTGGGCGGGGCGCAGAAGGCGGTCACCTTGTATTTTTCCAGCATGGCGAGCATATCGGCGGCAACGAAGCGGTCAAAATCGTACACGAACAGGGTCGCGCCGCAGATCCACTGACCGTACAATTTACCCCAGCCTGCCTTCGCCCAGCCGGTATCGGCCACGGCGATGTGGATATCGTCATCGCCCACGTTGTGCCAGTAGTAGGCGGTAACGGTCTGGGCAATGGGATAGGTCCAGCTATGGGCAGCCATCTTGGGCATGCCGGTGGTGCCGCTGGTGAAGTACATGAGCATGATATCATCGTTTGCGGGCAGCTCGGCGGGCTTTTCCCACACGGGAGAAGCCGCCTCCAGCTGAGCATCGAAGTCGAGGAAGCCCTCGCACTCGCCCAGCGTCCACAGGCACTGCAGGGTATCGCAATCCGCAGCAGAAGCCAGCACATGGCTGCGCACCTCGTCCTCTTCCACACAGATAATGGCACGGGCGCTGGAGGCCTGCACACGGTAGACGATATCCTTCTTCTGCAGCTGTGCCGTGGCGGGGATGAGCACGCAGCCCACCTTGAGCAGACCCACCGCAGCGATCCAGTACTGCCAGCGGCGCTTGAGCATCAGCATGACCGGGTCGCCCTTCTTGAGTCCCTGCGCAGCAAACACATTGGCTGCCTTGTCGCTCAGGCGGGCGATCTCGCCGAAATTGAAGCGGCGTTCGTTGCCCTTCAAGTCTGCCCAGATCAAAGCGGGCTTTTCGGGAGAAATGCGTGCGTATTCATCTACAATGTCGTAAGCAAAATGAAAATGCTCCGGCACATTGAGGGTAAAACTCTTCTCAAAATCTTCCTGAGAACACAGATCCGTTCGAATATAGCGGTCTGCAAGCATCGGTTACCAAACTCCTTTAGTACGGCTTGTTGATACACCCTTACGGGATAACGATCGCAAGGAACTGTACCGGTTCCTCGCCCACAGCCTGCATGGCATGGGGGTAGCGGGAATCGTAGTACACGCTGTCGCCGGGGCAGAGCACGATGTCGTGCTTGCCAATGACCAGACGCAGGGAGCCGGAAAGGATGTAATCGAATTCCTGCCCGTCGTGGCTGTTGGGCTCCAGCTTCTTGTTCACATCCGGCGGTACGGTAACGTACATGGGCTCGATCTTGCGGTTCATAAAATTATAGGCCAGGTTCTTGTAGACATACTGGTCGTGGCAGTTCACCTCGCGGCCCTTGCTGGCGCGGGTTACGCTGAGCACGTTCAGCCGCGGCGTTTCGCCGGTGAGCAGCTCGGTCATATCCACATGGAACACTTCGCCCAGCTTTACCAGAAAGCTGATGGGCATATCCTCTTCGCCGCTTTCGTATTTGCGGTATTCTTCTACGGGTACCTCCAGTGCTTCTGCCATTTCCTCGACGGTGTAGTCCGAGATCTCTCGAAGATCCAGAATTCGCATGGCTACCTGCTTCACAGTATCGGACACAGCGGACGCGCCTCCTTTTGGCTCAAACAGAGCGGAATATCGTTTGTTAGATGTGGGCTGCCGTACAGACAAAACGCCCGTGTACAGCAATGAAGCCATCATACCAAAAACCTGTAGCAAGGGCAAGTTTTTTTCCCGTATGCCAAAGGATCACTCCGGCTTGCCCCGAAGGATCTGCTCCAGCCGCAGCAGGGCATTCTCGGCGCATGCCTCCATGGGCAGCCTGCCGGATTTGATGCCCTGCTCATAGTCCAGAAGCATATCGTAGGCCTGCCGCAGCCGTTCTTTGTCGAAACGCTTCGCCTGCTGCTGGGTGCGCCCCACCGCAAAGGGCGGGATGCCCAGCAGCTGCGCCTGGGACTGCTGGGGCGTTTTTTCGTCCAGCATGCAGCGCATATGGTAGAGGATTCGGTACTGGCGCAGCAGCATGGCAAGCACCATGATGCGCTCCTCGCCCGCCCGGAGCAGATCCCGCAGATAGGCAAAGGTCTGCAGATTGTTGCCCGCCACCTGTGCATCCACCATCTGGAACACCGTATATTCGGTGGATCGGGTGCAGACGGCATCGATATCCTCAGGAGTAACAGCGGGGCGGTCGCTGAGGTAGGCAGCCAGCTTCTCCATTTCCTGCTTCAGAAGCGCAGCATCCCTGCCAACGGTAAAGACCAGTTTCTCCGCACAGCTGCGGTCCAGGGTCTTGCCCATACGCTGCATGGTCTTGGCTGCCCAGCCTGCGCATTCCGCGTCGCTCATGGGCGAAAAATCCACAATGGCGTTCTTCTTCTTTAACAGGGTATAGAGCTTCTTGCGCCCGTCCGCCTTGCCCTTTACATAGAAAACAAGGCAGGTGCTGGGAGAAATATTGCCTACATACTCGGCAATGGCCTTCACCTTGTCCTCATCCACCGCTTTTTTGCCGGCAGTGAGCAGGCTCAGCTCCCGAACCACCACCAGCCGCTTCTCCCCCATAAAGGGCAAGGTCTCGGCGGCAGCGATCAGGGCATCCGCATCCGGGTCGGTCAGCTCGGTCAGGTTCATTTCTTCCAGCCCGGCAGGCAGCAGCTTTTCCTTCAGCCGCTCCAAAGCCTGCTGCTTGATGTATTCCTCGGGGCCTTCCATCAGGTACGCATCTCCGATGGCGCCTTTCTTGATCAAATCGAAAAATGCAGTATGGTTCATGGTGCCTCCTTATAGGGCGCTGCCACCAGCCGACCGTTCTTTACATACAGGGTAATATCGCCGGATGTATCCGTACGGAAAATTTGTATACCCCGGCTTTCCAGCCTCTCCAGCGTCTCCGGCCCGGGCAGATAGCTGCTGCCCGATGTACAGCTGATCAACGCCAGCTGCGGGTTTACAACATCCAAAAAAGCATCCCGGGTGCTCTCGCTGCTGCCGTGGTGCGCCACCTTGAGTACATCTGCCGGCTGAGCAGCGTAGTTTTCGTAATGCCCCGTCAGATCGGCGGTATTGAGGATGGTATAGCCGCCCATTTCGATGCGGAGCACCATGGGCAGGTCGTTGGCATCCTGCCCGGTGCGCAGGGTCTCTGCTATTGGCCAGCAAGATGTGATCGTGACCGTTGGGTAGGTGTGCTTTTCGCCCGCTGCGATTTCCCGAACCGGGATCCCCTCCTGCCGGATCCGTTCCAGCACAGCAAGGGAATCCGCATCCAGCCGCTGATGCTCCGCTCCGATGGGCAGATAGATCTGTCCGATCTCAACGCCGTTATCCAGCAGCCATGGCACGCCGCCTGCATGATCGATATGCAGATGGGTCAGGTAGAGCACATCGATATCCCGACCGGCATCGACCAGATAATCCAGCGTGGCATCGCCGTCAACGCCCACATCGATGGCAATGGTGGTTCCCCGGTCAAAAAGCAGGGCTGCATCCGCCTGCCCTACCGCCAGCTGCACATACCGGGTGGCGGGCGGTGTGAAGACAGCTACACCTGTGCAGGCGACCGAAGCTGCAAGAACGATCGTTCCCAGCCGTTTCCATGCCTTTGCTCGCACTGCAAAGGAGACAGCCAGCACGATGACCAGACCGGCCGCAAGCCAACAGGCAGCCACACTGCCGATCTTAACGGTTGCCATGGGCAGCCGGTTCAGCTGCTCCACAGCCCACAGGAGCAATCTGCCCATCACAGCGGCGCCCCGTCCTGCCAGCTGCCCCACCATCGGCACCGGCGACAGAACAAGCGCAGCCAGCTCCACCGGCACCAGCAGGCTCACATAGGGCACCAGCAGCACATTGATGAAAACCCCGTAAATCGGGAGCTGATGAAAATAATACGCCGTGGGCAGCAAAACACCCAGCTGTGCGGACAAGCTGAACAGAAAGCCGTCGCCGAGCCGATACCCGAAACGATGCAGACGGTTTTTCAACGCTTTGATCCCCAACCCCCGGTACTGCTCCGGATCGCCGGAGGGCTTACGCAGCTTTTCCAATGTATACCGTGCCAGTACAGGTTTCAGAAGATAGATGCCCAGCACTGCCGACACCGACAGCGCCAGCCCCGCAGAAAACGCATGGGTCGGCTGTACCAGCAGCAGTACAATCATTGCAATGCCCAGATCGTCCAGAGGGTCGCCGGGGCGTTTCAGCATACCTGCGCCGTAATACAGCAGCAGCATGACCGCCGCACGCATGGAGGCTGCCGAAAAGCCGGTCAGCGCGCAATAGCCCGCCAGAAAAGCCGCCAGAATGCCCCAGCGGCTCTTCCTGAGCCCAACAAGTCCCAGCAGCCAGTAGAGCAAACTGCCCACAATGCCCACATGCAGACCCGATACCGACATAACATGGGCGATACCCATGCGTTCAAACGCCGCTTTTTCCTGTTCCTGCATGCCGGTCTTATCACTGAACAGCAATGCCATGGCAAGGTCTGCCCCATCGCCCATGGTGTTGTCCAGCGATGCCCGGAAAACCTTCTTCAGCCGGTACGCCCAATTCTTGACCGGTGCGGTCTCCGGGGTGTTTTCCACAGCCATTTCCTGTGAAGCGGCTATACCGAAGCGCATGCCGTTGCTCAGCATCCATTCCCGGAGATCAAACCGGGATGCGCCGCTTTTCCCGGCAGGCAGGTACAACCGCCCGGGCATGGATACCCTTGCGCCGTCAAACAGCTGCGGCGGCTCGCCCTCATCATAATGAAAGGTGCAGTAGGCGCGTCCCGGCACTTTGTGCCCATCCAGCGCGATCTCCGTCAGGGTAAAGGAAATACGGTTATCGCTGCGCAGCCTGCCCTCGCCCCAGACATAGCCGGTAATCTGCTCATAGCTGCCCGGAGCAGGGATTCGGGGGTGCAGCGAAGGCCACATCCGAATAAGTCCGAAACCGAAGAAGCAGACCAACACCGCTGCAGTCACGCTGCGCCTGCCAAACAACAAAACAGCGCCCAGCAGCAATCCCAGCCCCACCAGAATCCACATCCATGCGCCTCCGTACACCAGACCGCACAGACGGCAGCCGGCAAAGAAGGCCACACCCGCGGCAAGGAGCAGACGTTTTCTCGGCTGTAACTCGTTTTCCAATTTTGTCCGAATCAAAGACCGTTTCATCCGATGGTTTCGATCAGGCATACCGCATGGGCGGAAATGCCTTTTTCCTCGCCCTCGAAGCCCATATGCTCGGTAGTGGTGGCTTTCACGTTCACCAGATCCGTATCCAGCCCCATCGCCTGTGCCAGCCGTGCCCGCATCTGATCGATGTACGGGCGAAGTTTGGGCTTCTGGGCAACGATGGTCACATCGGCATTGACCGGGGCATAGCCCTTTTCCTTCAGGTGCGCCATGACTGTCTTCAGCAGTTCAACAGAATCCGCGCCCTTGTACTGCATATCCGTATCCGGGAACAGCTTGCCGATATCGCCAAGGGCTGCCGCCCCCAGCAAAGCGTCCATCAGGGCATGGGTGGCCACATCCGCATCGCTGTGTCCCAGAAGACCCAGCGTGTGGGGAACCTCCACGCCGCAAAGGATCAGCTTGCGCCCTTCCACCAGACGGTGTACATCCATTCCGTGTCCGATCCTCAGCATCCCTTGACCGCCTCTCTTTCTTCCCGATCCCGCAGGATGGCTTCGGCAAACGCCAGATCCACCGGAGTGGTCAGCTTCAGGTTCTCCCGGCTGCCCTCGGTCAGGTAGACAGGCTTGCCCAGATATTCCACCAGCGCAGCATCGTCGGTGCCCAGATAGTTCTCCTGTGCAGCCTTCTGATGAGCAGTAAACAGATCGGAAGCCAAAAAGCCCTGCGGGGTCTGCATGGCGTACAGTTCAGAACGCTCCAGCGTCTCCTGCACCAGCCCGTCCGGCTGCGCCCGCTTGATGGTATCGGTCACCGGCACGGCAGCGACCGCATTGCCGTTTTTCTCGATACCGGCGAGCACACGGGCGATCACATCCTCGGTAACAAGGCAGCGTGCGCCGTCGTGCACCAGAACAGCTTCCGCATCGGCGGGCAGGGCATCCATGCCGTTTTTCACCGATGCCTGCCGGGTATCGCCCCCGGCAACCACCGCCAGCACAAAGCGGCTCATCCCATAGCGGCGCAGAAGGGTCTTCATATCCTCCACTTCCTCCGCCCGGGCGACCACCACCGCACCCCTGCACAGCGCAGAAAAGGGTGCAAGCGAACGCACAATGGCAGGCACGCCGCGTATGGGCAGGAGCACCTTATTCACACCTGCACCCATGCGCTGCCCGCTGCCGCCGCCCAGAACAACAGCATAGCTGATCATTCCTCTGCGCCCCGTTCTGCCTTGGTGGCGGCATCCTCTTCCAGCACTTCGTACATATCGGCTGCGCCTTCCTTGCGCACCACTTCTTTTACCTCGAAGATGCGGTAGCGGCCTACCCGGTTGCCGAAGCGGATCTCCAGAATGTCGTTCACCTTTACCTCGGCGCCGGGCTTCGCTACCTTGCCGTTCAGGCTGACGCGCCCGCCGGAGCAGGCTTCGTTGGCCACTGTGCGGCGTTTGATGATGCGGGAGACCTTCAGAAATTTATCCAGACGCATGATCGTTGCCCTTCCTTTCCTTTTGGCTGCGGCAAAAGACCGCATACAGTTCTATTGTACTGGATTGTGGATGGGATGGCAAGAGGTGCGGATGGTTCCTGCACCATGCCGTGCACTGTTTTCCGGCAACGGGGCAACTTTCATATCCCGTTAAGGTTTCGCTTACAGAAATGCAAGACTGCCACGCTATCATAAACACCGTACCAACGAAAGGAGCCTCCCAAGATGAGCGATACCATCCTCCGTCTGCATGACCTGACCAAGACCTACGGAACCAAGACCGCCGTAAAGAATGTCAGCTTCAGCGTAAAGAAAGGGCATATCTACGGTTTTATCGGCGAAAACGGTGCAGGAAAGACCACCACCATCCGCGCTGTTACCGGGCTCAGCCCCGCCGCCGAAGGGGCTGTGGAGCTTTTCGGCGAGACCGCCCCCAAAGCCCTGCAGGCTGCACGCAGGCGGATGGGCTGTCTGGTGGAACGCCCCATCCTGTCGCTGAACAAGACTGCATCGGAAAACCTGCACATGCAGCAGCTTCTTTTTGGCAGGAAAGACCCTGCCCACGCCCGGCAGCTGCTGCAGCGGGTGGGGCTTGGGGATGTACAGAACAAGAAGGTAAAGGATTTCTCTCTGGGCATGAAGCAGAGGCTGGGCATTGCGCTGGCGCTGGTCAACGATCCCGAGCTGCTGATCCTGGACGAGCCGGTAAACGGGCTGGATCCCATGGGCATGGTGGCGGTTCGGGAGCTGCTGCGTTCCCTCTGCACTGAGGACGGCATCACCATCCTCATCTCCAGCCACATCCTTGCGGAGCTGTACCAGCTGGTGACCGATTACATCATCATCTCCCACGGACGGATCGTGGAGACCCTTTCCAAAGCAGAGCTGGACGACCGCTGCGCCTCCTGCATCCTGCTGGAGACCGGAGAACCCGACCGTGCGCTGGAGGTGCTCCATGCCAACGGCGTGCAGCAGGCAGCGCCGGAGGGCAGCGCCATCCGGGTGTACGATGGGGTATCCGCCGAAAGCATTGCCCGGTGGCTGTTCGATGCCCGCATTCTGGTCACTGCGCTGGAAAGGCACGAAACCACGCTGGAAGAATACTACATGAAGCTGCTGGGGAGGAATGCGCAATGAAGAGCCTGCTGAAATGGGAACTGAAGGAGACCTTTTCTGCCAAAAGCTGCTGGGGCATCGGGGCGGCGCTGATGCTGTGCTCCTTGCTGCTGGGGCTTGCGCCCCTTTCGGAGACAGGCAACACGGGGCTGGATGTCTTTTTGCAGATCTGCAACAACTTCAACGCCCTCCTCATCTTTTTTGTGGGCATCCATGCGGGCATCCGCGTGACCAAAGACTTTGAAGAACGCAGGATCCAGGCGACTGTGATGGCGGGCTGCAGCCGGGGTGCGATCGTTTCGGTGAAGCTGCTTTCCTTCTCTCTGACCATCGCGCTCTACTGCCTGTGCACCCTTGCAGTGGGCGGCATCATCAGCTTTTCGGTCAAGGGTATGGGCGAAACAGGCAGCACTTTTTTTCGGGAAGTGATCCTTCGGGCTGCCCTGTACACGCTGGCGGAGGTTGCCTTTGCAAGCCACTGCTTTCTGGTGGCGGTCGTGGTCAAAACGCTGGGGGCTTCCATCGCCGCCAATCTGGTTATGGCGCTGGGGCTCAACACGCTGGCGCAGGAGCTGGTATCCCACCCATGGGCAGAAGGGCTCATACGCTTTACCCCCGCAGGACAGACCTTTCTGCTGCTGGTGGATGCCGGTCCCCAAAACCTGTGGTGCGCCTTTGCCGCCTCTCTGCTGTGGATCGTTCTTGCCGGTGGCATCGCTTACGGATCCTTCCGCAAACAGGAGCTGAAATAAAAAAAAACAAGGGAACTGCCCAACAGCGGGCGGTTCCCTTGACTGTTATTCATTTCAGCAGTTCGCGGCAGCCAGCGCCTGTGCCTTGTCCTCATGCTCCCAGGGCAGATCCACATCGGTGCGGCCGAAGTGACCGTAGGCTGCGGTCTGGCGGTAGATGGGACGGCGCAGATCCAGCATGCGGATGATACCGTCGGGGGACAGGTCGAAGTGCTTGGCCACCAGCTTACCCAGCTGCTCGTCATCCAGCTTGCCGGTGCCGAAGGAGTTGATCTGCACGCTTACAGGCTGCGCAACGCCGATGGCATAAGCCAGAGCCACCTCGCAGCGGTCTGCCAGACCGGCGGCAACGATGTTCTTGGCAACATAGCGGGCAGCGTAACAGGCGGAACGATCCACCTTGGAGGGATCCTTGCCGCTGAACGCGCCGCCGCCGTGGCGGGCATAGCCGCCGTAGGTATCCACGATGATCTTGCGCCCGGTCAGACCGGTATCACCGGCGGGGCCGCCCAGCACAAAACGCCCGGTGGGGTTGATGAACACCTTGGTATCCTCCTGCCACAGTTCGGCGGGGATGGTGGGCTTGATGACCTTTTCCAAAATCTGCACCCGCAGGTCTTCGGTGGAGATGCTCTCGTCATGCTGGGTGGAAAGCACCACCGTATCCACGGCAACGGGCTTGCCATCCTCGTAGACCACGGTCACCTGAGACTTGCCGTCGGGGCGCAGCCAGGGCAGGATACCCTCCTTGCGCACACGGGTCAGGCAGGCGGTCAGGCGGTGGGCCAGAGCGATGGGCAGCGGCATCCTTTCGGGAGTCTCGTTGCAGGCATAGCCGAACATCATGCCCTGGTCGCCTGCACCGGTCTCGGTCTTGTCGGTATCGCGGGTCTCCAGAGCGCGGTCAACACCCATGGCGATGTCGGGGCTCTGGGCATGCACGGCGGTCATCACGGCGCAGCTGTCTGCGCTGAAGCCAAGCCCGTCGCCCACATAGCCGATCTCCCGGATCACCTCACGGGCAATATCGGGAATGGATACCTGCGCCTTGGTGGTGATCTCGCCCATCACCATCACCATACCGGTGGTGGCGCAGGTCTCGCAGGCCACGCGGGAGGCGGGATCCTGTGCAAGGATCGCATCCAGCACCGCATCGCTGATCTGGTCGCATACCTTGTCGGGATGCCCCTCGGTTACACATTCGCTGGTAAATACAGTACGCATTCGGTCATGTTCCTCCTTGTTTATGTACGATCAACCGAAACATTTGGACGTCAGGCGCACTTTTCACAAAAAAACGCACCTGCGGCACGGCAGGCGCGAAAAGGGTTCTTTCTTCTTAACCTTATCTGCCAGCGTATGCACGCTGCGGGATTTGCCACCTCACGCCGCAGCGCAGGTTGGTGGGTGTCATCGGGCCCGTCCCTCGACCACTCTTTATAAGGTGTTCGGTTGTCGGCTGACAGTATAACAGACCGCCTGCCCCCTGTCAACGGATTTCCCTAAAAAATGTAACGTTTCGCAAATTCAATAAAGATTGATTTTGCATTCCCGCACTCTTGGAGTATAATAGTAGCGGTATCATCCCCAAATACTGCAAACGGAGTGAAACCCCAACATGGTCAAAATCATTTCAGACAGTACGTGCGACCTTTCCCAGGAGCTTCTGGAACGATATGATATCTCCATCCTGCCCCTGCAGGTAACGCTGGGCGAAGAATCCTACGAAGACGGTGTCGACATCACCGTGGACGAGATCTATCGCTGGGCGGACGAAAACAAGACCACCCCCAAGACCGCCGCCTCTTCCATCGAGACCGCAAAGGCCGTGATGAAGCCCTGGCTGGATGAAGACTACGAGCTGATCTGCTTCTCGGTATCCGAAAGCATGTCCACCTCTGCCAATGTCATGCGCCTTGCCGCCAAAGACCTGAAGGCTTCCCACCGGGTAACGGTGATCAACAGCCGCAACCTGTCCACCGGCATCGGTCTTCTGGCCATTGAAGCCTCCATTCTTGCCAAGCAGGGCAAGAGTGCGCTGGAGATCACCGAACGGATCAAGGCCATGCGCCCGCTGGTACGCTCCAGCTTCGTGGTGGATACCCTCACCTATCTGCACCGGGGCGGCCGTTGCTCCGGCGTGGCTGCGCTGGCCGGCGGCATGCTGAAGCTGCATCCCAAAATCATGGTGGCAGACGGCAAGATGGGCGTAAGCAAGAAATACCGCGGCAAGATGAGCCGTGTGCTGCCCGAATATGTGGAGGATATGCTGCCCGAATTGCAGAAGGCCAAAAAGGATCGGGTATTCATCACCCATTCCGGCTGCAGCGAAGAAACCATTCAGCAGGTAAAGACCCTGCTGGAGGGGCTTGGACGCTTCCACGAGATCCATGTGACCCGTGCCGGCAGCGTCATCAGCAGCCATTGCGGACCGGGCACGCTGGGCGTGCTGTTTATTGCAAAGGAATAACCGAAAAGCTGCACCGCAACGCCGAACTGCACGGTGCAGCTTTTCCTGTTTTCTAAGAATACCGCCAAGGAGGTTTCTGCCCCATGCAGACAGACCGGCTTTTCTTCACCTGCAGCGCTATCGACGGGAAGGGCTGTTTCCGCCCCGAACACACGGGCTGGGGGCAGGATCTTTCCCCGGCATTCGTGATCGATAACCTTTCGCCCGCTGCCAAGACCCTCGCCGTTACGCTGGAGGATCTGAGCCACCCCATCAGGGGCTTTACCCATTGGGTGGTCTGGAACCTGCCCCCGGAGAGCCGCATCCCTGAAGGGCTCCCGGCAGGCAAGCGCACCGGCCAGAACGCCGTGCAGGGGCTTGCCTACGGCATGCACCGCTATGCGGGGCCGAAGCCGCCCAAAGGTGCAAGCCATACCTACCGCTTTACCCTGTATGCGCTGGACTGCACCATCGACCTTTCCGCCAACACCTTCAAAAATGGCTTTCTGAAGAAGGCGCAGGGGCATATCCTGCAAAAGGGCGAAGTTACGGGAACGTTTCGGAAGCCGTGAGTACAAAACCGCCGGACTGTTTTCAGCCCGGCGGTTTTGATTGTATTGGCGTTTTACAGTTATTCGCGGGAAATGATATGAACCGTTTCCATCGGCAGTTCCTTCAAAGCGGTACACAGAAAACCGGGGACTATCTTCCTGCTATCCAGTTCCTCCACAGGGATCCAATACAGATGCTCGCTGCTTTGGTCGGTGGTCATGCCGTTTTCGATGGCAAAGCCGCTGTCCTTCATCAGATAAAAGAAGGTGACCTCGTGGTGGGGAACCTGATCTGCCGTGTAGAACCGCTCCTGCACGAAAACCAGCCGGTCGATCTCAAAAGAACAGCCGGTCTCCTCCCGGCATTCCCGGATCGCCGCATCGGCGGAAGCCTCGTTTTGACGAACCCCTCCGCCGATGGTATAGAAGCAGTCATACCTGTCGCTCTTGACCAGCAGTACACAGCCATCCCGCAGGATCAATGCGGCAGCCCGCAGGGTAAAGCATCCGCTGTCATTGTTCTGCCCGATCTCCATACGCTTCTCCCGTTCGTTCCTGTTTGTTGCGCAGAAGGTCATTCCTCCGCGATCCGTACTCCATCCATTCTGCAGGCATACCGCAGCTGATAAGAGGCCCTCTCCCCGCCGGTCTGTGCGATCTGCTCCAGTTCCTTGCGGGCGTCTTCCATGGTGGCATACATGCCCAGCAGGGTGCGCCGCTTCAGCCCCAGAAAGCCCTTGCCGATGCCGTACAAGCCGCACACCGGCACCCGGACGGTCTGCCCGGTCTGCCCACCGCCCAGCACGGTGGCCTCGCCCTTTGCGCCAAAGCCTACCGTCTCCAGCTCGAAGGTATCAAAGGCAGACAGCTTGCGGTTGTTGATATCGATAATATAGACCTTTCCCGCATGGCGCAGGGTCTGGGGCTGAGGGGCAGGGGGAGCCGACGGGGCAGGCTGCGCCTTGAGCAGCTCATCGGTGGAAATGCCGAACAGTTCGCTCATGCGCACGATCTTTTCCGGGTCGGGCGCGCTCTGCCCCATCTCCCACTTGGAGATTGCCTGACGGGACACCTCCAGTTGATCTGCCAATTCCTCCTGAGAAAGCCCCGCCTGTTTGCGGCAAAGCCGGATCTTTTCCGAAAGCATCAAGAATCATCCTTTCCTGTAGGTTCCTGCTCAGTGTACAGGAAACGGGGCAAATCGTCCACCACAGATCAGGGCAATTTGACAACCGGAGGTTGCATATGCGCAACCTCCGGTGTTTTTCATCAATCCATCTTCTTCAGTACCGCCTTCATGGTGGGATACCCGATGCCCACCATATCCAGCTCCAGCCCGTCCTCCACAGGGGTCAGGGAGGCTTTCATGGCAAAGGGAGCCACCAGCGTGCGCTCGGCAATGTGCAGAACACCCTGCTGCCAGCCGTACACGCCAAGGTAGTTCACATCCGCTTCCTTCTCGTTGAACTGAGCAATGCCCTTGCAGCGCACGGGCTGCCCCTTGCCGTATTCCATGGTGTAGGATTCTCTGGGGTCCTTGGGATCATCATGGGTAATGATCAGCTTCTCCCCCTCCCAGCGGATGCTGGTGATCAACTGCTCATTCCCATATCTGCCGCTGAAGGGCACACCGCTGCCGTCATCCTCCGGCCAGGGATGGTTCAGCGCTGCCAGCCGCTTCTGCAATGCCGCCTGCTCCTCTGCCGTGCCCGGTTCTATCTCCGCTGCCGGGAACAGGTACTCGTGGAGCAGCTGCATTTCCTTGCCCATATCGTTGGTGCCGCAGGTAATGGCCACCACCATATCCAGATCGGGCGATACCATACAGATCTGCCCGAACGCGCCGTCGCCCCGGAACCGGTTGCCCCGGGTACGCCAGAACTGGTAGCCGTAGCCCTGCGCCCATTCGTTATCCGGCTGCTCGGTGCCGCCGGAGTTATCGATCTGCTTCACGGTGGCTTTTTCAAACCATTCAAGGGGCAGCAGCTGCCTGCCTTCCCACATGCCCTTTTGCAACAGGCACTGACCGAACCGGGCAATGCTGTCGCAACTGAGCCACAGACCCCAGCCGCCCACATTGATGCCGCCGGGACAGCAGTCCCATTCCGGCTTGGGGATGCCCAGCGGATCAAACAGCCGGGGCAGCAGATAATCCCGCACGGTCATGCCGGTCACCCGCTGCACCATGCAGCTGACCAGATAGGTGCCGTGGCTGTTGTAGTGGAAATGGGTACCCGGCTCATGGGTGCATTCGCAGGCCAGCACTGCCTTGGCCCAGTCCTCGCCGCCCACCTCGTCGCTCTTGGGATCCAGACCGGAGCCCATCATCAAAAGATGGGACAGGGTGACGGATCTCAGCCACTCCGACGGATTCTCCGGGGCTTTGTCGGGCAGGATGTCCAGCACCCTGTCATCCCAGCGGAGCAGCCCCTCCTGCACGGCAAAGCCCGCCGCCGCAGAGGTGAAGGATTTGCTCAGGGAAAACAGCATATGGGGCGTCCCGTTGTCGTAGGGCGCAAAATTCATGGTGGCAACCAGCTTGCCGTGGCGCAGCACCATAACGGCATGGTGCTCCACCTGCGGGGCGGCAGCCACCGCATCCAGATAGTTGAGCAGCCCGCGGGAGGAAATGCCTACCTCCTCGGGGGTCTGTACCTTCGTCCATTGTTCCATCACAAAAACCTCCTTCTGTTTGTATCCACAGGAAATCCCAAAAGCTACTGCTGCGGGAGCAAATGCTCCCGGGCAATGCCGTATACCTTCTCTGCCCACGCCCACAGATCTTCGCCCCGGCGAGTCACATACCGCACCCGGCTGCGCAGTCTTTCCGGGATGCTGCCCTCCAGCAGCTGCCGATGGGACTCCGGGATCAGGATCAGCTGCACCCACTTTTCCAGTTCAATGCCATCCCGCACCTTCATGGGCAGAACGCCGTCAAAAACGGCGTCGGGATGCTGTGCCAGTGCATCATAGGTGAAGTAAAAGCGCACACCGGGGGTAAAACCGCTGTCCAGTTCTTCCTCCGTAGGGAAGCGCCCCAGCAGCCGCTCCATTACCAGCCGGTCACCCGCCTGACAGTTGCCCCAGGAGAGCATCACATAGTCAAAGTAATCCGCGGGGTCGTTGGCTGCGTTGCGGCTTTCCTTTGCCAATTCTGCGGCAGGCACGCCCCGGGCCTTGACCGCCGAAAGCAACCAGCCGGAAGCAAGGATCGACCGGGCATTCTCCGGCGAGGCGGTATGGCATACCAGATCGGTCCTGCAGCCGCCGTGGCGGCAGGCGGTGCATTCGGTGATCAGCTCCGGACGGGGCGTGTGCAGATATCTCTCCCGCTGCGTCATCTTGCGCCGCGCCGTTTCCAGAAGGGCGGCATCCTCGCAGACAAACGTGCATTCCCGCCCATGCCGCCGCTCGTAATCCGTAAACTCGATCAGCGTACGGATCTCCCAGTCCGTCACCTGCGGATAGTGGGACAGCTTCTTGTACAGCACTCCGTCCCAGACCTCTGTAAAATCGAAATTGCCGATCTGTATCTCCATTTTGCCTCCGCCTGTTCATCTGCCGCAACATACGTATTTCGATGATGAAAACATTCGCCGTCCATCCCCCGCTTTCCTCTTTGCCGCCGGAACAAGTGGCGCACAACCGGTTTTTCACAGGCTTTTTTTCACTCATCCCCCGCAAAGAGGGCAAAATATGCTAAAATGGTATTGTGGTTTTATGTCCACCACAAGGAGTGAATCTTTCCTCATGAAAACCGGGCTTGTATTGGAAGGAGGCGCCATGCGCGGTCTTTTTTCCGCAGGCGTTACCGATGTATTCCTTGACCGCATCCGTGCCTTTCTGGCGGCAGCCGGCGACCGGTGACCGGCACAGAACACCCCCGCAAAGGAGACAGACCCATGCATTGCCCCGCAACCATTCAGGACCTGCTGCCCGCTCTGCCCGCCGAAGAAAACACCGTCGGGCTTTCCGGCTCCGGCGTGTACTGCTGGCCCGACCGTGTGCTGAAGATCCAGCCCACAGGCGAAGAAGCCCGCAACGAAGCCGCCATGATGCGCTGGCTCCGCGGGCGTGTGCCTGCGCCCCGCCTGCTGGCGGAAGAAGAGGAGAACGGGCTGCATTACCTGCTGATGAGCCGCATCTCCGGGCGCATGTTCTGCGACCCGGTTCTGCTGGAGAACCCCGCAAAGCTGACGGAACTGATGGCGCAAGCCCTGCACACTCTCTGGCAGACCGACCCGACCGGCTGCCCCGCCCGCCGCATGCTGGCCGATCGGCTGCGTCTTGCCAGGCAACGGGTGGAAGCCGGGCTGTGCGATACCGAAAACACTGAGTCCGGTACCTACGGTCCCGGCGGCTTTGCCTCCCCGGAGCATTTGCTGCGCTGGCTGGAAGAAAACCGCCCTGACGAGGAACCCGTCCTCACCCACGGGGATTGCTGTCTGCCCAACCTGTTCGCCGACGAACACGGCTTCTGCGGCTTTATCGATCTGGGGCGCAGCGGCGTGGGCGACCGCTGGCAGGATATTGCACTGCTGTACCGCAGCACCTGCCACAACTACGACGGGAGCTACGGCTACACCGCCCATGCTCCCTGTCCCGCCGACGATCTGTTCGCTGCGTTGGGCATCCCCCGGGATGAGGAAAAGCTGCGCTACTACATCCTGCTGGACGAGCTGTTCTGATACCGCCCCGCAAAGAAAGGAAATGCCATGCAAATTACCGTACTGGTGGAAAACCAACCGCTGGAGGGCTTCCGTGCCGCCCACGGGCTGAGCCTGTATGTGGAATGGGAGGATCGCCGCCTGCTTTTTGATGCAGGCCCGGACGATACCCTGCTGCACAACGCCGCCCTGCTGGGAGTGGATCTTTCCAAAGTGGATACCGCTGTTCTCTCCCACGGGCACTACGACCACGGGGGCGGGCTGCCCGCCTTCCTTGCCATCAACCCCCATGCCCGGGTATACATCCAGCGGCAGGCCTTCCGGCTGCATGAAAGCCGCACCCTGCCCCCTTACCGGAACATCGGTCTGGATCCTGCGCTGATGGATCACCCTCAGGTACGGCTGTTGGACGGCGATACCGACATCGACGATACGCTGCGCCTGTTTACCGTGCCCGACCGCTCCCTCTGCCCCTCCACCGCCAACAGCAACCTTTACGAAGACGGTGCGCCGGACACCTTCGGGCACGAGCAGAACCTGCTGATCCGTCACCGGGGCGGTAATGTGCTGCTGATGGGCTGCTGCCATACCGGGGTGGTAAACATCCTGCGCAAGGCCGCCCCCTTGCAGCCCAAAACCTGCATCGGCGGCTTCCACCTCTACAGCCCCGCCCGGGACGAAACCGTAAGCCCCGAGCTGATGGATCGGATCGCAGAGCATCTGCGGGAATACCCCGACATCCGTTTCTACACCGGGCACTGCACCGGACAGACCGCCTGCGATCACCTTGCCGCCCGCCTGCCCCATCTGCGCTACCTGCACGGCGGAGAGCGGCTTACCCTGTAATAACGCCCTATCACAAGGAGGAAAACGAATATGGAACCGTATTACCGCTTTGCCGTGGAGCAGACCATGCAGCTGCTCAGCATCGACAGCCCCACCGGCTATACCGCAAACGCTACCGATTACCTGCTCCGAACCCTGCACGATCTGGGCTTCGAGCCCGTGCGCAACCGCAAGGGAAGCGTGTGCTGCACCATCGGCGGCGAAGGCCGTCCCCTTGCGCTGGCAGCCCATGTGGATACCCTCGGGCTGATGGTCAGCGGCATCAAAGCAAACGGGCGGCTGCGCTTCACCCGTCTGGGCGGCCCCTCCCTGAGCGCAGTGGAGACCGAGAATGTATCCGTCATCACCCGGGAAGGCAAGCGGTACACCGGCGTCATCGCCATGGAGAACGCCTCCGCCCACGTGAACCACGAGCTGGAAGAAAGCAAGCGCAACGAGAAGAATCTGGAGGTGCTGCTGGACGAGGCGGTCACCTCCAAAGAGGATACCGAAAAGCTGGGCATCGCCACGGGCGACATCATCTGTCTGCACCCCCGCGCCCATGTGACCCCCAGCGGCTTTATCCGCAGCCGCTTTCTGGACGACAAGCTGAGCGCGGGCATGCTGCTGGCGCTGGCAAAGGCCGTCGCCGACAAGCAGGTGACCCTTGCCCGCAAGACCACCCTCTTCTTCTCTGTCTACGAAGAGGTGGGGCATGGCGCATCCACCGGTCTGCCCCAGGATACCGAAGACCTGCTGGTGGTGGATATGGGCTGCGTGGGCGAAGGGCTCGGCTGCACCGAGCGGATGGTCTCCATCTGCGCCAAGGACAGCACCGGTCCCTACGACTACGCCATGACCGGCGAGCTGATCGCGCTGGCAAAGGAAAACCAGCTGGATTATGCCGTGGACGTATACCCCTCCTACGGCTCCGATGCAAGCACCGCGCTCCGCGCCGGGCATGATGTGCGCTATGCTCTCATCGGTGCGGGCGTGTATGCCTCCCACGGCTACGAACGCAGCCACATGAAGGGCGTTGAAAACACCCTGAAGCTGATCTTCGCCTACGTAAACGCCTGATCCTCATTTCGCGCAAGGAGGGATAGCCCATGAGCTGGTCGGATGCAGCTACCCAATATGCCAGAGCCCTCAAGCAAGGGCAGAAATACCATAACGCCTGCGTTATCCGCGGGCAGAACCCCTACCCCGCCGTGCTGGACGATGTGCTGGGCGAAAGCCCGGTGGCGCGCCGCATCCCCATCGGGGTGGTAGAGATCCCCATGGAGCAGATCGTGGGCACCACCACCAAGGGGCGAAAATCCGCCTTTGCAGGCAACTTTATGCCTCTTCTGGATGCCAGCACCGAATTCGGCAACAAATGGATCAACCTCTGCGAATCCCATCTGACGGACGGCATCCACGATCCCATCATCTGCTACGAATACATGGGACAGTTCTACGTTACCGAGGGCAACAAACGGGTCAGCGTGCTCAAGAGCTACGATTGCCCCAGCATCCGCGGCAATGTGACCCGTGTGGTGCCCGTGCCCGGCGACGACCCGAAAGTGGTCGCCTACTACGAGTTCATGCACTTTTACCAGCTCAGCGGTCTGTACGACTGCTGGCTGCGCCAACCCGGGCAGTATCCCAAACTGCAGGCTGCGCTGGGGCTGGATCCCGACCACGAGTGGACAAAGGAAGAGCGGCTCAATTTTCTCTACAGCTTCCGCCGCTTCAAAGCCGCCTTTACCCGCCTCAACGCCGAAAAGCTGGATGTGACCCCAGGCGAAGCCCTGATGGCATGGCTGGAGCTGCACCCCTTTACCGAGCTGGAAAGCATGCAGGAAACCGAGCTGGATCGCTCCCTTGCCGCCATCTGGGCAGACGTGCGCCTGCTTACCCAGCAAAGCCCTATCCGCATCAGCACCGAAGCCACCACGCAGGATAAGATCAACTGGGCAAGGCTGCTGGGCTTTGGGCGCATCACCCACCTGAACGTGGCCTTCGTGCATGCCTTCGCCCCCGAAAAGAGCGCATGGACGGCCGCCCACGAGCTGGGGCGGGAGCATCTGAAGCAGGTGATGGGCAACAGCGTAACCACCACCGTATACCAATGCACCTACGACAACGCCTTTGAAGTGATGGAGCAGGCTGTGCAGGACGGCGCACAGGTGATCTTTGCCACCACTCCGCCCATGATCGGCGCATGCCGCCAGATCGCCGCCCTGCACCCGCAGGTGCGCGTGCTCAACTGCTCCCTGTCCATGCCCTATGCAGGCATCCGTACCTACTATACCCGCATCCACGAGGGCAAGTTCATTACCGGGGCCATTGCCGGCGCCATGGCGCAAAGCGGCAGCATCGGCTATGTGGCCAACTACCCCATCATCGGCACCATTGCCAGCATCAACGCTTTCGCGCTGGGCGTACGGCTCACCAACCCCAACGCCCGGGTAAAGCTGAAATGGAGCTGTCTGGAGGGCAACCCGGTGCAGGAGTTTCTGGAAGAGGGCATCTCGGTCATCTCCAACCGGGACGCGGGAGCCACTCAGCCCCACTGGGCATGGGAATGGGGCACCTATCAGGTGGACGGCGAGGGCAACCTGTCGCCGCTGGCTTCTCCCCGGTGGCACTGGGGCAAGTTTTACGAAAAGGTCGTCCGCAGCATTTTTGCCGGCAACTGGGAAACGCTGGGTACCGAACCCACCGAGAAAGCCGTCAACTACTGGTGGGGCATGAGCAGCGGCGTAATCGATGTGGAACTGTACGAAAAGCTGCCCAGCGGTATCCTCCAGCTGGGCAGCATTCTGAAGCAGGGGCTGGTAAACGGCAGCATCGACCCGTTCCTGTGCCGCATTACCGACCAGAACGGTATCCTGCGCAGCGACGGCACCCATGTTTTCACTCCGGAAGAGCTGATGAGCATGGACTGGCTCTGCGACACGCTGGACGGCTCCATCCCCACCTATGACGAGCTGAAGCCCGCTTCCCAAACGCTGGTAAGGCATCTGGGCGTGGAGCGCGACCGGCTGAAACCCGAGCAGGAGGAGGAAAGCGCACTATGAAGATCCTGCTGGTTTCGGACGAAGAATCCAAGTTCCTCTGGGACTACTACCAACCCGGCAAGCTGGCGGATATCGACCTGATCATCTCCTGCGGCGATCTTGCGCCGGAATACCTCAGCTTTCTGGTAACCATGAGCACCGCGCCGGTGCTCTACATCCACGGTAACCACGACGGCAAATACCAGTCGCGCCCGCCGGAGGGCTGCGAGTGCATCGAGGACAGGGTCGTGAAGGTGGGCAACCTGCGCATCCTCGGGCTGGGGGGCAGCATACGCTACAGCGACGGCGACCACCAGTACACCGAGGAGGAAATGGCCGCCCGTATCCGCAAGCTGCGCTGGAAGCTGCACCGCATGGGCGGCGTGGATCTGGTGGTGACCCATTCCCCTATCCGGGGGCTGGGGGACGACAGCAAGAGCCACGTACACCGCGGCTTTGAAGCCTTCTACAAGCTGCTGGATCGGTACAAGCCCCGGTACTGGGCCTACGGGCACGTGCACATGAGCTACGGGGCAAACATCCCCCGCCTGCAGCAGCACGGGGATACCACGCTGATCAATGCGTGGGAACGCTATATTCTGGATGTGGAGTGAAAGGAGGATCTCCATGGTCAAGAATGACAATGCCCATTCCCTCCGACTGGTGGAAAGCCTCCGCAGAAACGCCTCAGATGCCATTGCCAGCGAGCTGGCAGAACTTTTTCCGCTGTCCAAGTCCGCCACTCCCGAAAAAAAGCACCAATGGGCAAGCGAAACAAGCCGGTTCCTTGAGGAGCATTTCTCTTCCGAAACCGTTGTGGGTATCCGAAAGGATTGCAAATGCAACGATGGAAAATCCATTGCCGCCAAACTGCTGAAATACTTGCATCAGGCAGATAGCCTCCAGCAGTTTGTAGATGACTTTAACGCAAACGAAACTTTCGCTTCTCTGGAATATCTCAACGACCACAAACTCCGTTTTTGTTACCCGCAATGCTACTGTGCCTGTGTCAAGCGCGTTCCGGGAAATGTACCCAAAGCCTGGTGCTATTGCACCTTAGGAAATGCAGAAAGCATATTCAAGCAAGTATTTCCTCAGGAAGATCTCCATGTGACGCTGATCGAGAGCATCAAAACCGGTGGTAACAAATGCATTATCGAAGTCGAATGGTAATCGGCCATCATCCACACACCAGAAGGCTCCATCCTTCTGGTGTGTTTTCCTTGTGTGCAATCCATCCTTTCCCATTTTTCATTTCCATGCTATAATCGACATATGACGGAAAGGAGGACTGCCTATGCCGCGCCCCAAACGATGCCGGCGGGTTTGCCAGATGCCTGTACTGCATCATTTTGCCCCAGAGGGCAGCTCCAACGATGCTTCCGCCATCACCCTGTCCATTGACGAATACGAAACCCTGCGTCTGGTGGACTACCTGAAACTGACCCACGAGCAATGCGCCGCCCAGATGGATGTCTCCCGCACCACGGTAACCGAGATCTACGAAAGTGCCCGCTACAAGGTGGCCAGCTGCCTCGTTACCGGTCAGCGGCTGACCATTTCCGGTGGTCACTATCGCCTCTGCGATGGCCACGCATCCTGCGGTCATCCCTGTCCCCGGCAGCATTGCCCCCATTTTGAACCATCGAAAGGAGAAAGATCCATGATCATTGCCATCCCCTATCAGAACGGACAGATTTTCCAGCACTTTGGTCACACCGAGCAGTTCAAGCTCTATCAAGTGGAGGACGGTCAGATTACCAACAAGATGCTGATTCCCACCAATGGCAGCGGTCACGGCGCGCTGGCGGGCCTGCTCAGCCGCCTGAAGGTAGATGTGCTCATTTGCGGCGGCATCGGCGGCGGTGCTCAGATGGCGCTGGCTGAGGCCGGTATCCAGCTGTACGGCGGCGTGCAGGGTGATGCGGATGCGGCGGCTTTGGCGCTGGTCAATGGCACCCTGACCTATGATCCCAACGCCCGCTGCGATCACCATGACCATGAACACGATCACGCCTGCGGCGAGCATGGTTGCGGCGATCACGACCACAGCTGCGGTGAACACGGCTGCGGTGGTCACCACTGATGGTTCAAAGGCGCAGAATCTCAAGGGATCGCTCCCGGGTTCTGCGCTTTTTGCCATGTATTGTATCCAATCTTCCATTGACTCTCCTGCCATTTCGGGTTACACTATCTCCATCCGGCAGGAGTTTTTTTCTGCCAAAGCTTGACAAATTATTCACAATTTCAAAGGAGGAAACCATCATGGCTGCACGCATCGTTCTCAACACCATCTCCTACCACGGCAAGGGCGCTATCGCCGAGATCCCCGGCATTCTCAAGACCCGTGGCTACCGGAAGGCTTTCGTCTGCTCCGACCCCGATCTGATCAAGTTCGGCGTTACCGGCAAGGTGACCGCCCTGCTGGATGCGGAAAACATCCCCTACGTGATCTTTGACGACATCAAGCCCAACCCCACCATCGAAAATGTACAGGCGGGCGTGGAAGCCTACAAAGCCTCCGGCGCGGACTGCATCGTAACCATCGGCGGCGGCTCCTCCATGGATACCGCCAAGGGCATCGGCATCATCATCAACAATCCCGAGTATGCCGACGTACGCTCTCTGGAGGGCGTTGCCCCCACCAAGAACCATGCTGTGTTCACCATCGCCGTGCCCACCACCGCCGGTACCGCCGCCGAAGTGACCATCAACTACGTGATCACCGACGTAGAAAACAAGCGCAAGTTCGTCTGTGTGGATACCAACGACATTCCCGAGATCGCCGTCATCGACCCGGATATGATGGCCACCATGCCCAAGAGCCTGACCGCCGCCACCGGCATGGATGCCCTGACCCATGCCATCGAAGGCTACATCACCAAGGCCGCCTGGGACATGACCGATATGTTCCACCTGCACGCCATCGAGCTGATCGCCAAGCACCTGCGGGGCGCAGTGGAAAACACCCCCGAAGGCCGCGAGGGCATGGCGTTGGCGCAGTATGTAGCCGGTATGGGCTTCAGCAACGTGGGTCTGGGCATCGTGCACTCCATGGCCCACGGCCTGGGCGCGCTGTATGATACCCCCCACGGCGTTGCCAATGCCATCATCCTGCCCACCATTATGGAATACAACGCCCCCTGCACCGGCGAAAAGTACCGCGATATCGCCAAGGCCATGGGCGTTGCCGGCACCGAGAGCATGTCTCAGGAAGAATACCGCAAGGCTGCCGTGGATGCCGTTAAGCAGCTGGCTGCCGACGTGGGCATCCCTGCCGACCTGAAGGCCATCGTCAAGGAAGAGGATGTGCAGTTCCTGGCCGAGAGCGCCTACGCAGACGCCTGCCGTCCCGGCAACCCCCGCGACACCTCCGTGGAAGAGATCGCCGCCCTGTACCGCAGCCTGATGTAACAGGCCGGTGGATTCCCACAAACCAAGCACGAGCATCCGGCAGAAGCCGGATGCTCCAGACTGTCAAAGAAGTCCCAGAGGTATCGGAGGGCCGCAGCCCTCCGATTGTCAATCCGAAACCAGCGGCGTGTACGGTGGTTTCGGAACCCTTGCGTAGCAAGGTGTTCCTATCGCCGTTTGCCGCCCGGGGAGCCGTAGGCTCCTAGGCAAACGGTGCAAAAGTCGTCAAAAAAGCCGCCGCAGGCGTGTTTTTTGACGAGCTGGAGCATCCGGCAGAAGCCGGATGCTCGTTTTTTGTCGGGTGCGGCTCGGTGCTACCGCGCCACGCCCATATCCTTGAGGATATTGAGCAGACGCTTCCTGCCGAAAAACACCGCAAATCTGTATTCGTTGCCATCCCGCATGTGTACGGTAACCGTCGGCAGAATAAACAGCCAGCCCTTGGTTACCGCAGAAATAGCCTCGTACCTCATCACCAGACGCCTGAACGCCTGGGGAACCGTCACCTTTCCCGTATAGTATGTGATCGCTTCCGGATCGGCAACCATTCCGCCTCCCAGAATACCGTTTCTGACCAGACTGACAACAAAGTATTTTTTCACACAGACAACCCCTTTCCCAGCCTCAGACAAGCCCATGTCTTCCCCTGAAGCAAAAACGGCAAGCCGCACATACTGCACGGCTTGCCGCGATCGTTTTCAATTGCCGGTGCGCATAGCCTGTTTGCGCTGCCGCTTGACGGTATACATCCGCTCGTCGCTTTCCCGGATGCATTTTTCCAGTGTATCGCCTGCCTCGAGCAGCTTCGTAAAGAACCCGCCGGACATGGCAGCGCGATAGGCCGTCCCCTTCTCATCGTTTCGCTTTTCCAGACTGGCGCAGATCTCTGCCATGGCGCGTTCCGCACCCGCCTCATCACAATGGGGCAGGAAGAGCAGGAACTCGTCGCCGCCGATGCGGGCGCAGACCGAGCCGTCCCAGTCCAGTTCGTTCAGGGTATTCGCCACGCGCTGCAGCGCATCGTCGCCCGCCGCATGACCGTACTTGTCGTTGGTGGGCTTCAGGTTATCCATATCAAAGGCCAGAATGCTCACCCACTCGCCCCGCTGGCAGCGGTGCTCCCACTGAGGCGTAACCAGCTCTTCCAGACCGCGGCGGTTGTAGATGCCCGTCAGCGGGTCGGTAATGCTGGAAAGGCGGCGTTCTTCGTAGAGCCGTTGCAGCTTCTGCTGGTTAAACAGGTGGCGCAGCGCGCTGGAGATGGTCACATTCCACTGGTGGAAGAAAATGCTGGGGATATGCCCTTCCTCGTAGCGGACAAGGCAGTAGCCGTAAATGCTGTCGCGCTGGTGCAAAAGGCGCACAAAGAAGGATTGCTGCTCCTCACTCTCCCAGACCCAATCGGGCAGCAGCTCATCCCGGCTGAAGCGCTCCATGGGCATGCCCATATCCTGATGATCCCGCATGGCAGAAACCAACGTCACATGATCGGTCAGCTGTTCGGAGAAACCCTCCGTCTCGCCGGTGCCGGGTTCCCGCTCAAAGCAGCAGATGTAGAAATCGCGCAGATCGGGAATATCGTTGCGGCGGCGGATGATGGTATTGTGCATTTCCTCGATGGTGTTGGAGGCATTCATATCGATGGAGAAATACATCTGCGAAGTTTCGCGCACACGGAAGCCCTGCATCTGCTGGGAATCGGCCAGCAGCTTGGTACGGTGCAGTTCCTCACCTTCCCGCCAGTCGCAGCCGCAGCTTCTGCGGCAAATCAGCTTGGCAGGCAGACCGATGTCGCGGATCTCGCTCTGGGGCTCGCCGCTTTCCCGCTGCCGCATCCTTTCGGTAAGGCAGTCGAAAGCGCGGGCGATCATCCCCTCGTAATCCTGCTCGACAGTGGTAAGGGGCACAGAGGATGCGGACTGGTCATCCACATTGTCGAACCCCGTCACCCGGATATCCTCCGGAACACGGTAGCCCCGTTTTTTCAGTTCGTCCATCACCGCCTGCGCCATATAGTCGTTGGCGCAGACAATGGCCTCGGGCAGGGGCTGTCCTTCCTGAATAAAGTAATCGCAGGCTTCGTCACCACCGCTGCGCCACATGGTACCGTACAGAATGGCATTGGGCGGCAGCGGCAGACCGTGGGCTGCCATCTCTTCTTTATAACAGGTAAGACGGCTTTCGCTGTCGGGGTGGCCTCTGAAGCCCGCCAGAAAATGCACCCGGGTAAGACCATGATCATCCAGCAGGTGCTTGAGCAGCGGACGGATAGCGTTGTTCTCGTCGGTGGAGATACGGTCATAGGGCGCATGATGGTCGCGGATGCTGACCACCGGGCAGGTGACCCTGTTTTGGAGCATATCGAACAGCTTTTCGCTGAAACCCTCCATCTGGTAGGTATCCGGCGTAATAATGAGCCCATCCAGTTTTTCCACCGGGGCAAAATCGAACATTTCTCTTTCCAGCTCGTCGTAATAATTCGAGCTGTTGCGGTGGCCCAGCGTTGCGAAAACGATTACATTGACATCCCGTTTTTTGCCTTCGGATTGCACCACGCGGTATACGGTGTTTTCGAAAAAATAGCCGGTACGGTTAATAAAAACGCCAATGTTTTTTCTTTTCCGGGCAAGCATGCTGTTCCTCCCTTCCGAACACGCAACCGTGCTCTTTCATTGAAATCGGGGGCTTCTGTGATCCGGCAGAACCAAACGGTTACATATGTAACCACAAAAGAACCGTCAACAAGTATATTTTAGTATATCACAAATCCGATCTTTTGCAACCTATTTGCTCAATTGTTACCATATCGTTCATTTTTCGCCGGAGCCATCCACGCCGCAAGCCAACCCGGAAGGGCAGCCCATGTAACGGTGGTTTTTTCTCCGTCCCTGCCATTGACAAGAAGTTATCAAAGAGGTAAGGTAAGGGATGACCATTGTCAAGGAGGTTTGCCCCATGAAGAAGGCTCTGGTATCCGTAACCGGCGTGGATCGCCCCGGCATTATCGCCAAGGTATCCACCGCTCTGTATGAAATGAACGTAAACGTGCTGGAGATCTCCCAGACCATTCTGGACGGTTATTTTACCATGCTGATGATCGTGGATATGACCGCCTGCACCGCCGCCTTTGAAGAGGTTGTCAGCAAGCTGAATGTTGTTGGCGAAGAACTGGGCGAGCTGGTACAGATCCAGCGGGCCGATATTTTCGATGCCATGCATCGCATTTGAGGTGGCAGCATGATCGAGGTAAATGAAATTCTGCAAACCATGCAGATGATCCACGAGCAGCATTTCGACATCCGTACCATCACCATGGGCATCAGCCTGCTGGACTGCAAGAAGAACACCGATGCAGAGACCGCCGAGTGCGTCTTTGAAAAGGTTACCCGCTGTGCAGGCCGGCTGGTGGCTGTGGGCGAAGAGCTGGAAGCCGAGCTGGGCGTGCCGATCGTGAACAAGCGCATCAGCGTTACCCCGGTAAGCATGATCTGCGGCAGCGATCCCTTTGTGATCGGTCAGGCGCTGGACAAGGCTGCCAAGACCGTGGGCGTCAACTTTATCGGCGGCTTCGGCGCGCTGATGCACAAGGGCTCCACCCGTGCAGAGGAATGCCTGCTGGAAGCCATGCCCGAGGTGTTTTCCAAGACCGAACGGCTCTGCGGCAGCGTAAACGTGGGTTCCACCCGCAGCGGCATCAATATGGATGCCGTGCGCAAGATGGGTCATGTGATCAAGAAGACCGCCGAGCTGACCTCCGATACCGACGGCTTCGGCTGCGCCAAGATCGTGGTGTTCGCCAATGCCGTGGAGGATAACCCCTTCATGGCAGGCGCCTTCCACGGCGTGGGCGAGCCTGAATGCGTTATCAACGTGGGCGTCAGCGGCCCCGGCTGCGTGCAGCGCGCTCTGATGGACGTACACGGTCAGCCCTTCGACGTGGTCGCCGAGACCATCAAGCGTACAGCATTCAAGATCACCCGCGTGGGCGAGCTGGTGGCGCAGGAAGCCGCCAAGCGTTTGGGCGTGCCCTTCGGCATTGTGGATCTGTCCCTTGCCCCCACCCCTGCCCGTGGCGACAGCGTTGCCTACATTCTGCAGGAGATGGGTCTGGAAATGACCGGCGCACCCGGCACCACCGCAGCCCTTGCCATGCTCAACGACATGGTCAAAAAGGGCGGCGTAATGGCATCCAGCCATGTGGGCGGCCTCAGCGGCGCATTTATTCCCGTCAGCGAGGATATCGGCATGATCGAGGCAGCCCAGGCCAAGTGCCTGTCCATTGAAAAGATGGAAGCCATGACCTGTGTCTGCTCCGTGGGTCTGGACATGATCGCCATCCCCGGCGACACCAGCGCCAACACCATTGCCGGCATCATTGCCGACGAAGCCGCCATCGGTATGGTCAACAACAAGACCACCGCCGTGCGCGTGATCCCCGCCCCCGGCAAGAAGGCGGGCGATGTGGTCAACTTCGGCGGCCTTTTCGGCTTTGCCCCCATCATGCAGGTAAACACCGCCAGGAACGACGAGTTCGTGGAGCGCGGCGGTCATATCCCCGCACCGCTGCACAGCCTGCGCAACTAAAAAAGCCGCCATCGGCGGCAGCAGCTCGTCAAAAAACACGCCTGCAGCGGCTTTTTTGACGACTTTTGCACCGTTTGCCTAGGAGCCTACGGCTCCCCGGGCGGCAAACGGCGATAGGAACCCCTTGCTACGCAAGGGTTCCGAAACCACCGTACACGCCGCTGGTTTCGGATTGACAATCGGAGG